>JAESRW010000022.1 GCA_016764395.1 Flavobacteriales bacterium
AAAGCCCTTCACACACTCACTTTTTTCAACGTACAGTTTTCTAGTTTCCCAATTGGCCTCCATGTGTTGGATTCTCTAAAAAAGCTGACACTATATCAGTCCGGACTCGAATCATTACCCACTGATTTGTCTGTCTTCTCGAATCTTCTGGAGCTGGATTTGAGTGAAAATCAACTTGCTGAGTTGCCTGAAGAATTTAAACTTCCCAAGACGCTGGATAAATTGGTGTTGAAGAATAACCGGTTACGCGTCATACCCGCAAAGTCTTTTGAGGGGAGTACCCTTAAAGAGCTATATCTCAACAATGAGCCGGGAAGAAGGAAGCATGCGATGAATCAAATTCTAATTACCAGCAGCAAACTGAATTTTATACTTCAGCATTCCAGTATTGAAAAGTTGTATTTTGATGCCGCTTCCCGGAATGAACAGCGCGGAATCTATGATTTGGTTATCCGAAAGTCGGATAGGAAGAGGCTTTTCCTAAGGTATTAAGGTTCGAATTGTTTCCGGTTCGGAAAGAATAGGAGGTCAATAGGTGAGTGATCGCTTTTATTGTCAGCTTTCCGAAAGTTTAGAACTTTCGGAAAGCTCCTAAATAGAGCTGGGTTGATGCTGCACATTGATAATCATCAGGAAGTTGGGAAGCGTGATGGCTCGACGTTGGGCCTGTTCTCTCCCTACTTGTTTACATAATTGGTGATATCCTTGGCGGTGATATCGCCATCACAGAGAATGATCAAGCGTTCCACTACATTTCGCAGCTCCCGGATATTTCCCGACCAATTGATTTTCTTGAGCTCTACGTAGGCATCCTTGCCAAATTTCCTTAAGGGCATTCCATAATCGGCGCAAATCTGTTTTGCAAAATGCTCGGTTAGCACTGGGATATCCTCTATCCGATCATTTAAAGAAGGAACATGCAGGAGGATCACACTTAATCGATGATATAAGTCTTCACGAAAGTTGCCCTCCGCTATTTCCTTTTGCAAATTCTTGTTGGTGGCAGCGATAACCCTAACATTAATCTTAAGGTCTTTCTCACCACCTACGCGCATAATTTTATTCTCCTGAAGGGCTCTAAGTACTTTTGCCTGAGCGGATAGGCTCATATCTCCTATTTCGTCCAAAAATATGGTGCCACCTTCGGCCTGCTCAAAGTTCCCCTTGCGCTGTTTGATGGCAGAAGTAAATGCGCCCTTTTCATGTCCGAATAACTCTGATTCGATAAGCTCTGAGGGAATAGCGGCACAATTGACCTCCACAAAAGGCCCGCCAGCGCGCTCGCTCTTTTCATGTACCCATCTTGCAACCAGCTCTTTTCCCGTTCCATTCTCACCGGTGATCATCACTCTGGCATTGGTAGGTGCCACTTTCTCGATCATCTCCTGGATGTTGTGCAGTGCCTTTGACGATCCTACCATGTCATAGGTCTTGGAGATTTTGCGCTTCAGCACCTTGGTTTCTGTAACCAGTGAAGCCCGGTCCAGGGCATTGCGCACCGTTATCAACAGGCGATTGAGGTCCAGGGGCTTGGAGATGTAATCAAATGCCCCCTTTTTAATCGCGTCGACGGCAGTATCTACGTTGCCATGGCCGGAGATCATGATAACCGGAAAGTCGTCACCCTGTTCGATCAGCTTTTCCAACACTTCTACGCCATCCATTTTTGGCATCTTAATATCACAAAGTATGGCATCATATTTTCCGGCCCTGATCATTTTCAGGCCTTCCATTCCGTCAGCAGCTTCTTCTACTTCGTATTTTTCGTATTCGAGAATTTCGCGTAGAGAGCTTCTGATGCTCTTCTCGTCGTCTATCACCAAAATTTTTGACATAGTATCTTCAGTTTCCATAACAAATATAAGGTTAAGTTAAATTCTTCCATAGAATGCAGATGGCATAATGGTGCTCATTATTCAAATTGCACAATGGGCTTTTCTCAATTACTGAGCCAGAGTGAATAGTGGTTTGTAAATGAGGGATGTAGGTGGGTGGTCCTTGGTGGGTCCTTCGACGATCGTGTCTTATCGAAGCACGGCCTCTGGTTTGGGAGGGGTTTTTATATTTCACCCCTAACGGGGTTTGTGGGGGATTGGTTGCTGTGCGGGTTATTGGTATGTCACCCCTAACGGGGTTTGTGGGGGATGGGTTGCCGTGCGGGTTATTGGTATGTCACCCCTAACGGGGTTTGTGGGGGATGGGTTGCTGTACGGGTTATTGGTATATGACCCCTATGGGGCCTAATGTCATGATTTATGATGGCCACACTTGCTCCCTAGAGGTGAAATATTGATAAAGGGTATCTGTTAAACGTTGGAATGAACCCCAGAGGCGTTACATAAAGTTAATGGGTCGAAATGATATGATGACCATTCAATCTGAGCATCATTCTCTGATGATGCTTCTCTAAGCGGAACCTTAGATTTGATATGGGTTTTTATATTTCACCCCTAGCCGGGTTTGTGAAGGATCGAGTACTTCGCAGGCCATTTGGTATATAGCTCCGTAGGAGCGAAATAATGATAGCAATAATCCGTGAAATGTTATTCTAAGCCCCAGAGGGGCGACATATCATCTGCATGGATAGAAATGAATGGATGCCAATTCAATCTGAAGGTAATTCGCTGATCACACCTTCTCTAAGTGAATAGGTGGATAAACGGACTTTGTTCAGGGCGAGCTTCACAATCATGAAGTCAATAAAAACACTTGCGAGCGGAATGGTTTCCACACGGTAGGGGACCAGTCCTCGCATCTCGGCGCGTTCATCATAGGTGGAGTTGCAGAGTTTTGTATTGAGCTCTTTTAGATCTTGAAGAGAGAAAGTATATTCTGTGACCCCGGACAATTTCATGGGGACTTCAGCACTCATTTCAATCATCTCAGCCAGCGAGTCAAAAGAACCTGCAGATCCAATTAATCCTGAAATTCCATGGTCCGCAACGGCATGGAACAAGCTTGTGAGCTCCTTCTCCAGGAAGTTTTCAAATTCTGTTGCTCCTGCGGGTGTCAATGGATCTGTTGGTTTTAACAGCTCCAAGAGCCTGGCCACACCTAGATCGTAACTGTGTTTCCACAGGACTTTCTTATTATTGGCAATAATAAACTCAGTACTACCGCCTCCAATGTCCATGATCAATTCTGGTTGATCTCCAATTTCCAGGGCTCTGCAAACTCCTTTGTGGATGAGTTCAGCTTCTCGGTCTCCAGATATAATATTGATTTCTATGCCAGTTTGTTTCGCCACTTCCTGAACAAATTCAGCACCGTTGCTCGCATCCCTCATGGCCGATGTGGCGAATGCAAAGATGCGATCTGCATGGTACTGTTGAATGATCATTTGGTGCGCTTTGATGGCTAGGATTCCTCTCTCAAAAGCTTCGGGAGTGATTGTTTTTTTGGCGAAGCCTCCAGCGCCTAGTTTGGCCGGAATCTTTGTCTTGTGAATAGTCTGGTAATCTTCACCATAATTCTTGACAATGAGCAGGTTGAAGGTATTGGTACCCAGGTCAAGAATTGCGGTGGACCCCATTAGTACCAAAGCCATTTCCAGAGCTCTTTATAGCTTACCTTTTTGCCGTACATAAGGATGCCGGTCCGGTAAATTCGTCCTGAGAGCCATACGGTAAAGACAAACGTACCAACAAGCAGCGTACACGATAACGCCATTTCCCATGCCTGAACATTACCCATTGCAACCCTAACCATCATTACTATTGGAGAGGTGAAGGGTATAATGGACAGCCAAAAGGCCGCCGGGCCTTCGGGGTTTTCAATTATGAATATGGACATCACATAGGCAAATACCAGGGGCATGGTAACGGGCAGCATAAATTGTTGGGTATCTGTTTCACTGTCTACAGCAGATCCAATTGCTGCGAACAGGGCGGAATAGAGGAGGTATCCTCCCAGAAAAAAGAACAAAAACCATCCGATCATTTGGGGCCATTGGATCCTGAATATGATGTTGTTCTCGTCAATTAGCTCTTTGGTGTTGAAGGCATTTGCGGCTTCCAGTTGTTTGGCCATTTCTGGTGTCATCTGCTCGGTAACTTTATCAACACCAAAATTACTCTCGTATATGGCGGTTTGTCCAATCATCATAATTCCAAATGTGAGGGCCACCCAGATCGCAATTTGGGTCAACCCCACGAGTGCCACCCCAACGATCTTACCCATCATGAGCTCAAATGGTTTAACAGAGGAAATAATCACCTCTACAATACGGCTGGTTTTTTCTTCGATGACGCCCCGCATTACCTGAACTCCATAGAGAAATATAAACATGTAGATGACCAGCCCGAAGGCAAACCCTACGTAGGCCTTTTCTTTGGTATCATCTTGTTTTTCTCCAGACTTGCTATACAAAATGGGGTGCAGGGTTACGGTGCTCTTGACCTTATAAAAATCTTCCTTGTCGATTCCGAACTGAACCAGGTTCAAGCTCTCCACAATTCCCTCAACCTTTTTTTCAATACTGCGCAGCACGAATGAGCTGGGATGCTTCTTGAAGAAGAGCTGAGCGGATTTGGCATTCAGCACATTTTCTGGTAAATAAAGGATTCCGGTAAAGTCAGACTCAAGCAATTTTGCTTTGGCATCATCGAGCGAAAGGTCCGTGTAAACAAACTGAATGCGCTGGGTGCCTTTGGACTTCAATGTCGAAAATGCCGGGTTCAAATCATCAACAACAATCAGCTTTTGATTTTCATTTTCAGCCATTCCCATCCAGACCACCAGCGACATCATCCCTGCGATCAAGAGTGGTCCAAGTAATGACATCACCAGGAAAGACTTCTTTGTGACTCTTGTGAGGTATTCTCGTTGTATTATGAGTGGTATCTTTCCCATCTTATCTCCCCTTATTCACAGAAACTTGTTCAATGAAAATGTCCCGTATTGAGGGTATTTCTTCGGTACAAAACTCCAACTCCACATGTGGGATGAGCGCCTGTAAGAGTGTGTTCAAGCTGGAGCCATCGGCCAATTTTATTTTAGCTTTATTCACCTCATCTTCATTTTCTTCACTGATTAACGCATGCCCATTCAGCCCCTTCTTCAAGTTTTGAAAACCTCCTCTAAATCCGATTTTGTAGGTGTTTGATCGATGCGAAGCGCGGATGTCCTTTAACTTGCCATCCAATATTTTTTTTGAGTTGTCGATCAGGGCAATGTGGTCACATAGTTCTTCAACTGACTCCATGTTATGTGTGGAGAAGATGATGGTGGTCCCTCTATCTCTCAGTGCCAGTATCTCATTTTTAATGAGGTCCGTGTTGATGGGGTCAAATCCGGAGAAAGGTTCATCAAATATGAGCAGCTCAGGTTCATGCAGGACGGTAATGATGAACTGGATCTTTTGCTGCATTCCCTTGGAGAGTTCTTCTACCTTCTTGTTCCACCAGCCTTCAATCTCAAACTTGACAAACCACTCTTTGAGCCTTTGCAAGGCAACACGCTTCTCAAGGCCTTTTAAGCGGGCAAGGTAAAGCGCCTGCTCTCCAACCTTCATCTTTTTGTAGAGGCCACGCTCTTCCGGCAAGTAGCCGATACGGCCAATGTGTTCCGGACTCAGTGGCTCTCCATTGAAATAGGCCGTTCCTGAATCAGGTGCCGTAATCTGATTGATGATCCTTATAAGGGATGTTTTCCCAGCTCCGTTCGGGCCGAGTAAGCCAAAAATGCTTTGTTTTTCAACAGTAATGCTGACTTCGTCCAGCGCCAAATGGTTGGCGTATCGCTTGGTAATGTTCTCGGAACGAAAGATCTCCTCAGCCATAAATAAAGGGTGTGGGAGCCGCACGGCTCAATGGGCCCAAAAGTATAAAAGTATCAGGTAGAAGAACGGCTAGAGACTCAATAAATTGTTCGCAATTTTTCGCTAATAGATGATCAGTTTACCAGATGCTGCATTGCCTTCCAGAGACCAAGCCTTGTACATGTACACGCCCGCATTTAAGCTAGACCTGTCAAGGAATAGCTGCTTGGATCCATTTGGAAATTTTTGCACGAGTACTTCTTTCCCCAATAGGTCATATAGCGCGATATAATCTTCATTACTCGCATTGGACCTCACAAATGAAATAGGCATATCACCGATTGCAGGATTTGGATAGACGGTAAGGTTTGATTGTTTAACCTGTTCCTTCACCCCTACAATAGTTGGACGAGAGGTGGTGTACTGAAAGAAAACAAGCATCATCTCATCGCTCGTCGTAATCCCAAACCCCACATCTTGATTGCCATTATTATTGAACGTGGCCTCATGAATGAAGCCATCATTTGCATTGACCACAAACGTGTCAGGATCAAAGAATCTCACGGCAGGGTCCTCGAAATCATAGAATCCCTGATCAAAAGTATACTCGAAATTGTAATTCCCATCATACACTTGTTGACCCTTTCCTCCTCCTGGATTTCTAAGGTATATGTCATATCCAACTCCAAATTTATGTGTGTGGCTTGAGAGTAGCCACACATACAGGCTGTCTGCCCCTCCTGATGATAAATTGGCGCCGGTAATATCTCCAGTAAATGTATGATCCTGGCCATCATTGGGTATACAAAATGGATTCGCTCCACAAGGCACAAAATCTAACGGCAGCGTAGAAAACAATGACAAGTCAGAGATCATTTCGATCGTGCTGGTTTGCTTGGGTTGTAGGTATACATTGGTATACACCTCTGCCTTAAGAATGGAGTCCGGAGAATAATTCCTAATGTGTAGGTTCAGGTCCAGCGTAGTACCCGGATCCCAGAAATAGGCCGTTCCTTCAGGGAGTATAATATCGGATGCATTTTGCCAGGCGGCGACCATACTGGTGCCGTTAACAAAAGCTTCCGTAATTCCTGTAACTTCCCGTAGCCCTTGTGGAACTGCATCTGCGTCAGCCTGACTGTCAAACTTGTAAAGAATATAATGGTGCGACTCTAAGTCGATATACGTCTCAAGACGTGTAATCTCCATGGCTTGGGAAACATTGGGCAATTTTTTCTTTAGAAAGAACTCTCTTTCTGCGCCAGGCGCTATAAAAACAGAGCCAAAGTGTATCTGGAACCCCTCTGAGGGGTCAGGAGCAGCAATCGGAGCTACGGGCGCAAGACCTCCTCCCGCATGAAAATCATTTATAAGTTGAGCATCTACTACGTTACCTGTTTGCGGGGCTCCGTGCAATATCCACGCACTAATAAGATCAATATCGCTGTCCGATAACCCTGGAGCACCCTTTGGCATAGGCCCGCCTTGAGCTACATTATCAAGGCCATTGTCAGGGTCCAATCCATTATTCATCTTTTTCAATAAGAAGCTGAGGTGGGGATGTCCCGGATCAACTTGCATGTATCCACTGGCAACGGCATCAGGATTATCAGGGGCAACATTGACCAAGTTATTGTAGATGTCAGACTCCGTTCCAATTAACGTTAATGGAATTGGTGTACCCGGGTCATGACAACTGCTGCTGCCGCAGTTGGTTTGTAAGATTGCATGAACAGCGCTCCAAGTGCTTTGGGCTTCAAGGTTTTGAGGCAAGGTAAAGAAAAGGCTGGTGAGGGAAAGCGCAAATAGTTTACCGTAGATGAGTTTCTTAAACATGGCCAAGAGTATTAGTTGTGCCTAACAAAGATATCAAAAAATGGACGTGATCCACGTTTTGCCTGATGAAACGCGGAATTAAGGCCTATTTAAAAAACTGATGCATCTTTTCGAAGAAACCCTTCTCGTCCCCAGCAGGATTGGGCTTGAAGTTATCGGAATCTCTTAAGCCTTCAAGAATTTTCTTCTCCTCTCTGGAAAGTTCTTGAGGGGTCCATACGTTTATATTGACCAATAGGTCGCCATTTCCATATCCATTGATGCTTGGTAGCCCTTTACCTCGAAGGCGAAGTAGTTTGCCAGATTGGGTTCCCTGTTCCACTTTGATTTTAGCTTTCCCAGTAATCGTAGGTACTTCCGCGGTTGATCCCAAAGCAGCATCGGCAAAGTGAATATAGAGGTCATAATAGAGGTTGTTGCCGTCCCGTTTCAGGCTGGCGTGCTCAATTTCCTCTATCAGCACAATGAGGTCTCCAGCGATGCCTCCTCGAGCACCTGCATTGCCCTTACCGCTCACCGCCAACTGCATTCCATCTTCAACACCAGCTGGGATGTTTAAGGTAATGGTATCTTCTCCTTGTATTATTCCGTCACCAATGCAACTCTTGCACTTTGCTGTGATTATTTGACCATCTCCTCCACATGAAGGGCACGTGGAAGATGTTTGCATGGCGCCCAGAATGGTATTTGAAATTCTTGTTACCTGTCCGGTTCCATTACATTGATGGCAAGAACTATAAGCGCCTCCGTCTTCTGCGCCAGTACCGTTACAATCATCACAAGAGATATATTTGCGAACCTTGACCTTCTTTTCTACCCCCTGGGCAATTTCTTCAAGGGTGAGCTTTACTTTGATCCGCAGGTTAGAGCCCTTGTTGACCCGGCGCCTGCCTCCACCTTGTCCGCCACCAAAGAAGCTATCAAACGGGCTACCGCCTCCGCCTCCAAAGATGTCTCCAAACTGGCTGAAGATATCATCCATGCTCATTCCTCCACCAAAGCCACCACCACCTGCGGCACCGCCTAACCCGGCGTGTCCAAACTGATCATAGCGACTCCTTTTTTCGGTGCTGCTCAATATTTCATACGCTTCGGCTGCTTCCTTGAAATGCTCTTCAGCATCTGCGTTGTCGGGATTTTTATCAGGATGATATTTAATAGCAAGCTTACGGTAAGCCTTTTTTATTTCAGCTTCACCTGCACCTTTAGGCACTCCCAGTACTTCGTAAAAATCTCTCTTAGCCATCGATTCTGTTCCCATTAACTTCCTACAACTACTTTAGCATGTCGAATGACCTTTCCGTTCAGGAAAAAGCCCTTTTCGATTACGTCTACCACTTTACCTTTTAATTTTTTCTTAGGAGCTGGTATTTTGGTAATGGCTTCATGATTGTCAGTATCAAACACTTTTCCCATTGAGTCCATAGGCTCCAAACCCTTTTGAGTTAACGTAGTCATCAATTTGTTCTTGATCAGCGTCATGCCCTCTTTTACATCTTTGCTCTCCTTTGATGCCTCAGCAGCTTTCATAGCCCTGTCAAAATCATCCAATACTGGAAGGAGCGATACAATGATATCCTCACCTGCAGTTTTGAACAACTCCAATCGTTCTTTGGCTGTTCTTCTTTTAAAGTTATCAAACTCGGAGTACAGCCGTAAAAACTTGTCGTTCAAATCCGCGATTTTCTGCTCGGGGCTCTTTTCTTCTTCGGCTGGCTCTTCTTCCTCCTCGGAAACCTCAATATCCGACGCTTGCTCTTCTGAATTTCCTTTCGTTTCTTCTGTTTTTACCTCCTTTTTCTCAGTCAGGGGTTCTTCTTTCACAGATTTGTCCTCTTTTACCGCCATCTTATTTATTAAACATTAGAAATACACACAAAATACCTGTAATACTCCGATTACAAGTTCATTCAATTTATTTGCCAAATAGGGGAATCTGGACATAATGTCATAACATCCAGCGCTTTGTATAAGAAAAGAGGAGGATTGCGCCTCATCTTCAGATAAATTCTTTGATTTTGTTCTAATTGGTTATGTACAGTTCAGCATTGTTGGCTGCTTTGCTCGATCTGCTTTTTCCACCTTTCGATTTCGATTTCGATTTCTGTTGTGCCAATGCCTGTTCCAATGCAGGGCCCCTTAAGTTTCTAGCGATGATTATTCCATTGCCATCAATCAACCAACTAGTGGGAATAGAGCCTACTCTATAGGCCTTCCCCGCAGCGGAAGCCCAAAACTTCAAGTCACTAACATGAGAGGGCCACGCTAGTTTATCTTGTTTAATTGCAGCTTTCCATGCTGCCATGGTTTTATCAAGAGACACGGAGTAGACTGTGAAGCCCTTCCCCTCTTTAAATTTTACATCTTTGTAGTTGTTATACGCCTTTACTACAGTAGGATTTTCCCTCCTGCACGGGCCACACCAAGACGCCCAGAAATCTATCAGGACTATTTTCCCTCGAAGAGAAGAAAGCGCAATTGGCTGGCCGGATGGACTGTTGAGATTAATCTCCGGAGCTTGCTGACCAACGGCAATTCCAATGGAAGCTGCTTCACTACCTGGAGTAGCATTTCGAGATTTGAATCCATAAATGGCCAAAATGAGCACCAGGCCAGCTGACAATAGGATACTTGTTTTTTTCATTGTGTTTATCATTAATTTTTATCGGTCACTTGGAACTCGCCCTTAATTTGCTCACCTGGCCTCAAAGTTTTTGTTGTCGCTCGTTTTAATTTATATCGGGTTACATTAACCTGCCTTTGCCCTGCATGCTGGTGGGTGTTGGGCAGGAACAAAATTACAAATATTAATCTATCCTTTTGATTTGTGCACCCAGTGCATTTAATCGGGTGTCAATGTTTTGATACCCCCTGTCAATTTGTTCGATATTGTGAATCACGCTTGTACCTTCTGCAGACATTGCAGCAATAAGCAGCGAAACGCCCGCTCGAATATCAGGGGACGTCATTTCAATAGCCCTTAGATTTACAGAACGATTTAATCCAATAACTGTTGCACGGTGGGGGTCACAAAGTATGACCTGGGCGCCCATATCGATCAATTTGTCTACAAAAAACAGGCGGCTTTCAAACATTTTTTGGTGAAAGAGCACGCTCCCTTTTGCCTGGGTGGCAATGACCAAACCAATGCTCAATAAGTCGGGTGTGAATCCGGGCCAGATGGCATCAGCAACGGTTAAAATGGAACCGTCGATATACGTTTCAATGGCATAGGATTCTTGCCGAGGGATGTGAATGTCGTCTCCCCGACGCTCCTGTTGAATTCCGAGACGCCTGAAAACATCAGGGATGACACCAAGGTCATCATAAGACACATTTTTTATGGTGATTTCTGATTGCGTCATCGCAGCCAGTCCAATAAAACTGCCTATTTCAATCATGTCAGGTAGGATCCGATGCTCACAACCACCTAAACTATCGACTCCTTCAATGATTAACAGATTTGATCCAATACCTGAAATATTGGCACCCATGGCATTGAGCATTTTACTCAACTGTTGGATGTAAGGTTCACATGCCGCGTTATAGATGCTGGTTGTTCCCTTTGCCAGGACCGATGCCATTAGGATATTCGCGGTTCCGGTTACAGAAGCCTCGTCGAGCAACATGGATGTTCCGATCAGTTTGTCCGCTTCTACCTGATAAAAGTTTTCCTTTTGGTCATAGGTGAAAGTGGCCCCTAGATTTTGGAATCCAGTGAAATGGGTATCCAGTCGCCTTCTGCCAATTTTGTCTCCTCCAGGAGTGGGGATGAGCCCTTTTCCGAACCTGGCGAGCATAGGGCCAACGATCATTATGGAGCCTCGCAACCTGGCACCATGTTCCTTGAACTTTGAAGATTTCAGATACTCAAAATCAATATCCTTAGCCTCAAAACTGTACTTATTCTCATCGAGCTGTTCTACGGTTACCCCAAGTTGGCCCAGCAAATCAATTAAAAAAAGCACATCCCGAATCCTGGGGATGTTATCGATGATTACTTTTTCMGGAGTGAGCAGAACGCAACAGAGTACCTGTAAGGCCTCGTTCTTGGCTCCTTGTGGGTGCARATCGCCCTTYAGYTGGCAACCGCCTTTAATCTCGAAAGTAGCCATAGYTYAARGTTTARRGWAWSGCCGYTTAGTTGATGTTGAGTTCCTTCATAAGGAGCTCGGTCGTTGTAGAGCTTGGACGCTCAATYGGAAGACCCAATGCGCGGTCCCAGACCAACTGTGCCAATACCCCCAAGGATCTTGACACGCCGAATARCACTGTGTAAAAGTCATATTCAGTCATTCCATARTGTACCAGCAATGCTCCAGARTGTGCGTCTACATTAGGCCARGGGTTTTTTACYTTTCCTGTGGCCTTCAATATATCGGGMACCACTTCATAAATCATATGAACYGTATCAATAAGGTCATCTTGCTCAATATAGCGYTTGGCAAACTCCATTTGYGCGGTATATCTYGGATCGGTTTTGCGTAAAACTGCGTGCCCATATCCAGGTACTACCTTGCCTTCCCTGAGTGTTTTTTCGACGTAAGCTGTGATTTCCTCTTTGGTTGGCTTACCGCCTCCTAGCTCTTCCTTCATTTCCAAAATCCATCGAACTACTTCTTGATTGGCCAAACCGTGCAAAGGCCCCGCGAGGCCATTCATGCCTGAGCTGAATGCCAGGTATGCGTCGCTCAATGCTGATCCCACCAAATGGGTTGCGTGTGCAGAAACATTGCCTCCCTCGTGATCTGAGTGAATCGTCATGTACAAGCGCATTAATCGCTTAAATTCATCACTATCGAATCCGAGCATATGCGCGAAGTTCGCTGCCCAGTCCAATTTTGGATCTGGCTCTATGTGGTCGTCATTGTGGTACATTCTTCGGTAGATGTATGCAGCTACCCGTGGTAAACGAGCAATTAGATTCATTACATCCTCGTAGGTTGAATCCCAGTAGTCCTTTTTGGCAAGGTCATGGTATTTCTTGGCAAACTCTGATTCTGTTCTGAGCGCAAGAATTGCWGCAGAGAATTGAGTCATGGGGTGTGTGCTAATGGGAAGTGCATCCAAGACATTGAACACATGTTTAGGAACAATTGCTCTTCTTGCCCAGTTATTGCTCACATTCACGACGTCCTCTTCCGTAGGAAGCTCGCCGATTAACATTAGATAGAAAATTCCTTCGGRCAGCGGCTCGAACCCTCCGGGTGCTTTAGGGAGGTTTTCTCGTAATTCGGGAATCGAAAAGCCCCTGAATCGGATGCCTTCCGCAGGATCTAGCTTGGATGTTTCTGTCACCATCCCGACTATACCTTTCATGCCACCATACATTTGCGAAAGCTTATAGTCTCCCATAACCGTATCACCATGTGACTTAAGCATGCTTTTGATCTCACCGGTCATAGGCAATGCCTTTTCCGCAAACTTTTCTTTTATTTTCTCCATCTAAATACTATTGTAAATGTTTATTCATTCTTCACCCTGTAAATCCGAAAATCGGGACCCAAATCGCCTGAGGCTAATTTAGTAATCTGCTGATTAATTTGCAAGGATTAAGCGAACTTGAAATCCGAGCCGATATAGTGGGCGTCTGCACCCAATTCCTCCTCAATGCGAAGCAGTTGGTTGTACTTAGCCGTCCTATCAGTTCTCGAGGCAGATCCGGTTTTAATTTGCCCGGTTCCGAATGCGACTGCAAGATCCGCGATTGTGGTGTCTTCCGTTTCACCCGATCGATGACTCATGACCGAAGTGTACTGGTTGTCCTTGGCCAGTTTTATGGCGTTTATGGTTTCAGTAAGTGTACCAATTTGGTTGACTTTGATCAATATTGAATTGGCAATTTCTTCGTCAATTCCTCTTTGCAGGCGGGTTACATTTGTAACGAAAAGATCATCACCCACGAGTTGTGTAGATGCTCCCAGCGATTCGGTCATCAGTTTCCATCCTTCCCAATCGTCCTCTGCCATTCCGTCTTCAATAGAAATAATTGGGTATTTGTCGGCCCAATCCTTCCAATATGCTACCATTTCAGTTGGGGAGAGCTTGTCACCGGTTGATTTGAATAGGTGGTAAACACGCTCGTCTGTGTCGTAATACTCTGAGGCGGCAGGATCCAAAGCGATGTACATATCTTCACCAGGCCGATAACCGGCGTTTTCGATTGCTGCCAACACATATTTGATGGCATCTTCATTCGACTTGATGTTGGGCGCGAAACCACCTTCGTCACCAACATTGGTGGATAAATTTTCCTTTTTCAAAACGGATTTCAAGGCATGAAATACCTCTACGCCCATTCTCAATCCTTCTGTAAAAGAAGAAGCGCCTATTGGCATAACCATGAATTCCTGGAAGTCAATTCCATTGTCGGCATGTGAGCCCCCGTTGAGGATATTCATCATCGGCATGGGCAGAGTAGTAGCGTTATTTCCACCTAAGTGTCGGAAGAGAGAAACTTGTTGCTCTGAAGCTGCGGCTTTTGCAGCGGCCAGTGAAACTCCGAGGATAGCATTGGCTCCTAAGTTTGACTTGTTTTCTGTACCATCGAGGTCGATCATTTTTTGATCCAGCCCTTCCTGGTCTTCCAGATTAAATCCCTGCAATTCTCTATTTAAAAGTTCATTTACATTGGACACGGCTTTCAATACACCTTTGCCCAAGTAATGATTCTGGTCCCCATCTCGTAATTCCACTGCTTCGTGAACCCCGGTAGATGCGCCAGAAGGTACAGCGGCGCGGCCCATGTGACCCTTGTCTGAGGTTAAATCTACTTCTATACTCGGATTTCCGCGCGAGTCCAATATTTGCCTCGCGTGGATTTTGGCAATCTTCCCCATGTTAAATTTGATTTAAGGCTTTTGAATGTCGGCTCCGTTGGTTTTATCAATTTTTTCTGCCGGAACCAGCTTTGGTTTGTTTTTAGCAATGTTCTCAATAAACTCATCAAAAAGATATCTTGAGTCGTTGGGCCCGGCGGAAGCTTCGGGATGAAACTGTACTGAAAACACGTTTTGATCTTTTAATTTGATGCCCGCCAATGTATGATCATTGAGGTGAATGTGCGTCACCTCAATATTTTCATTATTGATGGCATCATCATAGTTTACCACGAATCCGTGATTTTGTGAGGTGACCTCACAGTTACCGGTTGCGAGATTCTTAACGGGATGGTTTACTCCCCGGTGTCCATTGTGCATCTTTTGCGTGCTGAGATCTGCGGCCAAAGCAATTATTTGATGGCCCAGGCAGATTCCAAAGGTCGGGATGCCAGAATTAATGATCTCTTTGGCGGTTGCAATCACTTTAGGCATTGATGACGGGTCACCAGGGCCGTTGGAGAGCATGATCCCATCTGGATTCCAGGCTTTTATTTCCTCAAAGCTTGCATGCACAGGATATACTTTCAGGTAACAATCTCTCTCGTTTAAGCAACGGAGGATGTTCTTTTTTACTCCAAAGTCAAGGACGGCGACCCTGTAGCGTGCATTCTCATCTCCAAGGAAATATTCCTGTTCCGTGGATACTTTTGAGGATAGTTCAAGTCCCGCCATGGAGGGCGCTTTATCCAGCATTTCCTGGAGTTTTGCAATGTCGGTCCCATCAGATGAGATTACCGCGTTCATAGCGCCTTCATCTCGTATTTTTCTGACAATTGCCCTTGTATCTACATCTGAAATTCCAATAAGATTATGGTTTTCGAAATACGTTTGTATGGAGGCACTTGCTGACGCCCGTGAGTAAGGTTTCGAAAACTTTTTACAAACGAGGCCAGCAATCATTAATTCCTCTGACTCGATTTCTTCGGGATGAACCCCATAATTGCCGATGTGGGAAGTTGAGGTTACCAAGATTTGACCGAAATAAGAAGGGTCCGTAAAAATTTCTTGATAACCGGTCATTCCGGTGTTGAAGCAGAGTTCTCCTGTGGTAGTGCCTATATTACCTGCTGCTTTTCCTTTAAACACCGTACCATCCGCGAGGAGTAAAATTGCCGGTTGGCCTTGCTGATACTTGTTCATGTGTCGAACGACTTGTGGTTTGTTTAGTCGATCCTGGCCTTGTTAAAAAAATCAAAAGGATCGTACAAAGCTAAGGCATCCATTTAAATGGACAAGGGCAAAATATCAACAAACGGAATAAAAACTCAACAAGATCAGGGATTACCTGATTCAACAGGAACACGGATTGTTTTGCTATAAAGGGATAAGATGTATTTCCTCTGTTTTGTTGGGATTGTTATCCTCGTCTATTAACCACATTTCTTTCTCCTTTAGTTTGAGAATGTCAAAGGTCGAGGTGTCGGTGGTATTGGTAAGGTCATCGGTTAATATCCAACCCAATATATCTTTATCATCGGAGAATAGCCATTCTCCCGTGAAATTGGTCGTGATGGACAGTAATCCAAATTTTTGGACCTGTACTGCCGTGGCTTCTCCATCTTTAGTGAGCTCGACCCATGTGCCTTCAGCTGCATAAAACTGAGCCGAATCGACCCCTCCGATGAGCCATTTGTCTATTTTCCATTTATTGGCTACGCGTCCTTTTTTTGAACGGATGGTGAGTGCGGGTCCTTCGGGGTACTTTTTACATGAAAAAAGACCCATTAGGATTAAGGTGATCATTGCGAAGCTGACTGTTTTGTTCATCTGGATGTTGGTTTATTGTTTTGCCTATCGCAAAAGTATCTAAATTCACTTTAAACGCCCCAGTCATTCGTGGCATATAAGCCACAAAAAAATCCCTTTCCGACTAGGGAAAGGGATTTCAATAGATCACCAAGAATAAATATTCTTAGTCTTTCTTTTCTTCGTCTTTAGCTTCAGTTGCTTCTCCTTTGTCTTCTGCAGCAGGAGCTTCTTCTTTGGCCTCGGTTGACACACTTTCAACCTCTTCTATAATCTCTGCGTCTTCTACCACAGGCTTTTCCTCCTTCGCCGTAGCTTTTGAAGGTGCGTCTGTTTTAGGAGCGGTAGCGGAAGGAGCCGTGTCTGACTCTTTTTTCTTCTTTCCTCTACGAGTTCGAGGCTTCTTCTCAGCGGCACCAGCTGCTTTTGGTTCTGCCAACAGGGCCTCGTTAAAGTCTACCAATTCAATAAGGCACATTTCCGCATTGTCGCCAAGGCGATTACCAGTCTTGAGAATTCGTGTATACCCACCAGGACGATTGGCAATTTTAGGAGCAACATCTCTGAACAATTCAGTCACTGCATATTTGTCACGCAGATATCTGAATACTGTTCTTCTTGAATGTGTTGAATCCTCTTTCGACTTCGTCAGCAAAGGCTCAATAAAAGTTCTTAAAGCTTTCGCTTTTGCCACAGTTGTATTGATCCTCTTGTGCTTTAGCAGTGAAGATGCCATGTTGGCCAACATCGCCTTTCTGTGCGGTGCTTTTCTGCTAAGATGATTGAATTTTTTCCCGTGTCTCATGGGTTCTTGTAATAAATATTAATCCCCTCTAACTTACTTATCTTTCGATCTTGTACTTAGTGATGTCCATACCGAAAGACAATCCCTTAGCGTCTACCAAATCTTCTAATTCAGAAAGAGATTTCTTTCCAAAATTTCGGAATTTCAATAGATCGTTCTTGTCAAATGATACAAGGTCACCTAGCGTATCGATTTCTGCTGCCTTAAGGCAATTGAGCGCTCTTACTGAGAGATCAAGATCCGTTAACTTGGTCATCAGTAACTGACGCATATGAAGAGATGATTCGTCAAACTCTTCAGTAACAGATTTTTCTTCCACATCCAATGTGATTCTTTCATCGGAGAATAACATAAAGTGGTGAATCAAGATCTTAGCCGCTTCTGTTAATGCATCCTTTGGAATAATTGATCCATCGGTAGTAATTTCAAAGATCAATTTCTCATAGTCCGTTTTTTGTTCTACACGGTAGTTCTCAACAGCGTACTTTACGTTTTTGATAGGTGTGTAGATAGAATCGATAGGAATGAGCCCGACGGCACCATTCAGCGGTTTGTTCTCTTCCGCAGGGACATATCCTCTTCCTTTGTCAATGGAGATTTCCATGTTAAGTTTTACTGACTTCTCCATGTTGCAAATAACCAAATCAGGATTCAACACTTGAAATCCAGATATGAATTTTCCTAAATCACCAGCTGTTAAGGTTTCCTGACCAGAAACTGAAATATTCACTTTTTCATTGTCAGTATCCTCAATTTGCTGCTTGAAGCGTACTTGTTTCAGGTTCAGAATGATCTCGGTCACGTCTTCAACAACGCCTTTAATCGTCGAGAATTCATGCTCTACACCGTCAACTTTTACTGAGGTTATTGCAAACCCCTCCAATGACGCCAAGAGAATTCTTCTCAATGAATTTCCAATTGTAATACCATATCCAGGTTCTAGAGGCCGAAACTCAAATTTTCCTAYTGTTTCGGACGAATCCAACATTACTACYTTATCTGGTTTCTGAAAAGCTAAAATTGCCATTTTGTATACGTGTTATGTTTGTTAATTAAGTGCTTTACTGCCGGGTGACCGGCAAGATCAAATCTTATTTAGAGTATAGTTCCACAATCAGCTGTTCCTTGATTGGCTCTGGAATTTCATCTCGTTCAGGTACGTTTAGGAAAACACCAGATAAGTTGGTCTGATCCCACTCTAGCCATGAATACACATTTGGGTTCTCCGCTAATGAACTGTGGATTGTCTCGTTTGATTTCGACTTTTCTCTCACCCCGATACGGTCGCCTGGCCTTAGGTGGTAAGATGAAATGTTTACAATACCATCGTTCACTGTAATGTGCTTATGTCCCACCAGTTGTCGTGCGCCTGCACGAGTGGGGGAGAGGCCCATTCTGTATACGGTATTGTCTAATCTTGACTCACAAAGTTGGAGTAAAACGACACCCGTAATTCCTCTCTTTCTAGAAGCTTTTTCAAACAGATTAGAGAATTGACGTTCAAGGATACCGTAGGTATATTTTGCCTTTTGCTTTTCCATTAACTGGATCGCATACTCAGACTTCTTTCCTCTTCTCCTGTTGTTTCCGTGCTGTCCAGGTGGATAAGACTTCTTTTCAAGATATTTATCGGGACCATAAATGGGTTCTCCGAATTTTCTTGCAATTTTCGATTTTGGACCTATGTACTTTGCCATAACTTGTGATTATCTATCTTCTAAAATATATTCTAATTACACTCTCCTTCTCTTTGGAGGCCTACACCCATTGTGAGGCATTGGCGTAACGTCAACAATTTCCGTAACAACGATACCCGCATTGTGAATGGTTCTGATTGCCGATTCACGACCGCCACCAGGACCCTTTACAAAGACTTTTACTTTACGCAAGCCTGCATCATATGCGGTTTGAGCACAATCAGTAGCAGCTTGTGACGCAGCATAAGGAGTGTTCTTCTTAGAACCCCTAAATCCCTTTTTCCCAGCAGAAGACCATGAGATCACCTGACCTTGATTGTTGGTCAATGAAATGATGATGTTGTTGAACGAAGCATGAATGTGCGCTTGTCCAAATGCTTCTACTTTTACTTTTCTCTTTTTAGAACTTGATCGTGCCATGATTGTGATTTAATCTGCTGTAATTGTGTTTGAGATTCGTTTGTATGCTTTTATAGTGGCCTTGATAATTAGGTGCCGGTTGCGTAATTGAACCAATGCATAAAAGCAATTAAACGCTCGTTCACTTTAGCCCTTCATTATTTTTTTCTTGTTCGCTATTGTCTTTTTCTTTCCTTTTCGGGTTCTAGCGTTATTCTTTGTTTTTTGTCCCCTAAGTGGCAGTCCAAGTCTGTGACGGATTCCTCGATAACATCCAATGTCTTGCAATCGCTTGATGTTGACTTGGATCTCAGATCTAAGTTCGCCTTCAATCTTAAGTTTATCGCCGATGATTTTTCTGATCTTACCTTGTTGATCATCATCCCAGTCTCGTACTTTGATGTTCACATCCACACCTGCTTCATTCAAAATGTTGGTTGCGGTGCGTTTGCCTACTCCGAAGATGTAAGTGAGTCCTATCTCGCCTCGTTTGTCTTTCGGTAAATCTACTCCAGCTATTCGTGCCATAAGTTTCTTATTGGGTAATTACTATTATTCAGTCAATGCTAAATTCTCTTAGCCCTGTCTTTGCTTGAACCGTGGGTTCTTCTTGTTAATTACGAACAATCGCCCCTTTCTTCGAACGATTTTGCAATCTGTGCTTCTCTTTTTTATTGATGCTCTCGTTTTCATCTCTTTATAATTGATTTTCAGCGGTTAACTGAAACCGGCATATATTGATTATGTCCTAAATAGATCCTCTGCCCGTGCTTGTTAATAATTTAGGACCTGTATCTCTTCTTTGCGTCCAAATCAGCCGGGGTTTCGCCCGGGCGATACCTGTAAATGATTCTTCCTTTAGTCAGGTCATAGGGTGACATTTCCAATCTTACCTTATCACCTGGTAATATTTTAATATAGAACATCCTCATCTTGCCAGAAATGTGTGCCGTTATTACGTGCCCATTTTCCAACTCAACGCGAAACATGGCGTTTGACAATGCCTCTGTTATCGTTCCGTCCTGTACTATGGATTTTTGTTTGGCCATCTCTGTTTAATGCACTAATACTGGTTGATTTTTTTTTAGCACCTCTTCGCAAAATTGAAAGGAAGATAAAATATCTGCTCCGTTTGGTGTAATTGCTATGCTGTGTTCGTAGTGGGCGGAAAGTGCGCCATCAGATGTTACAATAGTCCACCCATCTTTCAATCCTTTCACGGTATAGGTCCCGGCGTTGATCATGGGTTCAATAGCGATTACCATTCCCTCTTTGAGCATCACCCCGGAACCTTGTTTGCCATAGTTAGGTACTTCTGGCTTTTCGTGAAGGTTTCTGCCCACTCCGTGTCCAACCAGATCCCGAACTACAGAAAATCCATGGCTCTCTGCGTGCTGTTGAACAGCATATCCAATGTCGCCGACCCTGTTTCCTATTACAGCAGCTTCAATTCCTTTATAAAGACTCTCTTTGGTAATCTTCATGAGTTCTAGTGCTTGCTCACTCATTTTACCAATTGAGTAGGTGTATGCTGAATCACCATAAAACCCATTCATCAAGACGCCGCAATCAACTGATACCAGATCTCCATCAGTTAACTCTCGGTCACCAGGCATACCGTGTACAACTTCGTCATTTACTGAGATGCAAAGTGTTGATGGAAAGTTGTTATAACCCTTAAAACCAGGCTTGCCCCCGTTATCCAGGATGAACTCTTCCGCAATTTTATCCAGGTCTTGAGTGGTCATACCCGCCTTGATCACCTTGGCTATTTCGCCATGTGTTTTAGCAACCAACATATTACTCTTTCGGAGCAATTCTATTTCGTCGTATGTTTTGTAGTAGATCATCTCTTTGCTCAATTAAGTAGCCATGTTTAAAGATGATCGGCCTTTAATTCTTCCAGACTTCATAAGTCCATCATAGTGCCTCATTAGCAAGTGGCTTTCCACTTGTTGAAGTGTATCTAGTACAACACCCACCATAATAAGGAGCGATGTACCACCATAAAACTGTGCGAACTGGCTATTGACACCCCCCATCATTGCAAAGGCGGGTAGAATTGCGACTAAGCCCAGGAACATAGATCCCGGTAAAGTGATTCTGGACATGATTGTATCGAGGAATTCTGCAGTTTGCCTTCCTGGCTTCACGCCCGGAATAAATCCGCCGTTTCTTTTCATCTCCTCTGCCATTTGATTCGGATTGACCGTAATAGCGGTATAGAAATAAGTAAACAGAATGATCATGACGAAAAAGGAGAAATTGTACCAGAATCCTGTAAAATCGGTTAGCTCCGCCATCAATCCCTGTAAAGCATTAGAATCAGAGAACCCGGCGAGTGTCATCGGTACAAACATGATTGCTTGTGCAAAGATAATGGGCATTACTCCGGCAGCATTCACTTTTAGTGGGATGTACTGTCGCACACCACCATATTGCTTGTTTCCAACCACACGCTTGGCAAACTGAACCGGGACCCGCCTACTGCCTTGGACCAGCAAGATTGTCACGACAATAACCAACAGTAGCATCACCATTTCCACCAGGAACATGACCATCCCACCTCCTTGATCTTCTAGTCTAGAAAAGAACTCTGCTGCAAATGCGAATGGCAGACTAGAGATGATTCCAATCATGATGAGCAATGAAATACCGTTTCCAATCCCCTTATCCGTAATTTTCTCACCTAGCCACATAACGAACAGTGTTCCAGTAGTAAGGATAATGATGGAAGAAATATTGAAGAAGGCACTTGGTCCACCGATTATGGCTTCTGCAGGTACTTGTGTGGCTAGATATCCAGGTGCTTGTCCGAAGGTTATGAGCACTGTAAGCATCCGGGTAATCTGGTTGATTTTTCTCCTTCCRCTYTCKCCCTCCTTCTGCATTCTTTGGAAATAAGGAATGGCTACGCCTAATAACTGAATAACAATTGAAGCAGAGATATAAGGCATAATACCCAGGGCAAAAATTGAGGCCCTGGAGAATGCTCCCCCTGCAAACATGTTCAGTAATCCGGCTAGCCCACCAGCGCCTCCTTGGTTAAGCTGTTCAAGAGTAACAGGGTCAACACCAGGTAGAACGACGTATGAGCCTAGGCGGTAAATAAGAATCAGGCCCAAGGTGGTCAATATCCGATTCCTTAGATCTTCAATCTTATAGATGTTCCTCAATGTCTCTAATAGTCCCTTCATCAGGTTTCAGTCAAAATCTTTATGCTTTCGCGCCTTCAGCTTCTTGCTTTTTGTCTCCTYCTTCTGAAGCTTTGTTTTTTGTCTCCTCTGCTGCTTCAGTAGCCTCCTCTAACTTGGCTTCTACTTCAGGGGCATCTTTGGTGCTTTCTGCGACGGTATCTGTCTTTTGTTCGGCAACTTCCTCTTTCGATTTTTTTGCTTTTTTCACCCGGCGTCCTGGTAGCTCTATGGCCTTACCACCTGCTTTTTCAATGGCCGCTTTGGCTGTTTTTGAAAATGCATGTGCTGTAATTTCCATTTTCGCTTTGAGTTCACCTCTGCCTAGGATTTTCACCAAGTCATGCTTAGAGACCAATCCATTTTCTTTCAATACTTCTTGGTCAACCTTCTCAAGCTTTTTATTGTCGGCAAGTGATTGAAGAGTATCCAGGTTGATTCCTTTATATTCGACGCGGTTGATATTCTTGAAGCCAAATTTAGGCAGCCTGGTTTGTATGGGTTGCTGCCCACCTTCAAAACCAAATTTCTGTGAGTAACCAGATCGAGATTTTTGTCCTTTGTGGCCCCTACCAGCTGTTCCGCCTTTTGTAGATCCCTGACCCCGGCCAAGTCGTTGGCTGGTTTTGATTGATCCTTTTGCCGGTTTTAAATTGCTTAAATCCATGTTATATTGTTTTACAGCCCTTCTACTGTTACCAGGTGGCTTACTTTGTGCACCATTCCAAGAATTTGGGGTGTAGCTTCGTGTTCAACAACTTGCTGCATCTTTTTGATTCCCAAAGCCTCTAACGTCCTTTTTTGACGCTTGGTGCTATTGATTTTACTCTTGATCTGTTTTACTTTAATTTTTGCCATCTCCTTATAGTGTTATGCCGAAGGCCTTATCCGTTGTATACTTTATCCAGTGATACTCCTCTTAACTTAGCAATTGCATTGGCATCTCTTAGTTGAACCAAGGCATCCATCGTAGCTTTTACCACATTGTGGGGATTTGATGATCCTTTTGACTTGGCCAATACATCAGTAACACCAACACTCTCCAACACAGCCCTCATGGCTCCACCAGCAATTACACCGGTTCCAGTTGCGGCAGGGCGGATAAGCACTTGTGCTCCGCGGTACTTCCCGTTTTGTTTGTGCGGGATTGTTCCTTTGTGAATTGGAATTCGCACTAGATTTTTCTTTGCGTCATCTATTCCTTTTTCAATAGCTGTAGCGACCTCCTTAGATTTCCCTAATCCGTGTCCAACAACACCATTTTCATCACCTACAACCACAATGGCTGAGAACCCGAAAGTTCGACCCCCTTTGGTTACTTTGGTAACTCTATTGATTGCAACCAGCCTATCTTTAAGTTCAATTTCGCTGGCCTTAATGCGCCTTATATTCGTATTAATCATATTCTTATATAGTTAAGCCGTTCTCCCTGGCTGATTCTGCTAAAGATTTGACTCTGCCATGGTACAAGTAGCCGTTTCGATCAAAAACAGCCCTTGAAATCTTGGCTTTCTTTGCTTTTTCTGCAATTTCTTTTCCCACAAGCTGTGCTTGTTCAATTTTGGTTCCCTTCGCCTTCTTGTCCAAAAGAGAGCTAGCTGAAGCTACTGTGCGTCCACTTTCATCGTCGATGAGTTGCGCATAGATCTGCTTATTGCTTCTGAACACTGAAAGTCTTGGCCTCTCTGAGGTTCCAACAATGGTGTTCTTGAATCGGGTCTTAATCCGCAGACGGCGGGATGATTTATCTTGTGCCATTACTTTATGATTTTGCTACTGCTTTACCTGCTTTTCTTCTCAATACTTCCTCAACGTACTTCACACCTTTGCCTTTGTATG
>JAESRW010000183.1 GCA_016764395.1 Flavobacteriales bacterium
TTGATCTCACCTTTATCAGATACAAACACCTGATATCCCTCTTTTTTCGCGAGTACCGCAGCACCAGTTCCACTTTCACCAGCTCCAAGTACTACCAGCTTCCTCATTTCCCTCTTTGATTCATTATCTTATCTTCAAGGTGATCACTGTCAACACAGCGAGCATTACACAAACGATCCAGAACCTTGTCACAATTTTCGACTCGTTAAATCCCTTTTTCTGATAATGATGATGGAGTGGAGCCATCAGAAACACGCGCCTTCCTTCACCATATTTTTTCTTCGTGTACTTGAAATATCCCACCTGTATCATCACAGAAAAATTCTCCACCAGAAACACTCCACAGAGTATGGGAATGAGTAATTCCTTTCGTATGGCAATGGCTAACACGGCGATAATGCCCCCCAGGGCCAGGCTTCCAGTATCCCCCATAAATACCTGGGCCGGATAGGAGTTGTACCATAAAAATCCCACGCAAGCCCCGATGAACGCACTTATGAAGATTACAATCTCCCCGGTGTTTGGGATGTACATGATGTTCAGAAAATCTGCAAAGAAGATGTTACCTGACACGTAAGCCAGCACGCCAAGGGCAGATCCGATAATCGCTGACACCCCTGTTGTCAAACCATCCAGGCCATCCGTAATATTGGCGCCGTTGGAGACGGCCGTAATAATGAAGATCACGAGCGGAATAAAAATCAGAAAACTCCACCAAGCACCATTGGGACCCAGAAACCCCAACACCGCGGAATAATCAAACTCGTTATTTTTGAAAAACGGGATGGTTGTTTTCATTGACTTGGACTCCTTCCAAATGAAGTTCCCATCAGCGGTAAAATCAGAATCCGACAATTCTCCTGCCGCAGCTATATTTTCAGCCGTTGCCGGAATTTTCTCCTTTATTACCACTGCGGGATTGAAATACAGGACCGAACCAACCACCAATCCCAGGAGCACCTGGCCCATAATTTTAAAGCGCCCCGCCAGGCCTTTTTTGTTCTTTTTGAAGACCTTGATGTAGTCATCGACAAATCCTATCATACCCAGCCACACGGTGGTGAGCAGCATGAGGATGACATAAATATTGTCCAAGCGAGCAAACAATAACACCGGTATCACGATGGCACCCAGAATGATCAGCCCACCCATGGTCGGTGTTCCCTCCTTTTCTTTTTGACCCGTTAAGCCTAGATCCCGTACCGTTTCTCCCACCTGTTTTCTGAGCAAAACATCAATGATCCGCTTACCAAAAACCATCGATATCAAGAGCGAGGTCATGATCGCAAGCGCCGCCCTGAACGAGATGTACTGGAACACACTCGCACCAGGTAACTGGAACGCCGATTCTAGATATTCGAATAGATGGTATAACACGGGTTGTTAATTGCTAATTCCTAATTTCTAATTGCGTGTTGCGTGTTGCGTGTTGCATGTTGCCTGTTGCATGTTGCGTGTTGCGTGTTGGGTGCTGCCTGTTGCGTGTTGGGTGCTGCCTGTTGCGTGCTGCCTGTTGCGTGTTATTTGTTAAACATTCATTACTAATTGCTTATTGCTAATTGCTTATTGCCCATTGCAAACTGGACCTGATTCTTTGCCATTCGTTACTTGCTTTTTACTTTTCACTTTCAACTTTTTACTTTCAACTTTTCACTTTCAACTTTTTACTTTTCAATCATTCATCATTTCACACGCTTCTATCAGCACCAGCTTGTCATCAAATGGGGTTCTCTTTCCCTTTGTTTCCTGATATTTCTCATGTCCCTTTCCGGCAACAAGGATGATATCATCTTTTTTGGCCAACGCACATGCTGTTTTGATTGCTTCTCTCCTGTCCGTAATGGTGAGTGCTTTGGACATGAATTTCTTTTCAACGCCTTTTTGCATATCCGCTAGAATAGCCTCAGGCTCTTCCGACCTGGGATTGTCGGACGTCAGAATGACCTTGTTGCTTTTTTCGCAGGCCAGCTGTGCCATTTCAGGACGTTTCTGTATATCCCGGTCTCCCCCACATCCGACTACCGTGATTAACAGTTCCTTACCTGTCCGCATTTTATTGATGGTTGAGAGCA
The DNA here is from genome assembly GCA_016764395.1 of Flavobacteriales bacterium. Lineage (GTDB taxonomy): Bacteria > Bacteroidota > Bacteroidia > NORP154 > NORP154. The sequence continues at coordinate 2,073 of JAESRW010000183.1, forward strand.
CATTGTCCAATGCATCAGGGGTATGGGCGTAATCCACAATTCCAATAATACCAGGGCCAGCTGTAAAGCAATCAAACCTGCCATCTACCGGTTCCAGGGTGCTTAGTTCCGTAAGAACTTTTACCTGCTCGTGATCMGTGAGCCGGGCTACAGCATAGGCTACCAGCAAATTGTAGGCATTGAATTCACCGAGTAGCTTGGACCAAATCTCATGGCCATCCATATTGAGCTGCAGACCTGAAAACTGGTTTTCCAAGACCTTGCACTTGAAATCCGCCATAGCGCGGGTACTGTAATACCATTTTGTTGCATTGGTATTTTGYAGCATKACAGARCCYTGCTTRTCGTCCTTGTTGGAAAGCGCAAATGCGGCACTCGGAAGTGTGTCAAAGAACRCCTTCTTCGCAGCGATGTAATCGTCAAAAGTCTTRTGATAGTCGAGGTGYTCRTGGGTAATATTGGTAAAAACACCGCCTGCAAAAGTCAATCCCGAGATGCGCCTTTGGACGATGGCATGGGAACTCACTTCCATAAAGCAGTAGCCACAACCCTTTTCAACCATTTTGTGCAGCAGTCCATTGAGCTGTAAGGCATCAGGTGTGGTGTGCGTGGCAGTGATCTTCTCCTCATTTATTCTGTTCAATACCGTTGAGATCAGCCCAACTTTGTACCCCATACCTTTAAACAAATTGTATAAGAGCGTGACCACAGTCGTTTTTCCATTGGTGCCTGTTAACCCTATCAGCTTTAATTTGGTGGAAGGGTTATCGTAGAAGTTGGATGCAATACTGCCCAAAGCTGCAGCGCTATCTTTTACACGCACATAGGTCACGTCATCGTTGATCCTTTTGGGTAACGCTTCACAAATAATGGCGATGGCTCCTTTTTCGATGCTCTGATTGATGTAGTCATGGCCATCCACCTGAGTTCCACGCGTAGCGACAAACAAAGTATTGTTCACCACCTGCCGGGAATCAAAACAGATGTTATGGATGACACGCTCCGTGGCACCGATGACTTGGACCAGGCCAGCCTTGTATATCAGTTCACTTAAGTGCTTCATCTATGCCAGTTCAAGTATGATTTCACTTCCGTTATCGATTCGTGTACCGGCTTCTATCGACTGCTTCACGATCATCCCGCCTCCTACAATTCGAACTTTGAGGCCCGCATTCTCAAGCATGTAGATGGCATCCTGTGCGGTCATACCTACCACATTTGGCACCTTCCCACTTTCGATATCCTCATCCAAATTCCGCACTTCAATGCTTACCGAACTATCCCTGGGCAAGGCAACGGCCCAACGGGAGTCTCTATCCTGATATTCTGCGGGTATATCCAAAGCGGATAAGACATATTCCAGATCATCCTGAAGGCCATAAGTGACATATGGCATGGGGGATGTTCCATCTTCACGATGGGCCCAACCCCCTGGATCTTGATCAACAAGATTCTCGTGAATTTCAATTGAGCTTGCGTATACTTTGTCGGCGATATCCCTAAAGATGGGGCCAGCTACCTGATTTCCGTAATACACATTCTTAGAAGGTGCATTGACGACAACTATACAGGAGTATTTAGGATTCTCCGCAGGAAAGTACCCACAGAACGATGCCTGATAACTGTATTTCCCCTCATACTTGTAACCGTATTTACCGTTGGCGATTCGAGCCGTTCCGGTCTTTCCTGCAATTCTGTAGGTGCTGTTTTGCAGATTTTTACCCGTGCCTTCTGTAATAACGGCCTCCAGCATTATCTTGGCTTGTGCTATGGTACTTCGGGAGCAAATTGACTCATTGAGTACTTCAGTAGGAAAAGACTTGATGACCTTCCCCCTTCGTTTGATTTCTTTGATAAACTGGGGCTTTACCATACGGCCATCGTTGGCGACTGCATTGTAAAATGTGAGTATCTGGAGCGGAGTTTGCTTCACCTCATAACCCACCGCCATCCAGGGTAAAGTAATTCCCGACCAGTCCTTATCACGTGGCTTTTTGATCATGGGTGCCCCCTCTCCTGCTATATCTATTCCTAGTGGATCATTTAGGCCCATTTTGTATAGCCGGTCGACAAATTGTTGAGGATTATTTTTATAGCATCGAGACAACAGTTTAGACAAGGCCACGTTTGACGACTTTTGAAATGCTTCCTTCACCGTAATTACTCCATACCCTCCCCGATGTGAATCGTGCATAACCTGATCATAGAACTGGACGGATCCATCCTCTGTATCCACGGTATCTTCAAGGGTGAGATGCCCGTCCTCGATGGCTGCAATAAATGCAGCGAGCTTGAAGGTAGATCCAGGTTCTGTACTCTCTCCCACCGCATAGTTGTACCACTCGTAATAGGCCCCTGATTTGCTTCTTTTTAAGTTGGAAATGGCTTTTATTTCCCCAGTTTTCACCTCCATTAACACCACGCAACCGTGGTCAGCATCATTCTTAGTAAGCTGATATTCCAAGGCGTTGTGGGCCACATCCTGAATATTCACATCGATTGTAGTGATGACATCTGACCCATCCTGGGGTTCTACTTCCAGTGCATCGTGAATTGGTTTCCATACCCCACCTGAAATTTTCTGCTCCAGGCGATGGCCGTCCACACCACGTAGATATTTAGCATAGGCCCCTTCCAACCCAACCGGACGAACATTCGGGCGATCAAATCCAATCGTACGTGCGGCCAATTGCTTGAAGGGTTTTTGCCTTCTGTTAATCTGCTTGTAAATAAATCCACCGCGGTACCGTCCCAATCGGCAAATGGGAAATTGTTTCAAGGTTTTGAGCTGGTTGTAATTTGCCGACCGCTGTATCATATGATAACGGGCTCCTTTTCTCCTTGCCCTAACCAGCTCTTTTCTATACTGCCGTTCTGTTTTCCGAGGGAATAGAATCGCTAAATGAAAGGCGAGCGAATCCACATTCGCATTGAATATTTCATCGGTCAAAGCAGGGAGGCCCGTGTCAAAAGCAATCTCGTAGTTGGGAATTGAAGTGGCCAACAACATGCCGTTTGACGCATAGATATTTCCACGCACCGCTTCAATTTTCCGGATCTCCGTTGTGGACGTTTCAGCAAGAGCGCGCCATTTATCACCTTCAACGTATTGAATTTGGAAGGTCTTGTAGATGATTCCCAAGCCTAACATGCAGATGAAAAAATAAACCAGATAGACCCGCCAGAGGATGTCTTTTTTGACATCCATCTTACCAGGGAATATTTTCGACTTACTCATCTCCAATTGCAATTTTCTTTGGAGGTATAATCGGCTCCTTCAACCCCATGTGCGCAACAGACTTTGCCACCTCCGACTGCCTGCTCTTAAACATCAACTCAAACTTTGTGGTGATATATTCTGAGCGGAGCTCTTTGAGCTCCTTCATGAGCACATCCGCCTCTCGAACAGTGCTCTCCGCATAATGTATATTGCCAATATATCCGATGACCAGGAACGTGAGAAAAAACAAGTAAGGCAGGCGCTGCAAGGCGTTCTCCCTTGTAAGAAAATCCCCATTGAGAATACCCAGGAATCCCCGTGCAATGGATCGCTTATTCTTCTTATTTGGACTTCTTTTAATGGCCATCTTATATCTTTTCTGCAATGCGCAACTTTGCACTGCGAGCTCTGCTGTTTGCAGCTATTTCTTGCTGTGATGCCTCAATKGGYYTCCTGGTAATTGCCTTAAATACCCGCTGTGGGTTCCCGTAGAAATCCTTTTCCARTTCCCCTTCAAACTTTCCTTTKGCGATATAACTTTTCACYAGRCGGTCCTCGAGAGAATGGTAGGAAATCACGGATAGCCTTCCCCCTTTTTTCAGCATAACAGAAGMAGCYTCCARCAATGTYCTCAGCGAATTGAGCTCATCGTTYACYTCAATTCTCAASGCCTGGAACACTTGCGCAAAGAATTTATRYTCCTTTCCCYTTCTCCCAAAGCGTGTCARGACATTCTTCAGATCATTGGTCGTGCGTATTGGATTGTCTTTCCGGGACTCCACCAARGTTCGCGCAATGGCCCTGCTCTGCCTTAACTCWCCATACYGCCACAGAACATCCCTCAATTTTTCTTCATCRTAATCATTGACCACATCGGCAGCTGTTATTCCTTCCGTGACATCCATCCTCATATCAAGCTCAGCCTCAAACCGGGTGGAAAAGCCACGTTCAGGGACGTCAATTTGATGGGACGAGATCCCGAGATCAGCAAGCAACCCGTCCACCTTATCAATTGCTTGCAATGACAGTTGGTACTGAACGCTCCGAAAATCGGCTGTTATCAACTTGAAGTTCTTGTCGCTGGGTGCGTTATTCATAGCATCTTGATCCTTGTCAAAAGCAAAAAGCTTCCCGGTGGTCAAATTCTTCAAAATCTCCCTGGAGTGACCACCACCCCCAAAGGTTACATCAACATAAATCCCCTCCGGTTTAATCTGCAATCCCTCAACACTTTCCCTCAGCAATACCGGCTCGTGGTATGTATTAGCCATCATTGCTCTGATTGCCCATCACCTTTTCCGCCAATGAGGCAAAATCGATATCTGGATTGTTGATTACATCTTCGTACTTATCCTTATCCCATATCTCAATCATGTTGATTACAGAAGTGACCACAATACTTTTCTTGATACCTGAAAAGTCTATCAGATCTTTGGGAATCAGGATTCTACCTGTAGCATCCAACTCGATGGGCTTGAGGCCCGTGGTGAACATTCTGATGAAGTCCAGGTTCGTTTTGACAAATCTGTTCAACTTGTTCACGTCCTGCACAAGCAGATTCCACTCAGACATGGGGTAAAGCTCTAAACACGGGCGGAAGATGCTGCGCTTCAGAATGAAGCCATCTTTCAGAATGGGCGTCAATTGCTTTTTGATCCCTACAGGAAGCATCATCCGACCTTTGGTATCGGCCTTGCACTCATATGCCCCAATAAGATTTACCATCCCATATTTAGATTAATGTGTAAAGATATACAGATTTTTACCACATTCTACCACTTTTACCCACTTTGTTGATAACTTTTGGAACGCCCCTGGTTACAACAGGATTGCATCTACTTTATAACTATCTATTGTTCAGCTATTTAAAATCTATAGTGCAAAGTGGGACTTTGTGTAAGCGTGTCCTTTTCAGGCCCATGGATCGCCCAGATCAGTCAATCAGAAGAAGTGTGTCTGATCTATCTCCATCATCACAAAAAATAATTAAATTTGAGCGGGCTGTCCGGCCGGCCTGACTCTAATAAGCAGGCACAGACACACTAGACTAACTATCATGGAGGATCAAATAAGAAGCGAGGGAAGATTTCGGTACGTTGAAGCAGGAGAAGGTCCAATTTTATTGCTGTTGCATGGACTTTTTGGGGCGTTGAGCAATTTCAAGGATGTGATTGACGCTTTCTCAGGAAAATATCGGGTAATTGTTCCTCTTTTGCCACTTTACGATCTCCCACTCAAGAAAACCAACGTTAAAAATCTAGCCATTTACGTCAGTGAATTCATTCAGATGATGGGATTGCAAGATGTAACCACATTGGGAAACTCTTTAGGCGGCCATGTGGCTTTGGTTTGCGCAGTAGATCATCCCGACAACATCAGCAGAATGATACTCACCGGCAGTTCAGGGCTGTATGAAAACAGCTTTGGTGGTGGCTACCCCCGCAAGGGTGACAAAGAGTATTTGAGGAAGAAAATAGAACTCACGTTTTACGATCCGATCCACGCTACAGACGCGCTGGTGGATGAATGTCACGACGTGGTCAATGACCGAAGCAAGTTGATACGGATTCTCTATTTTGCCAAATCTGCTATCAGGCACAACATGAAGGAAGATCTTCCAAATATTCAGATTCCAACCTGCTTAATTTGGGGTGAAGACGATTCTATCACACCACCTGAAGTAGCCCGTGAATTCGACAATCTCATTCCGAATTCCGAATTGATTTGGGTGGCAAAATGTGGGCATGCTGCAATGATGGAACGCCCGGAAGAATTCAACGGTATTGTTAGGGAGTGGCTGGGTAAGCAAGTAAACTAAGGGATCTACGAATTGCGAATTAATGCGAATTTACGAATGAGGTGTAGCAAGCCATGTCGTTTGGCTACTATCCAATAATGACTTGGTACAGCAAAGGTGCACTCTATCAAACTCTTACAGTCGGAATGATGATTGGCTAACTTCAAGAGAGAAATTCTTTAAAGTGATCTGAAGAATTCTGCTGGAGCTAGTAAGGTTCAAGTGGAGCGCGGATTCGGGAACTTGCTTGATTATTTCAAACTCAACGAATATCCTATTGGTAATGGGTAATAGGCGATAAGTAATGGGCAATGGGCAATGGGCAATAGGCAATAGGCAATAGGCAATAGGCAATAGGCAATAGGCAAGAACTTTTAGTGAATAGTGAATAGTGAATAGTGAATAGTGAATAGTGAATAGTGAATAGTGAATAGTGAATAGTGAATTTACAGAAGCCCACTCTGAACATGAAGAGAATGAAGAAGGATATCATTTCATTATCATGGCTTCCGTACTATAACCTCCGGGAATGCTTTCCCAATTGTAAACTAATATCTTAGCCTTTTAACTTTGAAATGATTGACAAGACCTCTATTCGCAAACTCGAACCCATTCGCAATTCGCTGATTAACTGTCGAATATGCTAGCTTCGTCCAGAATTCAAGTTATTTACCAATCCATTYGTAAATTCGTAGCGATTTGTATTCGTACTCCCCGTGAACATTAASGCTGCTACATTTGTCATTTCTGCTGCCAACATCGATGGTTGCCCCAAGCCCAACTTGCCGGAATATGCATTTATCGGCAGGTCAAACGTYGGAAAATCCTCMTTRATAAATGCCCTRACRGGAMGGAAGAAACTGGCCAAGACTTCCGTGACTCCAGGCAAAACAAGATTGATCAACCACTTCYTAATCAATGAAAATTGGTATCTGGTAGATTTGCCGGGATATGGCTATGCSAAGATCTCAAAAAAGGACCGKGCARCCTGGGGYAAAATGAGTGARGAGTACATTTTAAGAAGGCCAAACCTCATGTCCGTTTTCCTATTGGTCGACTCCAGGCATAGCCCTCAAAAATCAGATTTGGAATTTATTGAATGGATGGGCGAGAACCAAATTCCCTTCTCCATCGTTTTCACTAAAACTGACAAGCTATCGAAGCAGGCAATGTCTCAAAATATAGCGCATTACAAATCGATCTTARTGGAAACATGGGAAGATTTACCACCCTCGNTTATTACGTCATCTGTGAACAGGAYGGGCGTTGAGGAGCTTCTCTCCTTTGTAGAGGAGTCCAACAAACTCTTCAAAGAGCGCTAATCACTTTTAATAATGTTCATCTTCTCTCCGAAGTGGGCGCAGTAATCCCGGAGGTCTCCAGCCATTGCCTTTTCTCCTGTAGCTTTCTCGAGTGTATCTGCCATGGAGAGTAGTGATTGATGAAAAAAAACTTTCATCTCATCCACTTGCATATCCTTGGTCCAGAGGTCAATTCTGAGTGTGCTTTGATCGTCTTGATCCCAGATTGAGGTCATAATCGCCTTGCTGGATCGTTTGCTTTTCTTCCCCTCATCATCCGCCTCCCAGGCAATCTGTTCAGGAACGTTATTCTCATCCAATGAAATCGTGAATTTGATCTCTGAATCCTTCAATTTATTTTTGCTCATTTTATCTATTGGGTTTGTATTTGGAATTCCTCAATATGTACTCCGCATCTTTCATCTGCATCAATTCCGCTAGGCTTAAAGCCTCATTATTTTCCATGAATGCTTTAACAATTTGCCACCCCAGCCACCAACCGGTCCTGCCCGGGCTGCCATCTGGAAATCCAACAGTAAAGGGTGCTTCCCCCACGTATTTAATTATTTTGGTAAAGTCGGTTGTATAGAGTAGTTTCTCATCTACCAAGTGCTTCCACATTTCCTCTTCATTGCGATTGCACCATAGCAGCTGATCTGCTGTAAAGCCTATTTTATATCGATCTTCTTCATTGGGAATAACATGATCCAAGTAGTACAATACCTTTCCCTGGTATATCATCTGCTCCAACAAGCTGCTATGCTCATCATCCATTACCATCTCGCTTGTCAACCAACCACGCATACAATTGGACACGATCATTTCAGGCACCATATTCTGGATTTTATACTGTGGAAGCGTCAGCATTTGATAATACTTACAAGATTCGCCAAGATACATGTCCAATCCGACTCCCAGTGCCTTATCGGTTGCCATTAATGACGAATTAAATCCAGAAATATAAGTGACAATTTGAGGAACAGGTTGGCCTGGGAAATAGTACATATAGTGTTTAAATGCATCCTTTAAATCCGCTTCCAGTGCGTCAACATTGTCAAATACAGTGTTTACTTCCGATAGGACATCGTTGATCTGTGCGTCTTTAACGAACCCCATTAAAGAAGTTGAGAAGGATGGATTATCTCTACGCCCTATATTAATGCTCCCTGCCGCGAAGAACGTAAAGAATTCTCCATACTCCTTTTCGAGTTCCTGGATTTGGTGCTCCACACTGTCCGTTGAAAGTTGGAATAACGCTTGTTCAAATCGCTTTATTTTGAAGTCTAATTCCAAGTGAGATACATCAATATCTTCAGGTCCAGTTCCACATGAAGCGCACAATAAGGCGCATCCCAAAAGAAGACCGAGAGCTCCTTTCGCTTTATCCTTCACCCAAATTCTCATGTCCAAAAAAATGCTAATATTGTATTTGGTCTTGGAACCAACGTACGAAAGTATAAAACGAACACGATATTAATAATCAAAAACGGCCGATCAAAGGTCTTTAGTATTGACCAATACCGACAAGCAACCGGACGATGTTCAAATGATAATCCAGTCATGATGAAATCAGAAAAGAAGAAAGGGATTTTATTATTCACCCTCATTGTGTTATTGACATTTATGGCCCCATCTCAATCGTCCGCCCAGGACAAGAAAGTTGGGTTTGGACTTCAGGCAACGCCAGCACTCACCTGGATGAAGCCGGACAATGTAAAAGAACTAAATAGAGATGGCACTAAAGTAGGCTTCGGATATGGGTTAATGTTTGACTTTAGATTCGGAACAAACTATTCCCTTTCCACGGGCGTGAACGTCATTTCCTCCAAAGCGCAAGTAAAGTATCTAGAGGTTGACACGCTGGGTGTCGAATACACTCATGGAGGCACTAAGGATACATTATTCCCACCATTTGGCGTCACCTACAGTTTGAGTTATGTAGAAATTCCCATTCTCCTTTTGCTTAAGACGAATGAAATTGGTTATATGACCTATTTTGGACAATTCGGCTTAGCAACACAGATTAAGACCAAAGCCAAAGGGGAAGCCACCGGCGTTGAGAGCTGGGTTGATGTCGAAGACGTTTCCGATGAAGTCAAATTTCTCAATCTGGGCTTGAGTATTGGGGCCGGTTTCGAATATTCTCTTGGAGGAAATACCAAATTCATCGTGGCCCTGGTGTACAACAATGGGTTTTCAGACATACTTAAATCAAGTCATTTAGCGACCGCCAAGAGCCTAGGCTTAAAGCTAGGTATGATGTTCTAGAAAACTCATCCTCCAACACACTAGTTGATCAAATTTCCTGCGTTTTGAAAGTTGCAATTGCTCAGCTGAATTATCATATCGGCAATTTCGAGAGCAATATTGCCAAGGTAATTTCTGCCATAAACGAAGCTAAAGAACAATCAGCCGATCTTATTGTCTTTGCAGAACTCTCCATATGTGGTTACCCCCCACGAGACTTCTTAGAGTTCAATGACTTTATTGATGCATGCGAAGAGGGCATTGAACAGATCGCTGGTGAATGTACTGGAATAGCCGCTGTAATTGGGGCACCTTCAAGAAACACTTCAGTAAAGGGCAAAGCACTCTTCAACTCAGCTTACTTTCTGGCAGATGGAGCCGTACAGTCAATTCATCATAAATGGCTACTGCCTACCTATGATATATTTGATGAATACAGGTACTTTGAACCCGGATCAGCGTGCCAGATCATCGAATATAAAAAGACAAAAATAGCCTTAACGGTCTGCGAGGATTTATGGAACGTCGGGGATTCGCCCATTTATTCCAGTGCCCCAATGGATGCTATGGTAGAGAAATCACCAGATTTGATCATCAATATATCTGCATCTCCGTTTTCTCATAACCATCGAGAAGACCGGGTTGATGCATTTAAGGAAAATGCCCAGCGGTATAACTTACCCATCATCTTTGTCAATCATGTGGGTGCACAGACTGAGCTCATTTTCGATGGTGGGTCATTCGTCATGAATAGCTCCGGAGAACTCATCAAAGAGCTGAATTACTTCAATGAGGATCAAGTCTACATCCATACGGATGATCTGAATGCCAAGCGAATTGTGCAAAATGGGGCAGGTAAGCTTGAACGCATGCATGATGCACTCATTTTGGGAATTAAAGATTATTTCGGAAAATCCGGACTCACAACTGCCATCCTCGGATTATCTGGAGGAATAGATTCAGCCGTAACTTTGGCACTTGCCACAAGAGCATTGGGCAAGGAGCAGGTGAGAGCTGTGTTATTGCCGTCCAGGTATTCTTCAGGCCACTCCGTAGATGATGCCAAGTCTCTTGTAGAGCATCTAGGGTGCTACTCGAAGATTATCAATATTGAGGATATCACAATGTCTGTAGAGGCGACGCTTGCGCCCCATTTTAAAGGGAAGAAGCCGGATATTACAGAGGAAAATATTCAGGCAAGAACACGAGGACTTTTGCTGATGGCGCTGGCCAACAAATTTGGATATGTATTGTTGAACACTTCGAACAAGAGTGAGGCGGCTGTGGGCTATGGGACCCTGTATGGGGACATGGCGGGTGGCTTATCCGTATTGGGAGATGTATATAAAACGGATGTTTATGCCCTGGCTCATTTCATCAATCGGGATGAGGAGATCATTCCGCTGAATACCATCACCAAACCACCCTCAGCAGAACTTCGACCAGATCAAAAAGATTCAGACTCCCTCCCCGAATACGATGTATTGGACCAAATTCTCGAGCAGTATATTGAAAAGCGTCTTGGGCCGAATGAGATCATAGAAGCGGGATATGATCCGGAGTTGGTGGCGCGCATTTTGAAATTGGTCAATGCCAATGAATTTAAACGTTATCAAACTGCCCCTACCCTGCGTGTATCATCAAAAGCTTTTGGAATGGGAAGAAGGATGCCTATTGTTGGGAAATACTTATCCTAAATAGCCCGATTTCGAGATAACAAGAATGATTTGACAAGCGCGGCGCATTGTAATGGAACGCAGATGACGCGGATCAAACGGATTTGCGCTGATGAGCACGATCAAAATCACCCTTGTTTTTTGGACAATTATAATTTCGGGACAGGGATATCACCTATCTTCCTCCTTGGGTTTTCCCCTCCCAACCTTTGGCCCATCACTCAATACCCTGATCATCAGGCTATGTGCCTTCTGAGGTTAAACCGATTTAAAATGATACTTTTGTTATGCTTGCATAAATATATGAGATCGATTTACCTGCTTCTCTTTTTATTTTTAACCTGTGGCCCTACGATGGGCGGCGGTTTTCAGGTAAACCTTCAAGGACAGAAACAGACGGGCATGGGCCATACCGGCACTGGATTGGTGACCGGAGCAAGCAGCTCCTTTTTCAATCCAGGTGCATTCGCATTTGTTCAGTCGAGTTCCTTGAGTTTAGGTATGAGTTTGATCAATTCCCAAATCGCCTATTTGGAGGAGTCTCCTGGAATCTATCAAACTAACACCGAATCAGGGCTTGGGACACCGTTCACCTTTTATTCGGCTTTCCGACACGGGCAATTATACGGTGAGCCAGATTCAAATGGCCACAAGTCAAAGAAGCCCGCAAAATGGAACTTGGGTTTTGCTGCATACACGCCATTTGGAAGTGGCATCAAATACGAGGATGATTGGCTCGGTCAATTTGTGTTAAGAGAGATGTCATTGAAGATCATATTCCTTCAGACAACGGTTGGATACCAAATTACCGACAAGCTTGGAATTGGCATTGCTCATGTGTTTGGATTTGGTGACTTTTTACTGCGCAGGGGCATTCCCACTGCTGATTCCAATGGGGAATTTGGTGAGGCCAAGTTGGAAGGATCTGCCTCTGGACATGGCTTTAATGCAGGAATTTATTACCGAGCCTCGGATAAACTTTCGCTGGGCTTAAGTTTCCGCAGCGCTGTTACGGTGAAAGAAGACAATGGTACAGCTACTTTTGACGTGCCCAGTTCACTGAACGAGTTTTTCCCAACTACTTCATTCTCCACGAGCATCAGTTTACCACAAGTATTCAATTTTGGGGCAGGGTATAAACTGTCCGACAAAACCACATTGGCTTATGATTTCAATCAGATTGGATGGAGTGTATATGATTCATTGATTTTTGATTTTGAAGAAAATACGGATAAACTGGAAGACACGCGCTCACCAAGGCGCTATCGCAACACCATGATTTTCAGACTTGGAGTAGAGCACAAGCACAGTGATAAATTTACCATACGTGCAGGTGCCTATTATGACCTAACCCCGGTCGAAGACGGTTTTATCACGCCTGAAACACCAGGATCCAATAAGTTTGGGTTAACGGCCGGCGCATCCATATTGATTAATGAACATTTTAATATTGATCTCTCCTTCCTATACCTTGAGGGAGCAGAGCGCACCGATACCAATTTGGAATCTGGATTTGGCGGTACGTGGAAGGCAAGAGCATTTATACCAGGATTTGCCCTGGAGTATCTATTTTAATTGATTGATAACCGGAGAAAGGAATTCTTCAAAACACAGATCTATGAAAACTACAATTACTCTTATTGCTGTTATTTTTTCATTTGGCCTTAGCGCGTTGGCGCAAGACTGCAGCACTGGCAGATATTTTGACGAAGTGTTCACTACGGTAGATGTAACCAGCGACATTCCCTATGGGTCCAATATAGACCTTAATGGTGCAACAGTAAATTTGGCTTTGGATGTCTATGAGCCTGCAGGTGATACATTAGCAGAACGGCCTTTAATTATTTGGGCCCACGGTGGTAGCTTCATCGGCGGAAACAAAACCGGTACCGATGTAGTTCCTTTGTCAGAGGATTTCGCCAAGAAAGGATATGTTACGGCATCCATGTCATACAGACTTGGAATGAACGGAATTCCTTTTCCGGGACCAGATTCTGTGGACGCTACAGAAACTGTACTGCGTGCCATGCACGACGCGAGAGCAGCAGTTCGATTTTTCAAAAAAGACTTTGCAGAAAACGGCAACACATATCGTATTGACACCAACAACATCTTCTTTGGAGGGGTTTCAGCGGGTGGTGTTATCGCGGTGCATATGGCCTATTTAGACAAGGAAAGTGAAATCCCAACGAGCTATATAGATACCTCTCAAGCAGGATTGGGTGGAGGAATCCAAGGGAATACGGGTAACCCTGGTTACAAAGGCACGGTGCGGGCCATTATTAGTTCTGCAGGTGCTCTAAGAGATACGGCATGGATGGAAGCAGGGGATACGCCTGTTATCAGCTTCCACGGGGATGCAGATGGTACCGTTCCATTCGGCACGGACATCATTACCATGATCCAGGTATTTCCGATCATGATGGTTGATGGAAGTAGCTCCATTCACGAGCGGGCCAACAACTTAGGCATAAACAATTGCTTTGTTCCCTGGCCTGGGCAAGATCACGTGCCTCACGTTACAGACGCAGCTTATTATGACTCATTGGTAACATTGAGCACTAACTTCCTGCTCCAATTTGTTTGTGGCACACCAGCTAATTGCTCTTATGGCCCCGTGGGTATTAATGAAATTTCATATGAAAACAATAAGGCGCTTGAAGTCTATCCAAATCCAGCAGGATCCTCGGTGAAAATCAGCTTGAAGAATCAGAGCCTAAACAATTCGACCGTTCAACTATACGACGCATATGGCCGGACAGTAAGGTCGTCAGCATCAGTGTACAGCAATGAGCTCACTATTGAACGAGGCGATCTTCCAAGTGGCCTTTATTTTGTCAAGATTCTAAACGAGAAGGGTCAGCACACAGCGAGACTGATCTTCGAATAGCAAGTTTGCGGAAGTACGAAAATTTCAGAGGGCCTTTTTGAATAAGAAGGTGTGCTTTGAAATGACCAGTTCGTGATGAACTTGTAGTGTACCCTTCGGCTGCGCTCAGGGTACGTGATGCGACGATCATACCAGTTCACTGAGCGGAATCGAAGTGAACGGCTTTGGATGAACGAGAGATTGTACCCTTCGGCTGCGCTCAGGGTACAAGATGGAGCAAGCATGTAAGTTCACTGAGCGAAGTCGAAGTGAACGGCTTTGGATGAACGAGAGATTGTACCCTTCGGCTGCGCTCAAGGTACGTGATGGAGCAAGCATGTAAGTTCACTGAGCGGAATCGAAGTGAACGGCTTTGGATGAACGAGAGATTGTACCCTTCGGCTGCGCTCAGGGTACGTGATGCGACGATCATACCAGTTTACTGAGCGGAATCGAAGTGAACGGGTCGAAGTGAATCAGGCAGCACCCTTCGGCTGCGCTCAGGGTACGAGATGGAGCAAGCATGTAAGTTCACTGAGCGGAGTCGAAGTGAACGGCTTTGGATGAACGAGAGATTGTACCCTTCGGCTGCACTCAGGGTACGAGATGGAGCAGGCATGTAAGTTCACTGAGCGGAGTCGAAGTGAACGGGTCGAAGTGAATCAGGCAATTTAGCCATCGGCTGCGCCCAAGATACGGGATCCAACTAAAAGAGATTTCCCATGCCTCGCCTTAGGGAAATGTTATCCCGATACAACCTGGACACGTGGTGGTTGGGATGACGGCATTGTACTCAGCATTTATCGCTTTGATGAATTCATTTGTCAACAATCCATACCCATTTTGGTTTGGATGGTAGCCGTCCAGGCTGAAGAATCCACCGCTGACAAACTCCGAATCGAAGGCAACGCCATTCCAGTTAACCCCTGATTGTATAGTCTTGAAATAGGTATTCATATCAACAAGTGCGAGACCATATTGTTCAGCCTTCTGTTTAATGACTGCATTATATTCAGAAATTGCGGTATTGATGATTTGCACCTCGGAGGCATCTAGCGCATATCGATCGTGAATAATGTTCACTAGGAGCCCATATAGGAAACACCGCATCGAATCCAAAGGAACTTTGAGTGTGATAAACTCACCCGCCACCATTTGGCGAATACCCGACGGCTGGCTCACATCTCCAAGTACAAATCCATTATTACCCACCTTGAAATCAATATGTGTGATCCCTCCAAGTTTGTATTGATCATTCAGCGAATCTGCTTTATTCTTGTCTAACTCGGCACGATTCCAGGCTACCAATGTATAGAAAGGGAAAGAAGTCAAGTCGGGAATATTGGCAATGGCACCCTTACCTCCTGCACTGGTCAACGGCGCGAGCATTATGTCAAGATCAGCTGAGAATTGAGTTGAGCTGGGAATTGTTTTATTGAACCCACCAACAGAAGCATAGCCGAATATGTCCTCCATTCCCAGCCAAATCAGTGAAAAGGTCGGAGAAAGGTTTAAAGCATCCTGTAAGACAGTAGACGTACCAGGGTCACTCGCAATCTTTCCATAAAAAGGATTTGAATTCCCCTGTGCATAGGTCAGCCCGAAATTTGGATCAGTGATATCGGCCATTTTGGCTGAGGGAATGGCGAGGTTCTGATACCCCCCATCCACCAGCTGTTGCATACCTGCACTTTGTGCCGTGAGATTCAATTGATTTTTGAGTGGAGACAATGATTCAACGCCCTTACAGTCTACCTTATAGCCTAATGTGACAGGAGAAATAAATTCGCTTTCCCATTTATTGCTATTGAAGCCAAACCCTTGCCCCAGAGGCATTAAAGGCTGCTTGAAGGTACGGACACTTCCCAAGGCACCAGACTGAAGATAAATTTCATTGGTTTGTTGCGCAAAGAGCGCCGGGATACTGTGCTGCTGTCCTTCACGGGAAAGTGCCCCGTGTTCGTATCCAGCCAAATAATCTCCACCGATTGCGACAATTTTAGATAGATCTGCTTCACCTTCGCTCAATACGGGTGCATCTACTTTTGTGTTACAGGCAAAGAACACAGACACCATAGCCAACAGAAATATTTTCTTACCCATCCTATTATTAGGTCTAGCTGCTTTCAAAATCATGAAACCGGCATATTGATTACTTCCACTTTTTTAATTGCAGGCACCGATTTCAAGATGGTCATCTCAACTCCCGACTTGAAAGTAGATGTGCTCATGCTACATGACTTACAGGCACCCAAAAACTCTAATTTAGCAACCATATCATCCGTAACATCAAGGAGTGAAATGCCGCCTCCATCTTCCTCCAGGAATGGTCGGAGCTCGTCGAGGGCACATTCGATTTTATTTTTCAATTCTTGATCTACCACAGCGCTATTCTGTCTCTATTGATTCAGCAGGCTTCGCATTCATAATCGCCATTTGCTGTGCCACTGATTGCGCCATGTCTCTAAACGCAAGTCCAGTCTCCGTGCCTTTTTGAAGGGCCGCCGGCCTTCCGATATCTCCTGCTTCCCGGATGCTCTGTACAATGGGTATCTGCCCTAAAAGAGGGACTCCCAATTTCTCCGCTAAATTCTTGCCTCCATCTTTACCAAAGATGTAGTATTTATTATCCGGCAATTCTTCCGGAGTGAAATAAGACATATTCTCCACGATACCCAAAACAGGAACATTTATTTGCGGCATTTCGAACATATTGACCCCTTTTTGCGCATCTGCCAGGGCCACGGCTTGAGGCGTAGTAACAATAACCGCAGCACTTAGTGGCACCGCCGAAACCAAGGTTAAGTGAATATCACCAGTGCCAGGAGGAAGATCAATGATCATATAATCCAATTCTCCCCAATCCGCGTCAAAAAAGAGTTGACGCAATGCTTTGGAAGCCATTGGTCCACGCCAAGGAATTGCCTGTGCGGGATCCGCGAAGAACCCTATTGAGAGTAGTTTTATACCGTGGCTTTCGATTGGGCCCATTTTAGACTCTCCGTTCACCATCCGAGTTCTTGGTTTATCATGTACCACATCAAACATGATTGGCATTGAAGGCCCGTAGATATCAGCATCAACCAATCCTACCTTCGCACCTTGCATCGCTAGTCCAACTGCTAGATTCGCAGCAACCGTAGATTTACCAACGCCCCCTTTTCCCGAAGCTACGGCAATAATATTCCGGACGCCTTCCAACTTCTCCTCACCTGATTGTTTGCTGGCAGTCACATTGGCCGTCATATTTACAACGGGCGTTGCTTCCTTATCCACATAATAAATAATGGCATTCTCGCACGCTTTTTTGATCATATCCTTTAAAGGACATGCCGGTGTCGTTAAGACCACTGTAAACTTCACCTCTTTACCGTTAATCTCGACATCCTTGATCATATTCAGCGTCACCAAATCCTTGTTAAGGTCTGGGTCGTCAACATTGCGCAAGGCATCAATTACTTGTTCTTTTGTTATAGCCATCTTCTTTATCTTTCTCTACAAATTTAACAACTTTATCCTCTATTTATTTCCATCTCTCACCTTAACAATTCTCATCTCCACCCTTCTGTTTTTTTGTCTGCCCTCCTCCGTGCTGTTAGCAGCAAGTGGGTGTGATTCACCAAAGAATTTCACCCTGATTTGTGAGGCTATTACACCTCTTTTCACCAAAGCTCGTTTAACGGTTTCAGCCCTTTGCTTAGAGAGCAGCAAATTGTAATTATCCGCACCAACATCATCCGTGAAACCAGAGAGAATAATTCTCCACTCATCATTCACAATCAACATTTTGCTAAGCGCCTCCAGGTAAGAATATGACTCCAGCGTGATTATGGCTTCACCTGTATTGAATTTAAGACTCTCATACGTCGTACGCAAAATGCGGTCATCTCTTGTGTTTAAGATAAACGCGACTTCACCCTCTTCAAGCAGCCCAGGGATTGATGTCACACTGGACGGTAATGATTGATACCTGAACATATTGCCTTCATCCTTCGCAGCCGTTATGAGTTTTTCATTGCCCGATTTATCTTTTGTAAGAATTAAGAGGTCGTCAATAAGCTCCGCTTCTTCCCCATCAAGCATGAATAAGAAGCTCTGGTCAATTGGTAGTTGACCAAAGACAAAAAATCCATCTGAATTGCGCAGCGTAGACATTAACGTGTCACCGTTCTGACCAATGAGATACAACCTGGATTCCTCGTGGTCAAGGTATTGAAACCTAAAGAATTTATCGTCGGACTTGGAAAGCGTCAGCACCTCCTTTTTGCCATGCTTGTCCATTTGAAGAATTTGAACTTCGTCAATTAAATCCAGATCCCTTGCATCTAAGTAAAAGAGATAATTCTGATCTATCGGTAGCTTTTCAAAAACGAAAAAACCATCTTCGTTGAGGGTTCCTGAACCCAGGGTGTCCCCATTATCCCCCAATAAATACAAGGTTATCACCTCCGGCGGAAGCTCCTTGAATCGGAAAAACCTATCCTCTCCTTTAGTGAGATTGACTTGCTTATCGTTGATAAAAACGGTCAGCACCATGTCGACATCATCGACATCTTCACTTTGGATAAATATTAAATTTTGATCATTGGGTAAGTACTCGAAGATGAAGTAGCCTTCCGAATTCTTAGTAGCGACCCCGACGGTGTCCCCATCTGCGTTAATGGCAAATAATTGTTCCTCTTTAAGCGGTGGCAGAAAGGTATACCTGAAAAATTCATCGTTATCCTTGGTGACGGTGATGACCACTTCTTCGCCATCAGCGTTCTTATATCTTACCTCTACTTCCTTTGTCATCTCCAAAAGCTCGGCGTTATCTGATTCCATCTTGAATAAATAGCTTGACTGATCCGGTAATTCCTCAAACGTAAAGTACTCCTTGTTATTTTTTGCAACCATAATAACTGAGCCATCTTCAGCTACCAGATGCAGTTTTACCTCTGGCTCTTTGCGTTTGAGGTCGTAGCCTAAGATAATCTCATTGGCTCTGCCAAGCGCACCGTTGAGCCCAGACGCTGCACTGCTAAAAGCCACTCCAACCATGAAATTTTCTCCGATTCTCGCTCCGAATAAAACTGCCGCCCCAGCTTCGGTAAGCCCTAACCCGATCCAATATTTCTTGAGGTAAAGAAAATTCCCTGTTGCCCTAAAATCACCCCTCGCTGCAGGCCCCTCCTTGAGGAGAATTGAGGTTTCTATATCAAGTTTGTCATTCACTCGAAAATCATATCCAGTTGTAAGTAGAATGGTGTTATACAGAGCGCCATAAGGACTGGTACCCAATCTATGCAACAGCAGAGCTGGCTCTGTTACATTGTCCAGAACCAATCCAAGGTGAAATTTTTTGGAATAAAAATGTCCTCCTAATCCTAACGTTGGAGTACTTGCCTGGTTTCTATAATCTCCGCCGGCTTGGTAACCGCTGGCATATTCAATTTGGCCCCAGTTAATCGAATAATTTTTAATCCCACCCCGAACGCCAAGGGCCAGCATGTTCTTACCCAGCTTCAACTTATAGGATACTGAACCAAAAAAGCCTGTATTTTTATTCGGTCCAAATTGATCTCCTACGAAATGAATACCGACGCCCAATTTATCCTTGAACATTTTATTGCTCAATGGGCCATCCAGGCTGAATGATTGACCCTGAGGGGCGCCTGGCACTGCCGACCATTGCTTTTTATAGAGCAATACGGCGCTCAATTTATTTTCTAGTCCTGCCTTGGCGGGATTGACCACCACATCGTTGAACATATACTGGTTATATACAGCGTCTTGTTGGGCATGAACATTTGGAACACCTGACAGGCATACCATCAGCAGGATACTGCTAATCACCAGTTGCCTTTGAATGCTATGTCTGATCCATTCCTTCATCTAACGATATGTACCCAGCCTCGTTCTTCTTTCTCTGGCCTGATAACCAAATAATAATAGACCCCCTCCACCAGTGGTTCACCATCCTGGTCGGTTCCCTGCCATTCATTCTTGTAATTGTCCGAACTCCAAACAACCACACCTCGATTGGTGAATATTTGCACGCTCACCGGCTGGAATTGTTCCAATCCCCTAATTTCCCAATAGTCATCCACCCCGTCTCCGTTTGGTGTGAGCCCTGAGAATATTTTCCAGTCAACGCATTCAATGCCACCTTCAACTGGTATGGTAGCATTCAAGGGGACTTGACACGTATCGGCATCCGTAATGATAATGGTGTAATCACCGCTTTTAAGTTCAGCAGCCTGCGGGCCTGTACCGATATCAGGGGACCATAAGTAGTCATACGGTGGCGTACCACCAGTGACGGCCACATCAATGCCCCCATTAGCATCCAGGAGACAGGTGACCGGGGTAATATTGCTACTGACAGCCATAACCGATTTTGCAGACACCAACAATGTGTCTGTGATGCTGCATGAATCAATATCAGTTATTGTAATGTTATAGGTCCCGGCCCCCAATCCTGTGGCGAGAGCCGTCGTTTGCCCACTTGGGTCATCCCAGAGATAGCTATATGGCGGGATACCTTGAGATGCTGATACCGAAGCGCTCCCATTTGGCATTCCGCAGATACTTTCGGTTGTTACCAAAGTCGCAACAATAGGAGGCGTGTTTAAATCGACCACCACGATTATTGAATCCGTGGCATCTTTAACAATAATAACATATACGTCTTCCGTCAACCCACCAACCGAATCACCTGTAGCACTGTTGCTCCAAGAGTAGTTGTACGGACCTGTTCCGCCATATACGTTGAGCACAATACTGCCATCGCTTCCTCCATTACACCTAGGGCCTTTTTCTTCCACAGCAACCACCATTGCACAGAGACCACCCATGCAAGTTGTTACAGTAGATTCTATARAGGCATTGGGACCTATACTCARGTCAATTGCTCCGCCCGTATTATCACAGATATCAACTGTACCACCAATATAACCCCAGTTAAACGAACCTTGGCCAATGCAAAATCGTCCCGTAACTCCAATGATAGAATCTGCATTATACCAATCCCTCCCGACCCCAAAAAAGCCATCATTAAAGAGAAGTGGTCCAGAGATCGGAAGCAGGGAATCACCATTAAAGAAATCTCTTGACACGTTTACAGAGGATCCTATGTTATTGATCATTGAGGCATTGTTCCAAAAATCCACTGCATTCAAGGATGAAGGGCTGATATTTTCAAACTCTCCGTCGTTGAGGAAAAGTACACTGGCGACAACTCCGCCATTGGTTAAAATACCTGCGTTAACGCCTTCAAGAAACCCAATCACCCCTCCATTGTTAATGGAATCGGTGTTAAAAAAAAGATCTACGATTATTTCACCTCCAGGACCATTATTGGAAAAAATGCCGTCATTCCATAAACTRTCTATTTCATCAATAAGCCCGTTATTGGTGATTATTCCAGCGCTGTAAAAATTTTGATCAACACGCATAAAGTCATTATTAACTAGTATGCCTGTAGTGATCACAAATGTTGAAAAATCGATCGTACCATTATTTATTATGGTTCCCCCTTGCTGTACAAACGCTCGTCCAGGAAGGTTTTCTGAAAGTGAAGCACCGGCATTGACCGTTATCGATCCGCCAGGATTTAGCCCCCAATCCAAGGACAGGGTTACGTTGTTATTGATAATCACACAATCTGTTAAAGAGGGGGGAATAGCTTGCCATGTAGCGAAAGAAAGCCATGGCCCATCACTCACCGAAGTAATTTGCGCATTGCCGCCGATACTTAAAAGCGCAAGCATGAAAAGGAGTAAGCCTTTACGGCCATTACGTTTCAACAAGATCATTGACGTATCAGGATATGGTATGTAAAGTTATTAAAAAACGGTGGCAGACATCATCATCGGTTATTTTTACACTTTATAACATTTTTTT
>JAESRW010000023.1 GCA_016764395.1 Flavobacteriales bacterium
AAGCCCGGACTTGTATCTGGGCTTTAGCATCTCAAGTGGAACGAATGGGTCAAAGTTCGCACTTTTTGAATGAAGATAAGCGGTAGAACAGGAACTTTTGAACGTGTTTTTGTTCAGTGACAACAAACCGCTTTAACTGTTGTTTTTTGTCGGCCTGAAGGGCCAGGTCCACCGTGAGAATGGCATGACTTTTCTAGTCTGAATCCAGATTTTACCTTCACCAGAAAACTCACAAACCAATCCTTCTCCAGATAGGAACAGGGATTTGTAGTTCCCAAACTTGGTTACCCGATATTGTAAGCTATCACTAAAGGCCACAATATGTCCAGTGTCTACTATGTAGGAGTCTTTAACATCAATTTCAATGATGCCACCATAACTGTTGAACCAAAGATCTCCAGTTCCACTGCATTTAGCAAGGAACAATCCTTCACCACTAAAAAAACCCTTAAGGCCTTGCCACTTGGTATCTATTTCCACCTCCATGGCTGAAGCGACAAAAGCAGAGCTTTGCAAGTACATCGACTCATTGTTCAGGTAAACATGAAACAGGTCTCCAGGGGCAGAAGGACTGACCTGAATCTCGCCTTTAGCATTCTCGGCTGTAAATTCATTAATAAATAAAGATTCGCCGGTAAATATTCTACCCAGCCCACCTTTCATTTTGGTTTTCATATTTACATTGGTGTCCATACTAGCCATAGCGGAAGCTTCCACTCTTAAGGTAGTATTGGCCGGTATGGTGATCGTAGCCATCGCATAATCAGGCTTAGCATGAAACTTGAATTCAAATTTATTCTCCATTTTTATTTTGCTTTAAGTTTAGGGCCCAATACAGAGCCAAAGGATCCTGCATTGTGTGATTGACACCAGACGGTTCCTTTTCCTTTAAATTTACAAACCAAGCCTTCACCTCCTAACATTGATGACACCCAGCTTTTYCCAGCYTTGGTAATGTCAAAGTCAAGCGTTTCATTGAAAGCAACAATGTGGCCYGTRTCSACTATGTAATCRCCATCAACATGAATTGGATAAATCGCGCCAAAAGAGTTGATRATTACGCTGCCATTTCCATTTAARTTCAGCCAAAATGCACTTTCTCCAGATAAAAAAGATTTAAACCCTTGCCATCCAAAATCAACTTCTACCCCTGGCCCTGAAGCGACATAGGAGCCTGATTGAACGATTAAGCTGTCCCCCTTTAATTCGTAAACAAACATATCTCCCGGCAGTGTAGCAGATAGATAAATTTCCTGGTTGTCTTCGTTGGCCGTATAATGATTCATAAAGAAGCTCTCTCCAGAAATCAATCGCTTTAGCGACTTCATCACACTTCCTTTGCCTTTTTTATGTGTAGTGGTCTCAACCGATAGGCCCTTATTCATGGCAACCATACATCCACCCTCGGTGGTCAACTCTTCACCCTYCTCTAAATTGACTTTAGCAACAGAGCTTCCTGGCCCCAGTTCAATATCTATATTCATGGTATAATTATTAAATGTGTCTATTTACCCATCGCACCAAACCACTTAAGCTTCGCGTCTGAATGATTACCTTCCCATTTCCTTCAATTCGGGTAACAAGGCCCTCTCCACTAAATAAACTTCCAAAAACTCCGGAGGCCATTTGAACTTTTAATTTCATTCCGGGTCCATACGCCACTAAATGACTGCTATCAATAATGTACTCTCCTACCACTTCTTTTTCCATCAATCCACCATAAGCTCCAAAAGCGACTTTCCCACTTCCTGACATCGCTAATTTGAAGAGGCCTTCTCCTCCAATAAAGGAGGCGATGCCAGCATACTTTAAGCCCAGTTTTACGCCTGATGTAGAACAGATGTAAGCTCCAGGTTGCAAGTAGTATGTTTCATTGTTGAGTTCTTTTACCAAGATGTCTCCTGGCGTAGCCTGCGTAACGGTAAGCCTTTTAGTTTCAGAGCCATTGTTTGTAAACTCATTAATAAACAAACTCTCTCCTCCCAGAAACTTTCGCAAAAGCCCTTTGATGAGTCCTCCATTTAATTTGGCTTTCATATCTAAATCAGCGGCCATGCTTGCCATCGCATCAGATTCAGCCACCAAGAATTCACCTGGATCCAGATCAATATTTAAATAGGCAAATGCAGGCTGCCCTTCTATAGTTATGTTCATATTTTTTGGTTTAATCTGGTTTTAAATTGTTCGAGATCGATTTCTGATTTAATAAATTCAGTAGTCTTAAGCTTCAATAATTTTTTGTTTAAGATTTCAATTCGCTTTGTKGTGGCGGGGTGGCTGCTTAGAAAGCTGGTCAACTCTTCCACAGTTGCGTCMGTTTCACGGTCATCTTCATCATGTTCATTTTCTTTTTCCTGATCCTCCTCGCTGCTTTTTTCATCCAATTTCTCAAAAAATTGGATCATCCCAGAGGGATTGATGTTAGCACCAACTAAATATTCCCATCCACTATCATCCGCTTCCTGTTCGAAATTACGACTGTACATTAGAGATTCCAGCTGACTGCCATACTGGTAAACAGCATCCATGATTGCAGAACCATCACCTATAAATGCTGATAATAAAAACATCACCCCCAACTTGCTGATAATTCCTCTTACATGGTGTCTTTTAGTTACATGCGAAATTTCATGAGCCAAAACCCCTTGTATCTCCTCCCAGCTTTCTGCCATATTGATTAATCCACTATTAATCACGATTCGTCCCCCTGGCAACGCAAAAGCATTCATCGTTGGATCCTCAATAATATCAAATTGGAAATAAAAATTACTGTCTTCAACCTGCTCAACAATGGGCTGTGCGATATGGGTGATTTGTGCAATTAAAATCGAATCTTTGATGAGTTGACTTTCCTCCACTACTGAACCAAATATTTTCTCGCCAAGCTCTTGTTCCGATTGGATTGGAACCTGATCTGCCAGAAGCTTCACCAGTTTATTTTGATTCAAGACGAACCCCAATATAACCGCACCGATAAATAGCATAATGGCTGCTATGGAAAGCAAATTTCTGGTACGGAACTTATTCTTGGCCGCTAATACATTTTGCACGCTAAGATTTCCCGCTAAAGCTGAATCTTGCAAAAACTGAAGCTCCGTGGTATATAATGTGGTGGCTCCTAATTTTGAATGCCGGAGGTAGATCAATCGTTGCGACGCTCCTCCCAAGGATAGCTCTACCTGGCTTGCCGGAATCAGCAACTCTTCCTCATTAAATGAACAAACCAAATTCTGCTCAGAGAAATGCAGACTTGCACYWWGTCTTCCCCCGYTAAATTTGTCATTTAATGCGATTGCAGAATACTTCATTGGTATTGTGATARCCTAATTTTTAATAAAGCAGCGAACAAAACAAACAAAAAACTGTTTTTATTGCGGCACAATTTACCAATTAATCGATTGGTCCAAAGTGATTTAACCTATTTTTTGATTTAAGATGAACCCATTGCGTTCATCCATCTTAAATGGCAGCCCAATCCAGAAAGGGGAAAATTACGTGCGGCTATCAAAGTGCTTTTTGAATGCTACCCATTACAGCGTGTTTATTGTCCTTTGCTTCAATGATTGCGATTGGAACATTTGGTTTGTAGAATAGAATGTACTTGGCAAACAGATTGTTGCCGAAGACTAATGTTAGGGACATAAATTCCCCTGAAAAAAATGGTCGAAAGTTCAAACTTCTAATGAACCGGTAAGAGACTGTTTTACAGAAGGAATAAAACAAAAAACCTCCAGTTTCCTGAAGGTTTTTTGTTAGTGGTACCAGCTGGAATCGAACCAGCGACACATGGATTTTCAGTCCATTGCTCTACCGACTGAGCTATGGTACCAGCCATTAATAGCGGCGGCAAATGTATCAACAATTTCGTAATTTTGGAAAAATCCGCAGCAGTTTGACTGATGAACCTTACCATTGATATTGGCAATACGCGGACAAAGCTAGCCCTTTTTGAAGCCAATTCCCTGATTAAAACAACGATAATCGACCATGGGAATAAAGAAAATAATCTCACCGATTTTCTTGAAAAACATCGAGGTGTTAAACACATAATATCTTCAGCTGTTGGGGCATCATCCCAATTTTTTTCATCCTATAGCGGTGCAATAAGCGTCCTGAACCTGGACAACAACACCGCCCTTCCTATCGAAAACTTGTACGGTACACCAGATACACTAGGTGCCGATAGAATTGCCAATGCCGTTGGCGCATTTCACCTAACCCAGTCGCGCAATGTACTGGTGATAGATATGGGAACGTGTATCACGCTTGATATTATCACCAAGGACAAACAATATCTAGGCGGATCTATATCCAATGGAATTCAAATGAGATTTAAGGCCTTAAATACTTTTACTGAGAACCTTCCGTTAATTGCACATGATTTCGAAAATYATCCAGACCTAATAGGCAGATCAACCAATGAGTCTATCAGATCAGGRGTAATAAATGGAGTACTSAGTGAGCTATGCGGTATGATTGACGATTACAACAAAAAATTTGACCCYTTAACCGTRGTGATGACGGGAGGAGAYGCTGCATTTGTCGAAGCAGCACTGCGAGATCGARTAGATTCGAAAAAAAATGAGATATTTGCAGACCCAAATCTGGTGCATATCGGGCTAAATGCCATCTTGAACTTCAATGTTAAGCACAACTCACAGTAATATTCTAGTCATATTCTTGCTACTGGCATTCACGGGCTCATCTTCTTTCGCGCAGAATGGAGTGAGTTCCCCCTATTCCAGGTATGGGTTGGGAAACTTGAGCGAAACCTCATTTCACAATAGTAATGGCATGGGAGGGTTGTCACTTGGTTTGAGAAATCCCCAAGCAATTAATTTTTCAAATCCTGCCTCCTATACCTCATTTAAGCCGCATTCCTTTGTTTTTGAGATTGGCGCAGAAACGAATAGCTTAAAACTCAGCAATAGCGACACCAACCAAACAACTTTTAATACCACCCTCTCTTATCTTTCTTTTGGATTTCCGGTCACCAAGTGGTGGGGCAGCAGCTTCGGATTGAGGCCTTTCAGCTCTGTTAACTATAAAATCACCGATGAACAAACGCTGAACAGCATCGGTGACGTCAGCTATATCTATGAGGGGACAGGTGGAATAAATGAAGTATATTGGGGAAATGCCGTAAGAATTGGTGGACTGTCGCTCGGAGCCAATGTTTCCTACCTCTTTGGGCCACTAACCAGGTCAGGTAGCGAAATATTTAAAGCTGCAAACTCATTTCATTACTTCACAACAGAGAGAATAAATATTGGAGGAGCTTATATAAAGGGAGGTGTACAATATCATCATGTAATAGATTCAATTAAAGGTGTTGCGCTTAAGAAGAAGATTACCATAATTGCAGGGGGTGTCATGGATTGGGGCTCCAACTTGAGAGGAAGGCGCACCAAGGTCGGTGTTACTTTTAACGACTTTATACTAGAACCATTCTTGATTTTACCCAAAGACACTGTTTTCAATGAAACAGATACCGGTACTCTTGTGCTTCCTGCCGGGTATGGCGTAGGTGTGAGCTTCGATATTGGTAACCAATGGCTATTTGGTTTTGACTATTATAGCAGAAACTGGTCGGACTTCAAGGCTTTTGATATTGAGGACTCCCTCGGCGACTTCTCCAGGCTGGTGTTCGGCCTTCAGTTTACACCCAATGCAAAGGCAGATAAAGGTTATTTCAAAACCGTGCAGTATAGGGTAGGCTTTCATCAGGAAACGACCTATTTGGTGTTCAATGGTGTACAACTCGCCAAATCTGGTATGAGTTTTGGTATAGGTTTACCGCTGAAGAGGATAAAATCAACGCTGAATCTCGCATTCGAGTTAGGTACCCGTGGAACGACAGACAACGCACTACTTAAGGAAAATTATTGGAAAGCCGGATTTGGCATTACATTGAGCGATATTTGGTTTGTTAAAAGGAAATACGATTAAGTTTAAGCTTATGAAATACAGTAAGATCATATTGGGAGTATTAGCGCTAATGATCAGCGCAGGCAGCGCCTCCGCCCAGAAGAAAGGACAGTTTGGCGAAACAGAAGAAGACAGTATCAAATGTGTTGAGAACCTCTCCTTATACATTGAGTTTTACAAGCAGAAAAACTACCAAGATGCCCTTGTTGGCTGGAGATGGGTATATGCTAATTGTCCAAAGGCCAGAAAATCGGTCTATGCAAATGGAGCGCGGATGTTCAAGTACCTATCTAAGAAGGAAAAAGACCCCGTAAAAAAAGCACAGTATGTTGACACGGTCATGGCAACATACGACCAACGCATTGAACATTTCGGGCAGGAAGGCTTTGTTCTGGGAATGAAAGGTGAGGCCTATATGCAGTACCGCAAGGACAAAATAGATGAGGCCCACGCAATCCTTAAAAAATCGGTGGAACTGCAGGGCAAAAAATCCAAGGCGGGTCCGCTCACAGCCTATTTTCAAGTAAGTATTAAGATGTTGGAGCTGGGGAAATTAGAAAAGGACGCTGTCATTGAAACTTTTGACCTGGTATCAGGAGTTATCGAATATCAAATTGAAAGACTCAAAGACAACGGGAAGAAACTCGCTTATTATGTAACTGCAAAGGAGAACGTAGAGCTACTGTTCGGACCCATTGCAGATTGTGGTGACCTGGTAAAGCTCTACGGAGCACGATTTGAAGCGAACAAGGACAATGTAGACTGGTTGAAACGAGCCACAAGATTAATGGACAAGAAAGACTGTACAGAAGATCCCATGTTCGTCCAATTGGCCGAAACGCTACACAACTTGGAACCATCTGCCGAATCTGCGTACAATATGGGAAAAATGATGATTTCCAAAGAAGAGCATCGCAAAGCAGCTACTTTCTTAAAGCAAGCGGTTGAATTGCAACAAGAAGACGAGAAGAAGGCTGATTACTACCTAACCATGGCCAATCACTATTTCAGAAACCTAAAGCAATCAGCACAAGCGAGAACTTTTGCCAAAAAAGCCGCTGCTACACGACCTGGATGGGGCGAACCATATATCGCCATGGGAAACTACTACGCTGCCAGCGCTAAATCATGTGGTGAAGGAGATGAGTTTAAAACTGCGGCGGTATATTGGGTAGCTGTAGACAAGTTTAAAAAGGCAAAATCAGTTGACACAAATATAACCGGTGAAGCCAATAAAAAGATTGCGACCTGGTCCAAATATTTTCCAGCAACAAAGGAGGCGTTTATGTACAACGCAATAGAGGGGGAATCATACACGGTGGAATGCTGGATCAATGAAACTACTACGATTCGCGTTCAGTAAAAACACCCTTGAAAACCCAACTTGTACTTGCAATTTGCTTAGCGCTTATTCTGGGATCATGTGAGAATGATCTGGCGAAGGTAAGGAGCCTCAAAACAGATGAGCATTCTCCTTCCGAGGTGCTGACGGATGCTATCGTATTGTATAGCGACTCAGCCATCCTAAAGGCGCGACTGTCAGCGCCTAAGATGGAGCACTACATACACGATGAGCCTTATGTGGAGCTCACAGAGGGAATAAACCTGGTTTTTTACAATCAATATGGCGATATCACCTCGCACTTAACCGCCAATTACGCTATTAATTTTGAGAAAGAAGCCCGTTTAGAAGCCAAAGGGGACGTTGTTTTGATTAATGAAGATGGGGAAAAGCTCAATACAGAATACCTGATATGGAATCAGAGAACAGAGCAAATCTACTCCCATGTATTCGTTAAAATCACAACCGCTGATGAAATCATAATGGGTGATGGTTTTCAAGCTCACCAGAGCTTTGATAAATTCAAGATCTCAGATATTCATGGAACTATTTTGGTTAAAGAATAAAAATGACGAATAAAGGAGGCGTTAAGCTGATTCAATTTTTAGAGCGTGTCTGGTTTGTGGTAGGAGCGACCTCATTACTCATTGGCATTTATGAAACCATTACCCTGGGCATAGAGGAATCGTACATATTTTTCATATTCACTGCTGTGGCCGGTTTCTTATACTTTCTCAGGCGAAAACAGAGAATCAGAATGCAAGAAGAAAACGAGGATGGATAATAACTACCTCGTTGTTCTTATCACCTTAATCCTCTCGGCATTCTTTTCCGGAATGGAGATCGCCTTTGTTCAAGCCAACAATCTAAGGATAGAGCTTCTCGTAAAAAAGGGCAGTACGTCTGGAAAAATATATTCCTATTTTAAAAGAAATCCATCAAAGTTTATTGGATGTATGCTGGTTGGAAACAACATTGCCCTGGTTGTTTATGGCATCACTATGGCACACATCTTCGAACCATTGCTAGCTGAGTATCTCAATGAGTTGGGAGTACTGATCATTCAAACCATGATCGCCACCATTTTAGTGCTTGTAACGGCTGAGTTTATTCCGAAGACCCTTTTTAGGATAAACCCCAATCAGGTACTGACGGTATTCACCGTTCCAGCAGTAATTTCTTACATCCTGCTATTTATCCCTGTCCTGTTGACCATTGGATTGTCCGAGTTTATTCTCAACAAGCTATTTAACGTGAAATTAATTGAGGCCAAACCCGCATTTGGAAAAGTAGACTTAAACGAATATGTCGCTCCAATTGTGGCAGCCATACCGGTAGAAGAGGAGGAGCCAGAAATCCAGATATTTAGAAATGCCCTGGACTTTTCCAATGTCAAGTTGAGAGATTGCATGGTGCCACGAACTGAGATTGTTTCCATGAGCGTTGACGATCCAATCGACGACCTTAAGCGGAGATTTGTGGAAACTGGTTTTTCAAAGATTATCATTTATAGAGATGATATTGAAAATATAATCGGTTATACCCACTCTTTTGAGATGTTTAACCTGCCGAAAAACATCCATTCAATCTTGCTTCCTATCTCCATGGTTCCAGAGTCTATGGCAGCCAATGAAATGTTAAAGATGTTTATCAAACAACAACGCAGCGCTGCGATTGTGTTGGATGAATTTGGAGGCATCTCTGGACTGGTCACGACCGAGGACGTCATAGAAGAAATTTTTGGAGAAATTGATGATGAACATGATCAAGCAGCGCAGCTGGAAGAACAGTTGTCTAAAACCTCCTTCTTATTATCCGGAAGGTTGGAGATCGATTATCTTAACGAGAAATACAATTGGGGACTGCCTGAATCAGAGGATTATGAAACGCTTTCGGGACTGATCACTTATCACTATGAAAGCATCCCTGCACTCAATGAAGAGATTGAAATTGACGGCTTTAAATTCATGATCACAAAAGTGAGTGAAACGCATATTGAATCCTCCGAACTACACCTGCTGCCTAAAAGGGGTGGTGAAGAGTAATTTACCGAAGTATTTGTATCTTCGCGCCTGCTCACCGAAAAAGGTAGGCTGCACAATATTTTTAGACATCATTTATGGCACTCATTGGAACTATTAGAAAAAGAGGTGGATGGCTTGTTGCCATCGTAGTTGGTATGGCCCTGTTGTCGTTCATCCTCACTGATTTCATAGGAGGCGGAGGTACCAATACGCAAGTTTTCGAAATTGGAGAAATTGCCGGACATGTCATACCCGCACGGAGTTTTGAAGCAGAAGTTCAAGAAGCCGTCAACAATTACAAGGATCAGCGGCAGGTCGCATCTGTAGATCAAGCTACCATTGATGCCATAAGAGAACAAATCTGGAATCAAAAACTTTATAAGTTCATTCTCGGTGAAGAATTTGCCAACATTGGTTTATCAGTACACCCTGAAGAAGTCTTCAATTTGATTGCAGGGCCACAACCCTCCAGGGCAGTGGTTGAAGCGTTCTCCAATCCTCAGACTGGGCAATTCAACCCAGCGGAAGTAAGACGACTGCTAAAAGAAAAGGATCAGGATCCAACAGGTGAAACAGGAAGACGATATCTAACACTTGAAAATCAAGTTATCAATGATCGGCTTTCGGCTAAGTACTT
The DNA here is from genome assembly GCA_016764395.1 of Flavobacteriales bacterium. Classification (GTDB taxonomy): domain Bacteria; phylum Bacteroidota; class Bacteroidia; order NORP154; family NORP154. The sequence goes on from JAESRW010000023.1 coordinate 9,932, forward strand.
CAACCTCATTAAGAAAGGGTTGTACATCACCGAGAAAGAGGCCATGCTAAATTATGAGTTCACCAATGGATCGGCCAAGCTCAAATATGTATTGATGCGATACAGCTCAATTCCAGATAGCCTCATAGAAGTATCTGAAAGGGACATAAGAAATTACTATGATGACCACCGCAAGGAATACGAACAAGATGCTTCCCGTTCAATTCAATACGTAACTTTCGATGTGTTGCCTTCAGCAGAAGACTCTTTGGACATACAGAACTGGGTGAACACAATTAAAGAGGAGATTGCGAAAGTTAAAGGCATAGAAAACATTTCTTCATTCGTAAACTTAAATGCGGACACCAGATATATAGATCGTTACTATAAGGCTGGGGACCTCAGCTCAAGAATTGATTCTATTATGTTTGCTTCTGATAGCGTTCACGTTGAAGGGCCTTATATTGAAAACGGCTCGCACAACGTGGCACGGTGGATTGAAAGTGATGAACGCCCTGACTCGGTGCAAGCGCGTCATATATTGATTGCAACATCACCCAATGGCGATTCATCACATGTCCGAAAGGCAGATAGTCTATTGAACGTAATCAAAGAAGGTTCGGATTTCACCCTGCTAGCGGGGATTTTCTCTGAGGACAAAGGCTCTGCGGCAAATGGTGGAGATGTGGGGTGGTTCACAGAAGGTACCATGGTAAAGCCTTTTAATGACACTTGTTTTACGGGCCAGGTGGGTGATGTAAAAATAGCGGTGAGTCAATTCGGAGCACATATTATAGAGATTACTGATATGACCAAGCCGATTAAAAAGGTAAAAGTTGCATTGATTGACCGAAGAATAAAGCCGAGCTCCAGCACCTTTACGAAAATATATTCAGTGGTCAACAAGTTTGCCGGAGAGAGCAGAACACAGGAAGCATTTGAAACAAACTCGAATGAGGCTGGATTGGTCATTCGTGAGGCTGAAACGCTAACTGCAAATGACAAGCAAATTATTGGGCTGGAATCACCAAGAGAGGTAATTCGTTGGGCCTATAATGTTGAAAAGGGGGCTGTGTCAGGTCCATTTGAACTTGGAAACAAATACGTGGTAGCAGTGTTGACCAGCGTGAAAGAGGAAGGGTTTGCCACTTTAGAAGACATTGAAACTGAGATGGAAATTGGCACCAGGAACAAGAAGAAAGCTGACTATATCATTGCGAAGTTGGAAGAGAACGATGATCAGAATCTGGAGGACCTTGCAGCAAATCTAAGTGCGAACCACAATGAGTTTGACCTTACGGTACAAGAAGTCGCTCGCCTTTCCTTCTCTGCATTTAATGTTCCTGGCCTTGGAAGGGAACCAAAGTTGATTGGAAGCATCTATGGTATCAATCCCAATGAACTATCTTCAGCGGTAGTAGGCAAGGCTGGTGTATTCTTATTTATCCTTGAAGAACTCACACCGGCTCCAGAAAACCAGGATTATAGTGCGAACAAAACAAGATTGAATTCAGATCTGGCATCCAGATCTGATTATGAGGTCTTCGACGCACTAAAGAAGGCCTCCGACATCATTGACGACAGGCATCTTTTCTATTAATCTCTGCGAATTGCGAATTTGTACGAATTTACGAATGTGATAGGGAGAAGGTATTCGTGTAAATCCAATCCAAGAATTACATAAATATTGTCTTAAATTCATTTACGAATACCAATCTACACAAGCGCATTTTCTGATAAATACAGAGGAAGCTCAATGAACCGAAGATTCGCTTATCTAATACCAAACCCCGAAACAGATTGGTTAAGACGCATATGAAATTTGCTCCTATGGCATTTGGGAATATTGTCATCCGACCCACCTACCAGAGACCAATGAAACATTGACAAACGCCAATCAGGAGAATTGTCATCTCGACAGCAGGGAGAGATCTCTTTAAACTTGGAGAGTTGCCTGCCAATTACACGTCCTTACCAGCAGTAATGCCCGCAAAAGGAGATTTCGCCTCGACTACATCCATGTCGAAATGAAAATATTTCCTGGAAGGTTTACCACTTCACGAGGCCATGACCGATACAAACGCTACCATATCCTCCTCCTCTACAATCCGTCGATTAAGAGCTTAGCCGCCCCACATTTGTAAATTCGTATTCGTACCCAACCTAACGGAAGGATTCCAACCGATAGGCGTCCAACCTTATAAAGATAAAGAGTAGAATCGTAAATCCCCAAAGTGACGAACCACCGTAGCTGAAAAATGGAAGGGGGATTCCTATAACCGGAGCCAATCCAATCGTCATGCCTATATTAACCGCAAGGTGAAAGAAGAGGATAGACGCCACTCCATAACCATAGATACGGCTAAAATCCGAGCGCTGCCGCTCGGCTATCACCAGTATACGAATGAGGAAGGTGGTGAACAAGGCAATGACCACAAAGCTCCCTAAGAAACCCCACTCCTCTCCCACTGTACAAAAGATAAAGTCGGTGCTTTGCTCGGGGACAAAGTCATATTTGGTCTGCGTACCGTTTAAATATCCTTTGCCGGTGAATCCGCCAGAACCAATGGCAATCTTTGATTGGTTGACGTTATAACCCGCTCCCTTAGGATCTGAAGTAATCGACAACAGTTCATTAATTCTGGAGCGCTGATGGTCACTTAACACATCGTTAAAAACATAATCGACGCTGTAAATATAGCCTGCAGAAACCACCATCGTGATGCCTACAATCAACAATACCATCCTCAGTTGGCTCATTCCTCCCCGCATCATACGATTTCTCCAAAATGGGACCACAACGAAAACCCCGATAATGGAAAGGACCAACACCAGCATCAATTTACCTGAAGCAATAAGCCCAAATGGTAGTTCTATGGCAGTGCTTTGAAGCACCAATGTCACCACAAATAGAATAACTGCATAAAGTCCGGCCAAGAGGAAATTTCCCGATAAGCCTTCCCGGTACATTAGAAAAATGAAAGATGTATAAACGAGCGCTGATCCGGCATCGCCCTGAGCAAGGATCAATATCATCGGTAAGCCAATTATCAGCATTGACCCGATTTTGGCCTTGAAATCCAATAGCTTCATATTCACGTTGCTCAGAAATTTAGCGATCGCCATACACGTGGCGAATTTGGCAAATTCGGCCGGCTGTAACCTAAAACTCCCAATAGCAAACCATGATTTTGAGCCCCCTATCTCCTTTCCCAGAATAAGAACGAGTATGAGTAGAATAATCATTACCCCATAAATCGGTAAAGAAAAAGCAGAGAAAAACTCTCTATCTGTCATCATAATGATCATGGCCAACACAATGGACGTGCCGATCCACAATAGCTGCTTCCCGTAGCTTTGAGAGAGGTCAAAGATACTGCTGTGCTCCTCGTTATAAACTGCCGCGTAGATATTGGCCCAGCCCATCAGAACCAGTAGAAGAAACATCCCAATAAGGAACCAGTCTGCATTCTCTACAAGTGATCTCGAACCTCTCATATTATCGGGAATCTGTTTTCAAGTGAATAAAATCTGCTTCTACAATCCGCTCCTCTGCCTTAGGCCTGCTTATAGAGTCTGTCAGATATTGCTCAATCATGAGGCTGGCGATAGGCGCCGCCCATGTACCGCCAAACCCGGAGTTCTCGACTATTACCGATATTGCAATCTTTGGATTGTCCTTGGGAGCAAAGGCAATGAATATTGAATGGTCTTCTCCATGAGGGTTTTCTGCTGTTCCCGTCTTTCCACAAACAGAAATACTATCAATTTTAGCCCGCCTTGCAGTACCCTTTTGTACAACTTGTTCCATGGCATCTCTGACCAAACCAAAGTGCTCATACCCAATGGATGTTTGGTGCTTCTCAACCGCTACCTCATCTGGCGGCCTTACCAAATGTGGTGTATAATAAAATCCCTGATTGGCAATTATTGCCGCCAGGTTAGCCATCTGCAGTGGCACCGCCAGAATTTCACCTTGCCCTATCCCCAGTGAGTAGACGGTCTCAAATCGCCAGTGAAGTTTACCATATATTTTATCGTATAATGCAGCGGTAGGAATGTTTCCCCTCTTCTCGTTCGCGATGTCAATTCCCAGTTTATTTCCCAAACCGAAGCTGAGAACATGATTCCTCCAGGTCTCAAAACCGATGGCTGCATCTTCGAACTTATTGCTTGATTTATCCTGGTACATGATCTTTTTGAACAACTTGTAATAATAGGGATTACACGAATGTTGTATGGAGCCAAACATCGTCAGTGGGTAGGGATGATTGTGGCAATTCACCAATGACTTGTTACAGGTAAACATGGTGTTGGGGACAGCCACCTCTTCCTCCAACGCAATGAGGGCCTGAACCAACTTAAAGATGGAACCGGGAGGATACTGAGCCATAAGCGCCCGATTGAACATGGGCAGCAATGAATCTTTCTGCAGCGCCACGTAGTTTTTGGACCGTACCCGTCCAACRAGCAAGTTTGGATCATAGGCCGGACTGCTTACCATGGCCAGTATCTCCCCCGTAGATGGTTCAATCGCCACCACACTGCCTTTTTTGTTTTTCATGAGCAATTCTCCATAAGCCTGTAGCGCTCCGTCAATGGTCATATTTACGTCATTCCCTTTAACCGACAAGGTATCGTACTTACCTTCACTAAAACTTCCTTTGACATTGTTGAACACGTCAACCATATACACTTTCACACCTTTTCCACCTCTAAGATCTTCCTCGTAAGCCTTTTCGATCCCACTGGCCCCGATATAGTCTCCCATTTTGTAATACCTGTCACGCTCGATCGTCCGGGCATTTACTTCGCTCACGTAGCCAAACATATTACCGCCCATTTTCTGTGGATAGCTACGAAGTGATCTGGCATTCACAGAAAAGCCATCATATTTATACAGTTTCTCTTGTAAGGTAGCGTAAGTCAGTGGCGATAACTGCTCTTGAAATACGGAAGGTTTGTGAAAGGAGTACTTCTTAGCCTTTTTGATTTTTTCTCTGAATGCTTCTCGATCAATCTCAATCATTGCACAAAAATCAGCCGTGTCAAGCTCCTCCAGTTGATGGGGAATGACCATCAAGTCATAAGCTGGTTGATTAATCACCAAAACCTTACCGTTCCTGTCATAGATGATGCCTCGTGCAGGGTATTGCGTGACATATCGAATCACATTGTTATCCGCAGACAGCTTATAGGATTCGTCAATTATTTGGATGTAAAACAACCTTCCAAGAAAGATGATCGCGATAGAGATGAAGATCAACATCACCACCTGCCTCCGCCCAGAGAAATCTTTCATGCACTGTTCATTTTCGATTACCAAATATGAGATACTGGCAGATAATGATCAGCATCAATGAAAAGCAAGCGCTTAGGATCACTCTGTAGAAGGTTGTGAGCAGCTCGCTAAATCGAAATACCTCAACGTAGAACAGAACGAGGTGATGCATCAATACCAGAATACCTGCGTACGATAAATACCACGCTAGTCCCATTTCCCGAATTGATGGAAAGGCTTCATGTTCATATCCTCCCCTTGGCTCAATATATTTCAGGATAAATGGCCGCACCAAACACAAAAACACACAAGCGGAAGCATGCATGCCCATCGTGTTGGTAAACATATCAATGCTCAGTCCAACAATAAACCCAAGTATGAGAAGAAATGATTTAGAGGTTTCAAAAGGCAACAAGAGCAGAAACAGGACATACAACATAGGATTGATATATCCACTGAACTGAACATTGTTGAGCACAAGTACTTGCAAAAGCACCAGCGCTATAAAACTGATTGTATTTTTAATGATTATGCCGAGCATACACTAATCTTCTAGCTTACTTTCTAGTTCCAACTGTTCCTCCTTCAATAAATTTCGCACAACATACACGTGAGAGAGATTGCTATAATCTTCCGAGAATTTAATTCTAATGGTGTAAGAGTCATCTCCCGGAAGCACTTCATAATCCACAATGGTCCCAATCGGCACTTCATCAGGGTAGATGGCTGAGTAACCACTGGTGGTAACCAAAGCGCCTTTCTGTAGTACCACGTGCGATGGAATCTCCGTCAATGTGCCGTACTTAAAATCTGCTCCATCCCAGGTAAGGGTTCCAGGGTAATCCTTACCTGCTATTCTCGCGCTGGTCTTGGATTTCTTATGTAAAACGGAAAGTACTGTACAAAAGTATTCGGAAACATCCTTTACAATCCCAATTACGCCATTGCTAGAGATGACCCCCATCTCTGGCGCTACACCCTGAGCATATCCCCTGTTCAGCGTCAGGTAATTATTTCTCTTAAAAACGGAGTTATTAATGACCTCTGCATTTAGATACGTATAGCGTTGGTTAAAGATGGTATCAATATGAATAAACGTCCTATTGGTATATTTTGTAAACGCTGTTATGGATTGGGCGTGCAGCCGGCTGTTCTCTTCCGCTAAAATTGCGTTTTCTTCCCGCAATCCAATGTAGCCGCTAAGATTGCTTTGCCATTGCAAGGCTCCTCCTGTTACGGAGTTGGCGGAGTTGATGAAACTCGCGTTGTGAAAATTATTATTCTGGACAACAAGTCCGAAAGAAACTATTTCTAAGAGCAGAAACAGTAAAATAAAATTGTTTTTCCAGATAAAAGCTAGAAGACTGCGCATGTACTGACAAAATCGATATACACTCGTTTATACGAGTAAGATGGAAAAATAGAAATTCCAAACGATTTTTAGCGCAGGAGAAAGTTGAAGTTCTTAACGTTCTTTAGTGCAATTCCCGTTCCCCGCGCAACCGCTCGCAAAGGGTCTTCCGCCACGTGCACCTGCAATTTCGTTTTCATTGAAATTCTCTTATCCAATCCTCTCAACAAGGATCCACCTCCAGCCAGATAAATTCCCGTACGGTATATATCCGCTGATAATTCAGGAGGGGTAACCTCGAGGGTTGCTAAAATTGCCTCCTCCACCTTTGCTATACTTTTGTCAAGTGCATGCGCAATTTCCGCGTAAGACACTGTAATTTCCTTTGGAATGCCACTCATGAGGTCACGCCCGTGGATGGCAAAATCAGGTGGTGGGTTATCTATATCCTCCAGGGCTGCACCTACTTCAATCTTAATACTCTCCGCCGTTCGCTCCCCAACAAGAATATTGTGCTGACGGCGCATATGATCTTCGATATCCGCTGTAAAATTATCACCTGCTACCCGAATTGATTTGTTGCAAACGATTCCTCCAAGCGCAATCACAGCAATTTCACTGGTTCCTCCTCCTATATCAACAACCATGTTTCCATTGGGCTCTTCCACATCAAGGCCGATGCCGATTCCCGCTGCCATGGGCTCATATATCAAGTACACTTCCTTGCCACCAGCATGCTCTGCTGAGTCACGTACCGCTCTCTTCTCCACCTCCGTTATCCCTGATGGAATACAAATTACCATTTTCAGTGACGGAGCGAATAAACTTCTTCCAGGATTGATCATTTTGATCATTTCCCGGATCATGTGTTCAGCTGCGTCGAAATCTGCAATAACCCCGTCCTTAAGCGGTCGAATGGTTTTAATATCCTCATGCGTTTTCCCGTGCATGAGCATTGCTTCCTTACCTACGGCTTTGATCTTTCCGGTAGTGACCTCCATCGCCACGATAGACGGTTCATCCACCACCACTTTATCATTGTGAATGATAATGGTGTTGGCAGTTCCAAGATCGATTGCTATCTCCTGGGTTAAAAAATCGAATAATCCCATCTAATCCTAATGCTTAAAATGTCTTGTACCTGTTAATACCATACCAACTCCATGAGCGTCGCAATATTCAACAGAATCTTTATCCTTAATTGAACCACCTGGCTGAATAACCGCTGAGATTCCAGCTTTATGTGCAATTTCAACACAGTCAGGAAATGGGAAAAATGCATCCGATGCCATGACCGCCCCATCCAAAGAAAAACCATATTTCCCAGCTTTGGTGATCGCTTGCTCTAGTGCATCTACCCTGGATGTCTGACCGACACCGCTAGCCAACAGCTGCCCGTTCTTGGCCAATACAATGGTATTGGATTTAGTGTGCTTGACCAGCTTAGCGGCAAACTCAAGATCCAATTTCTCAGCGTCTGTAGGTTCGGTTTTAGTGGCCGTAACCATGTCAGCAATGGTATCAGTTTTTAGATTAATGTCTTGCTCCAACATACCATTCAACGCTGTCCTCACTTGCCTGGTTGGCATTTCCACTTCCTTTTGAATTAGAATTCTTCTGTTTTTCTTTTGCTTGAGCACCTCCAGAGCTTCATCAGAATACTCAGGAGCAATGATCACTTCAAAGAATATCTTATCAACGGCTTCGGCAACATCTTTCTCAACTCTGGCATTCGTAATCAAAATCCCCCCAAATGCAGAAAGGGGGTCAGCTGCCAAAGCATCTGTCCAGCTATCCAAAAGATTGTCTCTAGAGGCAAAACCACAAGCATTATTGTGTTTGAGTATCGCAAAGCTTGTAGCAGAAAAATCTCCCATCAGATTCACGGCTGCGTCTATGTCAAGCAAGTTATTATAGGAGAGCTCTTTCCCATGTAACTGATCGAACATCGCATCTAAATCACCAATAAATACAGCATTTTGGTGTGGGTTCTCCCCATATCTCAATGTTGTCTTATGGTTTACGCCGTTGGTTGGCGCCTCCCATTCCTTTTCTTGAGCAGCTGTATCATCGCCTAAAAAGAATCCGTGTATCGCTGTGTCATATTTAGAAGAGATCGCGAAGCCCTTTCGTGCTAATGCCTTGCGTTCATCAAGTGTCGACTCGCCCTTTTTAGTTTTTAAAAGCTCCAATAAATTGGCATATTCATCTCGCGATGGAACAATCAGAACGTCTTTGAAATTTTTTGCCGCTGCACGAATGAGTGAAATACCGCCAATGTCGATTTTCTCAATGATTTCCTGTTCTGAAGCACCTGAAGCTACTGTTTCTTCAAATGGGTAGAGATCCACAATTACTAAATCAATCTCCGGAATATCATATTCTTCCAACTGCGCCACATCACTCTCCGTTTCTCGTCGTCCAAGGATACCGCCGAATATCTTAGGGTGTAATGTCTTCACACGTCCTCCAAGAATAGAAGGATAGGATGTCAGACTTTCTACCGCGGTAACGTCAACGCCAAGGTCTTCAATAAACTTCTGGGTTCCGCCTGTTGAGTAAATCCCAATACCCAGATCACTGAGCTGCCTAACAATGGGTTCAAGGTTGTCTTTATAGAAAACGGAGATCAGGGCGTTCTTGATCTTTTTAACGTCGCTCATATCTGGTGAATAATGTCCATTGCGAAGGTAGGAATTTGCTTCCAACAATTAACACATTATTTTGGGAGTTTATTAGTAAACAGTAATTTTAACCAATTATGAAAGACAGATAATGTTGTTGCTAAGGCTCATTTCGGAAAGTGTTTTAATGGCACTGCACGCGCTTGTATCTAACAGGTTGCGTACCTCTTTGTCCCTGCTTGGTATAACGATCGGCATCTTTGCGATTATCGTTGTGTTCACTGCGGTTGATTCCTTGGAGATGAATGTTAGAGAGAGTGTGGAAACCCTGGGTAATGATGTCATTTTTATTCAGAAATGGCCCTGGGGAGGAGGGTCGTCAGAGTACAAGTGGTGGGATTATATTAAGCGCCCAAAGCCGACTTTGAAAGAACTCGCCCAAGTGGAGAAAAGAGTACGTTCTGCCCATGCATGTGCATTCACTGTTGGAACGAACAAGACCATCCAATTCAAAAATAACAGCATTGAGAATGTATCGATCAACGCTGTATCCTATAACTATGACAAGATCGTCTCTTTTGAGCTGGCCGAAGGAAGGTACTTCTCAGAGTCCGAATCTACCAGTGGACGCAACAAAGTAATTATAGGTGCAGCTGTAGCCGCCAATTTATTTGGGCCGCTGGACCCACTGGGCAAAAGCATTAAAATTTTAGGAAGGTCCTTTGTTGTTTCAGGGGTCATCAAGAAGGAAGGAGAAAGTATAGTTGGAGCAAGCCATGATGCCCAGGTTATCATTCCGGTAAATTCAGTTCGCAAGTTACTCGACCTGCACTCGCGACAACTGGACCCTATGATTATGGTGAAGGCAAAAGAAGGTGTAAGCAATGCACAGCTCAAAGATGAACTGAGAGGAATTATGCGGTCAATCAGAAAACTGAAACCTCTGGCCCCAGATGACTTTTCGATGAATGAAACGAGCATCATCTCGGAGAAGTTGGACATTATCTTTAAAGTGATGAGCATTGCCGGAATGTTCATTGGCGGATTTTCCATTCTCGTTGGCGGATTCGGCATCGCCAATATTATGTTCGTATCTGTAAAGGAACGCACCAGTATCATTGGCATACAGAAATCCCTGGGTGCGAAGAATTATTTTATCCTCCTTCAATTTCTTTTTGAGTCTGTAATACTATGTCTTATTGGAGGGGCGGTGGGGCTGTTAGTCGTTTATGCATTGACAATCATTGCGAGTTCATACATTGACATGAAGTTCGTTCTTACCTATACCAACATCCTCATTGGCCTGAGTGTTTCAATAGTCATTGGAATTGTTTCAGGGCTGTTCCCAGCTTATTCAGCTTCGCGTCTGGATCCTGTTGAAGCCATCAGAGCCAACTGAGCTCGCCCAGTACACGACGCGTGGATTGCCACCTACAATCCTATTGTGTGTAGATCAAAAGATACAAACCCCTCATATTAATATTCAATTGGGCAAAAAGCATGGCTTTAGAATGTAGCACCAAGCGTTGACTGAGCAACCATAACACGTTAATTCGTTCGCATATCACCCCAGTAACAGCACCTGATATCTATTAACTACTTAACAGCTATGATGCTCATGTAGATTATCAAATAATAGCTACATTTGCCGACTCGATTACAAGATACAACCAAACTGTCCTGTGAATCATTAGGACCTTAACCAAAAAGTATGAAAAATTTATCCAATGTCGCTCTGATGATGGTCTTTGCGCTCAGCCTATCTTTTGTAGGATGTAAAAAAGGAGAAAATGACCCATTTATCTCATTAAAATCCAGAGATGGCAGAATCACCGGTACCTGGGTATTATCAAACGTTGACAAGAGTCTTGATAAGACGGTCAAGAGTGGCGGTTCAACTACATCAACCAAGACAACCGAAACTTTTGATGGTACTATCTGGACAACCTCGGGCAGTACGCCTCAAACGGACTCTATTACTTATGAAATCACGATTGAAAAAGATGGAACATGGAGCTCCATAGAGGTCAAGAATAGCGCTACAGTTGAGGAGAGTGGATATTGGCAGTGGACAGAAGCTAAGAAAAAGAAGACGGGTCTTTTCATTGCGAATGAATTGTGGACTATTGATCGGCTGAAGAACAAAGAAATGGTGACTATCAACAATACCGTCGATAAGGATACGGAATCTAATGGAGACTTCGAAGAGAATATACGCACAGACACACGAACGTATACCAAGAAGAAGTAGTTCTAAATCACATAAGGCGCCCGTTAGATTGTACGCGCGAGCAAAAAAGCCACTTCACATTTGAAGTGGCTTTTTTATCTCTTTCCGCTCAAACTGACTTACTTAACGCTATATAATCAATTGCCTTGGAATCTTGCTGCACCTAGCTAGTGGTATGTACGCATAAGTTTTTCCAAATTATACCTACTTTAGCCGCCCAAATATATTCATTCTAAACCGTCCTCTGTGAAACCCTTAGGACCATTAATAATGACAATGAAAAAAACTACCAATGTAATCGCTCTTTTATTTGTTGCTGCCATGTTGACACTTGGCTTTGAAAGCTGCGGCAAATATGAAGAAGGCCCATCTGTTAGTCTTCAAACTAAAAAAGGACGAATTTCTCGAGAATGGAAAGTAGAAAAACATATTGACGGAGATACAGGTGATGAATCCGTACCCATTATAGATGAGAATATAACCTTCACAAAAGATGGAGCCTATACCTGGGAAAGTAGTGTAGTAAAATTCAATGCGACCTGGAAGTTCTCAAGTAACAAAGAAGACTTGATCATTGAGTCAACTGTACTCGGTCTTACCTCGTCCACCACCACAAAAATCCTACGATTGACTTCRAAGGAACTCTGGACCATAGATAGCGACAACGACGAAACACACTTGGTAGCGAAGTAGTCTGTGATTTATTACATATTAAAAGAGCCCTTTCTTAACCGAAGGGGCTTTTTTTATGCACGGCTCAATTGAAGAGGCACAAGTTCGGTTACTCGTGATAGTACACCCTTTTTACTCTTCTTGAGATGCTGGTAAGCACTTCATAGGGAATTGTRTCGAGATCCTTAGCAAAGGCAGTTACGGGATAATCTTCTCCGAATACAATAATTTCATCCCCTTCTTTGGCTTCTATTGAGGTGATGTCTATCATGCACATGTCCATGCATATACTGCCTACAATAGGCGCCAGCTTTCCATTGACAAACAGTTTGCCTTTGCCCTTACTTAACTTTCTGTCCAGTCCATCGGCATATCCAATGGGAACAATGGCAATTCGCATTTCAGATTTTGCTACCCCGGCTCTACCATAACCAATCGTCTCATTAGCCGGCACCATTTTGATTTGCGAAATGGTACTTTTCAGTGTACTCACATTGTGCAAATTGGTACTGCTATTGCCTGATCCTACTGTGTCAACTCCATAAATACCAATGCCCAATCTCACCATTTCAAACTGCGCATCCTCAAATCGAAGGATGCCCCTGGAGTTGAGAATATGACGCATAATTGGGTAGTCGAATCCRGCCATTATGCGCTCACTACGGATGATGAAGTTATCAATCTGCCCTCTGGTGAAGTCATCRTGTGCTGCATCCTCACTGGCCGCCAGRTGTGAGAATATGGACTGCACGTGAAGRCTGCCCGCTTCYTTAATTTTTCGGACCACGTCATCTAATTCTTCCTCYGCAAATCCAAGKCGATGCATSCCTGTTTCCAGCTTGATRTGTACAGGCACCGGCCCTTCCACYGCTCTACCGAGCTTGATCAGTTCGGCGATAAAATATTCCAGCACATGAAAGCTATATATCTGCGGYTCCAGATTGTAYTTAATCATTGAAGCATAACTCTGATCTTCTGGGTTAACCACCATGATGGGYACGGTWATRCCSGCTTTGCGTAGCTCRACYCCCTCATCTGCGTAAGCTACRGCCARGTAATCAATCCTRTGAAACTGAAGCACATTGGCAATTTCATAGCTCCCACTGCCATAAGAAAATGCCTTAACCATCGCCATAATCTTGGTACCCGGATTTAAGTTGGACCTG
>JAESRW010000184.1 GCA_016764395.1 Flavobacteriales bacterium
GGAGGGGGTATGGGGGGTTGGGGTAGTAAGGGGTAACCCCCTAGAAATACCTGAGGTGAAAATTGAAGTTACCTTGAAAATGTACGATATATCGTGAAACTAGTGAATTGGTCAAAAAGTAACCACTCCCACTAGTAAGCTCCTAAAAGTGGTCAATAAGTGACCAATAAGTGGTAAAACCTGTTAATAGCTTAATGGTGAATCCTATTATGTATGTTCTAAATTGGGTCTTATGATACCTAAATTGGGGATGTTTTGCGCAATAAAACCGTAATAGAGAAATATACTAAGCTCCTAACAGCTCCTAAAGCCAATAGAAACGTAAATAAGTAAATTAATTTAAAATAAGTGTTGACTTTTAGAGAAAAGTATGATATAATATTTTCCTTTAAAATCTTAGTAAGTACTAATAAGCTCCTTAACACTTAACCTTCGGTTACTTTTACGAAGAAGTTAGGTTAAAGGGAATAAGGAGGATAAGAAGTTACTAGGAACTTACTACATGTAACCTACCACCGGATTAAAAGGAGAATAGGTTGAAACAAAGAATAGAAGATAAAACTGGTCTAGAAGTATATGACCAGATGGAAGTCCCAACACTACATCAAACTGTAATGTTAGAGAACAAAGATAATAGGACTAAGAAGAGACTAGGTAGACCTCCTAAGATTAAGAAGAAGAAAGGAGTGTTAGGTAGACCTAAAGGTGATAAGGCTATAATGGATGAGTATAGACAGAGACTCATAGCCTCTCCTAAGTCTAAGAAGGTATTAGATGTTATTCTTACGGCTGCACTCAACGATGACCATAAACATCAAGCAGCAGCTTGGAAGTTACTTGTTGAGCGTTTAATGCCTATATCAACCTTTGACCCTAAATCAGGTAATCAACAACCCTCTATATCTATTAACATCTCTGGTGTAGGTGAAGTAGATATAGCTAACCTAGAACCCCTAGAGGGGCAATTCGAGGAAGAAGAAGATGAATAACCTAGTAACACTAGTTAATGATGTACTAGACCAGATTGAGATTTACCTTATGTACATTGTAGGGGGACACAGAGATTGAGTAATTATACTAGACCAGCCCTCAAACTGGTCAAACACTGGGAATCTTATGTAAGAGAAGCTTACCTACCAACCCCTAATGATGTTTGGACTGTAGGGTATGGTAAGACAGAAGGGGTTAAAGAGGGAGATGTATTAAGTGAGTACGGTGCCTCAGATTACCTATTACGTCAACTCCTTTACACGGCCTATAGGTTTGAGGAAGAGTTAGGAGATGTTTGGACTGCACTTCAAACTGGTCAAAAGGCTTCCCTTCTATCGTTAGCTTATAACGTAGATATGAATGTGGTAGGACAGTTGAAGTATTCTAAAGCTCTAACTGGTCTAAAAGAGGGAGATGAGTTAAAGTTTAGGGTTGAGGCCTTCGACAGTGAGGTTGGCTTTGTTCGTCAAAATGGTAAAGTACTACAAGGCCTTATTAATCGTAGACTAGCTGAAAGAGATATGTGGTTAGGTGCGGATGAATAGGCTAGATGAGGCAGCTAAGCTGCGTGAGAGAGCAAATGAGCTAGAGCGTGAACACCACAGACCACTACCCCTAAAGTGGGAGGTAGGACAAAAGGTTAGGTTCATAAGGGACCAAGAGCATGTTTGCAGTAAAGGTACAATAGCTGTTATTACTGGTCTAAGGGATGAGTATAGAGGTACTAAAGCCAGTGACTATCAAGTGTTCTACACAAGACCAATTGGGTTTAGCTCAGGTAAGTATTGGACAACTCCGGATGATGTGGAGCTAGTAGATGGAGAGGTGTCGCCTTGAGTGATGCTCAACTAGACGTTAAACTCCTTCCTTGGCAACAAGAAGTATTCACAAGTAAGAAAAGGTTTCGAGTCATCGTCGCAGGTCGTCGAACTGGCAAGTCTCGAGAGGTAGCGTGGGAGCTTATAATTTCTGCATTAGACGGAAAACCCGGCAAGGTATTCTATATAGCTCCTACGCAGGGACAAGCCAAGGAAATCATGTGGGACACTCTACTTGAACTAGCAGCTCCAGTCATACAGAAGGCTCATATCAATGACCTTAAGATTAAACTGGTCAATGGGGCTACCATAAGCTTAAAGGGTGCTGATAGACCTGAGACTATGAGGGGTGTATCGCTAAAGCTAGTAGCCTTAGATGAATATGCAGATATGAAGTCCTCAGTCTTTGAACAGATATTAAGACCAGCCTTAGCAGATAACAAGGGTAAGGCTATATTCATTGGAACCCCAATGGGTAGGAATCATTTCTATGACATATACAACTATGCCATATCAGGTGAGGATGATGATTGGCAAGGTTGGCACTTTACTTCGTTTGACAATCCACTACTAGACCCTGAAGAGATTGAAACGGCTAGAAAGAGTATGTCTAGCTTTTCATTCAAACAAGAGTTCATGGCTTCCTTTGCTGCACAGGGAAGTGAGATATTTAAAGAGGAGTGGGTTAAGTATGGTAAATCACCTTCTATTGGAGATTATTACATCTCAATCGATTTGGCTGGCTTTGCAGACATTGCCTTGGCTACTACCACTAGGGCTAAGAGGCTTGACAACACTGCCATATCTGTCGTTAAGGTTAACGAAGATGGTTGGTTTGTAGAAGATATTATATACGGCAGGTGGGGTATTAAGGAAACAGCAGAGAAGATATTCAATGCAACTGTCAAGTATAGACCCATTACGGTAGCTATAGAGAAAGGGGCGCTTAAGAACGCTGTACAGCCCTATCTGTGGGACTTAATGAAGGCTAGACAAACCTTCTTTACCATTGGGGAAACTACTCATGGTAACAAGAACAAGATAGACAGAATCATCTGGGCTTTACAAGGTCGATTTGAGAATGGTCAAATAACACTAAAGCAGGCAGATTGGAATGATGAGTTCTTAGATGAGCTATACCAGTTTCCCAATAAACTAACGCATGATGATTTAATTGATTCTCTCGCCTACATCGACCAGATAGCAAAAGTAGCTTATCACATTGATGAGTTTGAAGATGAAGACGATTATGAACCTATTGACTACGAGGCAGGATACTAAGTATGGCTGAGCTACCAGAAAAAGAAAACTTTATGACACTCAAGGTAGAAGAGTGGGTGATGAGTAAGGTAGAAGAGTACCGTGAACACTATGAAACTAACTATAGGTTAAAGCATGACGAGTACTACCGCCTATGGAGAGGTATCTGGCATGGTAGTGATAAGCTAAGAGACTCTGAACGCTCTCGTCTAATTGCCCCAGCACTCATGCAAGCTGTAGAAAGCTCTCAAGCTGAGATAGAAGAAGCTACCTTTGGTCGAGGTGATTGGTTTGATATGACTGATGATGTAGGTGATGCTGAGGCAGAAGATGTAGCATTTCTACGTAAGCAACTTAAAGAAGATATGAAGTTTGCTAAAGCTCGTAGCTCTATCTCTGATGTAATCCTTAATGCAGCTGTCTTTGGACAGGGTATTGGTGAGATTTACATGGAGGAGATTACAGAGTTAGTCCCTGATACACAACCTGTATTAGATGGTGCTATGTCTGCTGTGGGTGTTGTTGAGAAGGAACGATTCCTAATCAAGATGCGTCCTATCCTGCCTCAGAACTTCTTTATTGACCCCCTAGCAGCTAGTATAGAAGATGCTCTAGGCTGTGGTACTGATATATACGTGCCTCAACATCAAGTACAGAAGGATATTGACAGTGGTATCTATCGTGATGTGGATATTGGCACAGTAGAGCCTGAAACAGAGCTAGAAGCTAGTGATGACATAGAAGTAACTGATAGTGATGGTGTTAGATTGACTCGTTGGTACGGTTTAGTCCCAACAGAGCTATTTAATGAAGCAGCTGAAGAGGGAGATGAGGTAGATACTGATGATTCTTTTGTTGAGTGTAATATTGTTATTGCTAACGGCAGCACGTTACTTAAAATAGAAGCAAATCCCTTCATGATGAGGGATAGAAGCATTGTAGCGTTCTCTTGGGACACTGTACCTAGTCGATTCTGGGGTAGAGGTGTCTGTGAGAAGGGCTACAATAGCCAAAAGGCCCTTGATACTGAATTACGGGCACGTATAGACGCCCTTGCCCTTACAGTCCATCCTATGGTGGCTGTAGACGCTTCTAGGCTCCCTCGTGGTGCTAAGTTCCAAGTTAAACCCGGTAAGACCTTCCTTACTAATGGTAATCCTAGTGAAATCATCCAACCCTTTAACTTTGGCTCTGTAGACCAGATTACATTCAGTCAAGGTGCTCAATTACAACAAATGGTACAACAAGCTACAGGTGCTGTAGATGGAGCTGCATTTGCTCAAGCTGCTGCAACTGGTGACACCAACAGTGGTGGCATCTCAATGGGCTTAGGTGCTATTATCAAGCGTCACAAGCGTACTCTTCTTAACTTCCAAGATAACTTCCTAATCCCCTTCGTGGAAAAGGCAGCTTGGAGATACATGCAATTTGAACCAGAGCTTTACAAAGCAAAGGACTACAAATTTGTTGTTTCTTCTTCATTGGGCATTATTGCTAGGGAATATGAAGTTACACAACTGGTACAGCTTCTACAAACCATGGGTCAAGACTCTCCTCTTTATCCTTTACTTGTCGAAAGTGTTGTGGAGTCTATGAACTTAACTAATAGGGAGAAGATTTTAGCTAGTATTAAAGAGTCACAACAACCTAATCCTGAAGAGCAAGAAGAAGCTCAGATTCGTAAAGAGTTTGAACGTATGTTAGCTGAAGCACAGCTCAAGAAGATTGCAGCTGAGACTATGGAGATTGAGACTCGTATTGAACAGAATAGAGTTGAGACTCAGATGTTACCTATTGCTGAACAGACTAAGCGTATTCAAGCAGATGCACAGGGTGACTCTAACGCTGAAGAACAAGCTAGGTTTGATGCAGAGATTAAGATAGCTGATATGCAGCTTAAAGAGCGTCAAGTGGCTGTTGCAGAGGTACAAGCAGCTACACAAGCTACTATGGCTCAGAACAACCAGAATGACTCAGACAACCTAGATAAGGCATTACGTGAGCAGTAATACAACCAAGCTTCTAGCCTTAATCCAATCCCTTAAGTCAAGGATAGACTTAATGGGGGCTGAGGTACAGGAAGTGGAGGCTCAAAAGGGTGATACTGGATTAACTGGGGATAAAGGTGATAAAGGAGTCACAGGGGCTGTAGGAGCCTCTGGAGCTGATGGTAAGGTAGGTAAGGTAGGGTCAAAGGGTAAAGACGGCTCAGACGGGCACACAGGAGCTTCTGTGGCCTCTGCAAAGATAGATATAGATGACCATCTAGTTCTAACACTCGATAGTGGAGAAGAGTTAGATGCTGGAGAGCTTCCCGTAAGAGAAAGTAATGCACCAACTAATATTAGATACACAGGTGGGGCTACTCCCTCAGACATACAGGGTAACATCTACCATGTACTAGAGAGTGAAAGACACGATGTGCCAACAAGAAGACAGGTTACTATTCATGGTGAGTATATTCTTGAAGGCATATTAGAACTAAACGGCACAGCACAACTAGTACTGGAGAACTAACAGAAATGGCAGATATACACTTTCAAGAACAAGCAGAACCTAGTACACCACAAGGTGGTAAGACTAAGCTTTACGTGGATGAGGCAGACTCTCATTTAAAGACAAAGGATAGTACTGGCACAATAGTTGATTTAACTAGTATTGGTAATGCACCCTTAACAACGTTCTTAGTACAAGATGCTGGTGGTTTATCTGGGACTCTTGATAGCACTATTGAATATATAATTGATGGTGTCATTGATATGGGCTCTCAATCCATTGAAGTACCAGCTGGAGGGTTAAACCTAAAAGGCCACAACTTTAATGTATCAAAACTAATTTCTAGTTCTGTTGGTTATACTATGTTTACAAGCCCTGTTGGTGGTTCTGGGGACTTGTTAGGTATGGACTATGCAGTTGAAGTAACAGGTTCAGGTTCTAAAGTTTACAACCTTGTTGCAGATACAGGGTTTGAGTCTTTTGAGTTTGAACGTATTAATTACAATGACTGTTCTTCTTTAGGTTCTGTTGAGGGATATAGACAAGGTCTAGAAGGTGGTACTGGCAGGTTTGGGGGAAGGCCAACACTAACCCTAACAGGGACTTGGTTGGGTGGCTACTTTATAGACACATCTATTGTACGAAGCTTAGACTCTGGTATGACCGGCTCTTTGTATGAAGCAGGGGCTGGATTCTCTATGGGTTCACGATTTAGGTCTAATCAAAATATTGACTTACCTGCATCTGCTTCTTTCTTTGACTTCTCTTCTTCCAACTTTACCCAACCATCACTTATTCAACTAAGTGGTTGTATTATGACTAGGGATGGTGTTGTAGATTCAGCTGACACAAACCTCACTCCAAACATTGATGCTTCTAACTTGATGTGTAAGTGGAGAGATAACATAGGGCTTGCAAATACCTTTGAAGGTGGTGAGTTGGATATAACAACAGAGGTAGAGACAGTTATTAATGTATCTGGAACCTATGAAGATGTATTAGGTACATATACCCCAGCTGGACTTCAGCACTTTGATGAACCTGCAAATGGGCAATTAAGGCACTTAGGTTCTGACCCCAAAGAATATAAGATACAAGGTCAATTAGTTATTGATGGTGGGGCTAATGATGTAGTAGCAGTTAAAATTGTCATATTCAGAGATGCCACAACAAGCTTTGAAGATGGAAAGATAATCATTAGACAGATAGCTCAATTACAAGGTGGTCGTAACGTGGGGTACTTTGTCTTGTATGATAACATAACACTATCCCAGAATGACTATGTTAAACTTCAAATAACAAATCAGACTGATGTAACAAATGTAACAGCAGAACTTAACTCTTATTTCACAGTAGAAGCTAGATAACTTAGGGGATAACATAACATGGCAATACATCACCACACAGAGAAAGAAAAGAAAGCTATTGTTAGAAAGCGTAAGAAGACTATTAAGAGTAGAAAGAAATGAAATTACTTAAATACTTAGCAATAGCACTCTTCTTAACAGGTTGTACCACTATTGAGATTTACGATAACTCAGGTAGTGTTGCAGTTGAGGTTAGCAAGAATAAACCAGTACAGGAGCAATAGCAGAATGTCAGCAGGTAGAATCATTAGGGCTATTGTAGCCAAGAAGAAACGTAAAGCTCCAAAGAAAAAATCAACTAAATAGGATTATATATTATGCCAGTTACAACTTCATTCCCAGTTACAGCAAGTGACTCTGCAATCTTCCGTGCTACTTTCATTAGTTGTGCTACAGCAGGTACTATTGTACTTAAGAACGCTGGTGCTGCAACAGTAACCATTACAGCTAATGCAGGTCAATGGTATCCTTGTGAAGGTGCTGATAGAGTTATGGCAGCTTCTACTGCTGCTGACATGGTGGCGTTCTAGTCATGTCACACAAAAGCTTTTTTGATGTTAATTCACCATCATTCAGGTTTATTGTTGGAGCTAGTACTGGTGCTTTTTCACCTTTTATTGGTGACATATATGAACCTTCTTGGATAAGTGACTTCAATCTACCCCCACAAGACGCCCAAGGCTGGTCGATCCTCACGCCTTCAGCCACTAGCCGTATTATGTATGTATCAAATACTGGTAACGATGGTACTGCTACTATCTACAATAGCTCATCCTTTGTGGATTATAGAAACCCAACAAGTGAAAATTCCTACCTAACCATTGCAGCAGCAGAGGCGCAACTACGTGATGGATTTGATGATTATGTGCTCCTTAATCGTGATGATACGTTTGCATTAACATCTACCTTTAACTTTTTAGATGGGACGTCTATTGCTAAGCGAATGGTATTAAGCTCTTATGGCAGTGGAGCAAACCCTGTTGTTGAGCATAGGTTTACCACAGATGGAAACATGGTTAGGTGGTGGCAAGGTGCAGGACATTTCACAGCATTACAGCATATTGATTTTGCGCACCCAAGAAAAGACCCTGATGATGCTGAATTTGATGGTTGGGGTGTGTCTCCAACACGCGACGATGCGTGTTTAAATGCGTTCCATGGCACAACGACAGTTGATTCAATTTTAATAGAGGGTTGTAAAATGCCTTTCTTTAATCACGGAATAACAATACAAGGTGACAATCACAACATTATAGCAACAGATGTACTTATTAGGCGTAATATTATTAGTGACAGTTACACAGATGGCGGCGGCTTACCAGCTGGTATATTTTTAAATGGCACTCATGTATTGCTTGAAGAGAATTATTTTTCTCAGTGTGGTTTTTATGTTCACGCAAGCACCACATCACCGGCAACCGTATTCAATCACAGCTTTTACCACACACATGCTAACTTTTCTATTTACAGGAACAATATATCGTACAACCCTGCTAACCTGCATATAAAAGAAAGAACTGACCCTTATCAATCAACTATTGCAGTTACATTGAATGGTGCAGCAGAAACAGCTATAGTCTGTGATGACGCAATATCTACAGAATTGCCATCAACAGGCATATTCACAATAGAATTAGACGGGGGAAGCGCGCTAGATGTGCCTTACACATCTTTTACGGGTAGTACCTTTACCATACCCTCAACCAACTTTACCGGTGATAACGCAACGCTGGGCAATGAAGTAGGTGCAAACTTTATTGAAAGTGACAGTGTGGCTGCTTATGGAAACTCAATGGTAGATGGAGGTGTAGCAGACTCATTTGGCGGTAATCAAAAGAACACTGTAGCTATTAGTGAAGCTATGGCAAGATTTGATAATCATTCATATCAAGATAATGTGTCAATTAATATAGGTAAATCCCAAAATACTGGTCAGGTAGTGGGTTTTGGCGCGGATATGTTAGACCACAGCAATGCAGTTATTGAGGACAACTACTTCTTACCTACTGACAACGCATCTGTTACAAATACCTTTGCCATTAACGAGGGTGGTTATGCTCAAAGTAACCTAATAACTAATAACCATGCTTATCTATCTGGCAACTACCAATTGCAAACACCATCAATATCTAATGCCTTTGATATTAATGCGGCTGAATATACAGACCCAACCGTAAACATAGAGAGCTTCATGACTTCCATTGGTAAAACGTCAACGGCGGAAGCATTTAGGGCTGAAATTAGATTGCAAGATGTGGGTAATTGGGGTGATATAACATCTACCAATTTAAACACCTACTTAAAAGATGGTTTTGCCCTTGTTAATACCAGCGTCTTTATAACTGACCTAGTAGATGCGAATCTAGTGGTTGGTGAAGATTATGTAGTATCTGTTGATGTGATAAGTGATGAAACCTACACTGTTGAATGGTTTGTTGACAGTGTAATTGACTTAACCAACACCTCACTCACATTTACAAAAACAGCAGCAACAGATACCTTTACATTACGTTGTGATATTGTCTCCTCTAGCAGTACAGTCTCTTCAACCATAGCTGATATAACAGCTCCATCAGCACACTCAGGTATTATTTTAACTCTTAATGGGACTAATAGCTATTTCACTTACACACCTGTTACCCCAAGTATTGGAGACACTACGTCATTTACATACATTTGGGATGGTGTCAATCCATCAGGAAGGGTTACATTAGTTGGTGGAGAGGCATCCAATCAGTTCACAATCAATAGTAGTGGTAACTTGGATATAGGTGGCACCCCTGTATTCACAGTAACTATTGATACCGTTCCATATTTATCTGGGGCGGCTCTACCTACAGATGGTCTTGAGCATGATGTGGTACTAACATGGACAGATGGTGGGCACCCTTGCGAGTTTGTAGGAAGGCGTCCTACTGGCGATAGGCATTTTGATGGTGAGATTTGGAATTTATCTCATAATATTGGTGGGGTAGAGACATCATACCATGTTGATTCAGAAGGTACAGATGGTCAAACTGAGCCAGCCTTTATTGGTACAGGGACTATTACATATCATAATACTATAGCAGGAGATTGGAATGCAATTCCTTAATATTAATAATGTGGATATTTAAAATGCACACAATAAAACTAGGGGATATATAGTGACAGGCAGTGATTTAGAAATAGCATTAGTAGACATTAACCGCGTTTTCAAGCTACTAGAGGATAGAATAAGTAAACTGGAGAAAGCTCCTAAACCAGCTTCTCCTGCTAAAACAATAACTAAGAGAGTAACACCAAAGAAACCTACAAATAAAGCTTGACTTTTGTAAGTCTTTGTGTTACACTCCACCGTTCTTACTATGACTACATAACATAGTTTTATATAAATGTCAATACCCTAAGAGGGGAAAATATGACACCAGAAACACAAACCCATTACGACACCTACTTTAACTTATTTGCCACAGAAGGCTGGAAACAGTTCGTAGCATTTGCAGAAGAGAGTAAGGAGCGTATCAACCAACTACAAGAAATACGAGATGAGAAACACCTGTACGGTGTACAAGGTCAACTTCTTGTCTTAGACCATGTAATTAACTTCCAAACTATGAATGAAAATGCCTATCAATCAGTCCTAGACGATGAGAAGCTTGAATCAGAAGAGGAAGATAATTACAATGTCTAAACTTAAATCCACAATACTTACCCAAGTACGGAGTTACTAATATCATGGCTGCTAAAATTATTGCAGAACCAACTGAGGAAGTTGAACTAGAGCTACTAGACGGAGATGAGCTAGGTACATTTGAAGAGGAAAAGTCCGTTGAGGATAACCTTGAATCTGAAAGTGTCACTGAAGAAGAACCAGAACCAGAAGATGAACTCCCAGAGAAGTATCGAGGCAAAAGTGTAAGTGATATTGTTCACATGCACCAAGAAGCTGAGAAGATGATGGGAAGGCAGTCTACTGAGGTTGGTGAACTTAGACGACTTGTAGATGACTATGTTAAACCAAACCCAACAATAGCACCTGAACCAGTGGAAGAGATTGACTTCTTTGACGACCCTAACAAGGCAATGAATCAAGCCATTGCAAACAACCCACAGCTTAAAGAGATTCAACAACTACAACAAAGTATGAAGAAGCAAGAGTTTGATACTAAGCTATCAACTAGCCACCCAGACTTTTTAGATGTTGTTGCAGACCCTGAATTTGCTGAGTGGGTTAAAAGTTCTACTGTCAGAATCCAACAGTATCAAGCTGCTGATGGTAATATGGACTTTGCAAGTGCTGATGAGTTATTGTCCAATTGGGCAGCTAAGAAGAAGATTGTTACTGAGGCTAAATCAACTGCCAAAGCTGACCTGAAGACCCAGCGTAAGAAAGCTACTTCAGGTTCATCTAAGGGAACAGCTGAAACCAAGTCTAGGAAAATCTATCGACGTTCAGATATTATGAACTTAATGCAGAAAGACCCAGAGCGATATGCTCAACTTTCTGATGAAATCATGCTCGCCTATTCTGAAGGCAGAGTAAAATAAACTTAAAAGGTAAGTAAAATGGCTTTAGGTACATCTCATGTTACAAACACAACTGCTGCGGTATTCATTCCAGAACTTTGGTCTGATGAAATTGTAGCAGCTTATAAACAAAACTTGGTTTTAGCAAACCTTGTTAACCGTATGCCCATGACAGGTAAGAAAGGTGATACAATTCACATTCCTAAGCCTACTCGTGGTGCTGCTTCAGTGAAGGCTGCTGAAACACAAGTTACACTTATTGCTGCTACTGAAAGTGAAGTAGTAGTTGTTATTGACAAGCATTATGAATACTCTCGTTTAATTGAAGATATTACAGAAGTACAAGCTCTTAGCTCTATGCGTAAGTTCTATACTGATGATGCTGGTTATGCTTTAGCCAACCAAGTTGATGATGACTTGTTTGCTCTAGGTACATCATTAGGTGATGGTTCTGGTGGTTCTGATTGGACTCATAGTGCTTCTTGGTACATTGATGGTGCTAATGGTCTAGCTACTTATGCAGAAGATACAGTTGCTGTAACTGATGTATTCACTGATTTAGCTTTCCGTGAAGCTGTTAAGTTGTTAGATGATGCTGATGTCCCTATGGATAACCGCTTCCTAGTTATTCCACCTTCAGTACGTTCTACTATCATGGGTATTGACCGTTATGTATCTAGTGACTTTGTAGATGGTCGAGGTGTTGCTAATGGTAAGATTGGTTCATTATACGGTATTGACATCTTTGTTTCTACCAACTGTCCAGTAATTGAGACAGCAGCAGCTAACACAGCTGGTGATGATGTTCGTGGTTGTATCCTAGGACATAAGGATGCTTTCGTATTAGCTGAACAGCAAGCTGTACGTTCACAGACTCAGTACAAACAAGAGTGGTTATCTAACTTGTTTACTTCTGATACAATCTATGGTGTTAAAGTACTTCGT
The DNA here is from genome assembly GCA_016764395.1 of Flavobacteriales bacterium. GTDB lineage: Bacteria > Bacteroidota > Bacteroidia > NORP154 > NORP154. The sequence continues at coordinate 12,386 of JAESRW010000184.1, forward strand.
GAAGATGCAGCTCTAGTAATTGCTGTACCTACCTAGTATTAGATAGGAAATGATGGGGAGGAGTCGATAACGGCTCTTCCCTTTTTCTAGTTTAGAAGGAGCAAGATTAGATGCAATTTCTCATAGCATTTGACCAGTTATTGAACACAATGTTTGGGGGTTGGGCTGATGAGAGTATATCAGCTAGAGCATTCAGACTAAGAGACAGAGGGTGGGGAACCGCCTACAAATATATTAATAAACTATTCTTCTGGCAGAAAGACCATTGTGGGGCTTCTTACTACTCTGAAGTTATCCGCTCTCAGTTACCACAGGAGTATAGATAAACATGTTACAATTACTAATACCAGCTGTTGCCTCACTATTGGATAAAGTCCTACCAGACCCCAAAGCTAAGGCAGAAGCTAAACTAAGATTAGTTGAGTTAGCCCAAGAAGGCTCATTCAAAGAACTAGAAGCAGCAATGACGGTTATCACAGCAGAAGCTAAATCTGAACATTGGATTGTAGCAGCTTGGAGGCCTATTACCATGTTAGTCTTTACGGCTATCATATTCAATAACTATTTACTTTACCCTTACCTTGTACTCTTCTGGGACATAGCACCCCTCTTAGAGCTCCCACAAGGCCTCTGGACGCTCTTACAGATTGGATTAGGGGGTTATGTAGCGGGTAGGTCAGCTGAGAAGGCTGTAGCGTCTTACAAAGGGAAAGGGTAACGTTGATATGGAAAAGTTAATTAAGAGAGTGGATGAGGTAGATGCTAAACTAGCTAGACAAATAAAGGCTGATATGGAATGGCGTAAAGAAATGTTAATCTCACAAGAGTTAAACACTAAAGCAATTACAGATTTGACAGAAAGTGTAGCAGGTATAGTTACACTCTATGAGACTACCAATAACGTAGGTAAGTTCATAAAGTGGTTAGCAGGTACAATAGCTTCAATCACAGTTATATGGATTCTTATTAAGGATTCCTTCACAGTTAATTAGGGCTATAATACACATGACTTATATAGATATGGTAAACAACATTCTTGTTAGATTGAGAGAGAGGTCTGTAGAGACAGTTAATGAGACTACCTATTCTTCTTTAGTAGGTCTTATCATTAATGATGCTATAGACCAAGTAGAGTCAGCTTGGCAATGGAGCGCTTTAAGAGAAACAATTACTATAAGCACAGTTGATAATACTTCATCATATTCTTTAGCTGGCTCTAGGAACAACATTACAGTAATTGATGTAATCAATCAGACTGAAGAGTTATTTATGCGTTATATCTCAGATACTGAGTTAAACCGTAAAAAGTTATATGGCTCAGATAAAGATTTACCTTACTACTATAGCTTCTCTGGTGTAGATGCTAATGGAGATTCAATAACAGAGCTATTCCCTACACCAGACGGTGTATATAATATTGACTTTAACTTGTTTGTTCGTTCTCCTTTATTAGTAAGTGATGCTGATACTATCTTAGTTCCTTCACAACCTGTACTACTACTAGCCTTTGCAATGGCTGTAGAGGAACGTGGTGAGGATGGGGCTCAGTCTGCTGTTAGTGCCTTTCAAGCAGCTCAACGTAGTCTTACTGATGCTTTAGCTTTAGATGCTGTTAAGCACCCTGAGGATATTGACTGGGTGACAGTCTAATGGCTAAACCTTTACAAGCAGTATCAGTAGTAGCTCCGGGGTTCTTTGGGTTAAACACCCAAGACTCTGGTGTGCAACTAGCTGAAGGGTTTGCCCTAGAAGCTAACAACTGTATCATTGATAGATATGGTAGACTAGGTTCTAGGAAGGGCTGGAGCTATCGTACAACAGCTTTAGGTGGTGTTAATGATGATAACATTGGAGTTGACTTAGAAGGCATACACACCTTCCTAGATTTAGGTGGTGTTAAGACTACTCTATCTTGGAATGAGGATACCTTCTACACTGGCTTAGATGACTTAACAGAAAGAACTCCTACAACTGGGGATACAATTACAACTGGTAACTGGCAAGCTGCTACATTAAATGATAGAGCTTACTTTGTTCAATCTGGCCTTGACCCCCTTTACTTTACTAATGAGTCTACACCAAATGAGTTTAAATCTGTACCAAATCACACAGGCTATGCAGGTACAGTACCAAAAGGTAATACTGTGTTGTCAGCTTATGGTAGGCTTTGGATAGCTGACTTAGCTAATAATAAGACTACTGTGTTCTTCTCWGAYMYGTTARAYGGWRCWRWGTGGWCWGGWGGTASWKCTGGTAGCYTWAAYATAGCTGGTAMSTTTGCTAAGGAYWSKGAYACKATTACWGGMYTAGCAGCTYWWAACGGTAAYTTGATTATCTTCTGTACTAACTCTATTATCATATATAGTGATAGTGATGGGTTTGCTACTTCAGTTGATGTTACTACCTTAACTCTAGTTGAGACAATTCATGGTATAGGTTGTATTAGTAGAGATTCAATTCAATCTACTGGTGAGGACGTATTGTTCTTATCTTCTACTGGATTAAGAAGTTTAGGTCGTACAATACAAGAGAAGTCTCAGCCCTTCCGTGACCTGTCTAAGAACATTAGAACAGACTTATCGGAGCATGTGGATAACCAAGCTACAGCTTCTGCTATTAAGGCTACCTACTTCCCTAAACAAGCTTTCTACCTATTAACCTTCCCTACCACTGGCCACGCTTATTGCTTTGATACTAAACAGAGCCTACAGGATGGTAGCTTAAGGGTTACATCTTGGGACGGGGTTACTCATGCTGGTCTACATTATGACCAAGTGGATGAAGATTTGTTATTCGCTTCTCCTAATGGCATATCAAGGTACTTTGGTTACTTAGATGATACTGCACCTTATCGTATGGGCTACTCAACTAACTACTTTGATATGGGTGACTCTAATACCACTAAGATTGTTAAGAAGTTAGGYTGYACACTTATTGCCCCTTCWGGTCAATCCTTTGTATTGAAGCTAGGGTTTGATTACTCWACAATATTTACATCTTACCCCTTTACCTTAGAAACAGGTGTTAATTACAACTATGGTATTGATGAGTATAATGAAGCTGAGTACTCTGGTGGTATTAATATTGAGAGTATAAAGTCTCCAGCTGGTGGTAGTGGTTCAGTAATACAAGCTGGTTTTGCAACAGATATAAATGGTGCCCCGTTATCAATCCAGCGTATGGATGTATTCGTTAAGGGTGGAAGATTAATTTAATATGAGGATTTTATAGTGAGCCAGTACGTCAAAGCAGTAAATTTCGCCACAAAAGATGGGTTACTTACAGGTGACCCCCTAAAGATTGTAAGTGGTACAGAGATTAATGATGAGTACAATGCTATTCAAATAGCTGTAAACTCTAAAGCTAACTCTAACTCTCCAGTGCTTACAGGTAATCCAACAACCCCTACAGCATCTGCACTAACCAACACAACACAGATAGCCTCTACACAGTTCGTAACAGCTGCTAACACAGCTCAATCAATTGTATTATCAAATGCTTACATAGCTGCTGATGTAGTGGTAACTGAAGCCTTTGAGACAGCTGACCAAGTATTACAGGATAACATAGATGCTTTGGATTTAATTCCAGTAGGCTCAGTGTTTGCAATGCCTCACTCTACCCTCCCTGAAGGTTTCTTAGTTGGTGATGGGTCTGCTGTTAGTAGAACTACTTATTCAGACTTATTTGCTCTGCTGGGGACTGTATATGGGGTAGGTGATGGTTCTACCACATTTGAACTCCCAGACTACAGAGCTGGGTTTTTGAGAGGGCTTGATTCTGGTAAAGGTGTTGACACCGGTCGTTCATTAGGCACAAGTCAAGTCGACCAAGCAAACAGCATTGAGCACTTTTCCGTATCTCAAACAACAGGAACATCCGTCACTGGAACAGCCACAGTCCCTGATAATGGCACCACATCTGCATTAAAAGACTTCCAGTTTGGTGATACTGGCTTTAGGTCTAGGCTATCTATGAAAAAGTATGGTAGAGAGACTAGACCACTAAACCAAGCTGTAGTGTTCGTAATCAAATATTAAGGTTAATATAATATGACAACAATATACCATTACCAGAGCGATACAGGTGAGTATATCTCCTCTGGTGTAGCTAACAAAGACCCAATTGATAAATTAGATTTAATACCAGCTAATGCAACCACCTTAACCCCTTCAACACCTTCTTCTAATCAGGCTGTGGTGTTCAACGGAGTTGAGTGGTTGTTAGTAGCAGACCACAGGGGGGAAGGTGGTTATGATGAGGGTGGTGACTACAAAGAGGTCACACAGTTAGGTGTAGTTCCAGACAGCTCTTGGACGAATGAGCCACCTACAGTTGTAGTCACACGTATGTCCAGCCTAACCTTCCTTGACCGATTTACTGGAACTGAGCAAGATGCAGTAATCTCTTCTACAATCTTAGATGTAAAGAAGATATATGGACGGATGATGGGTGCTGACTTTATTGATACAACAGATACTGATACCATTGCTGGTGTAGATGGTCTTATTGCTTATGGCTTGGTAGATAGCTCACACAAAGCTACTATCCTAGCCCCAGCCTCATAGCTTGGACATTACAGTAGTAGAGGCCAAGGACGTAGATAAGATATGGTCTAAGATTGACTCCTACGCCCAAGGAGCTGCTGATTACACTTATGGTAGGTTTACTAAGGGTGACATTAGAAGTAGGCTTAAAACAGCCCCACAGACGCTCTGGATAGCACATGAAGGTGAAGAGGTGTATGGATTCGTAGTAACTGAGTTTGTGGACTACCCTCAGATGAAAGCTCTAGTGATGCACTTCACAGGTGGTAAAGAGTTAGAGAAGTGGAAGACTCCAATGCTAGACCTGCTCCAGAAGTTCTGTAGAATGAATGGGGCAGAAGTAATAGAGTCATTTGGAAGACCCGGATGGGCTAAAGTATTTAAAGAGGATGGGTTTAAATCCCTATTTAACTTTTACGAACTACCAGTAGGAAACTAATAATATGAGTAAGTATATAAACCCAGACCAGTCTTGGATGCAAGGTATGTCCTACCGTAAGGGTGGAGGTAAAGGTGGTGGTAAAGGTGGGGGTGGAAGTGATGGGGGTATTCCAGAGGAGATTCAAAAGTTAGTAAACCAAGGAACCTTTAAACCCTTTACACTTACTACTAGCGCTGGCACAGGCTCTGGTACAGCAAATGGTAAATTCTCTGGACAAGCCTCAGATGTATTTAGTGGTATCCAGCAAGGTGCTCTAGGTGGTGTAGGTCAATTCCTTCCTCAGATAGCTGACCAGTTTAGTAGAGAAGCCTCTCAGTTTGACTTCCAAGGTCAAGACCTTAATCAAGTACAACAACAGTTATTTGCAGACCAAAGTGCTCTCCTACAACCAGCTTTCCAACAGCAGAACCAACAGCTAAAGAATGATTTGTTTGGTAGTGGTCGTATGGGACTATCTGTAGCTGGTAGTGCTGCTGGAGCTGGAGGTGATGGGTTTGTTAACCCTGATGCCTTTGGTCTAGCTCAAGCTCAGAATCAAACATTAGCTCAGTTAGGTGCTTCCACTAGACAACAAGCTCTTGGTGAACAAGCTCAACAGTTTGGTTTACAATCTGGTCAATTCAATATCAATGAAGCCCTTCAACAACAACGTGCTGATAACCTATTACGTGGTGCTGGTGGGTTGTTTGGGTTGGGCAGTGCTGTATCTGACCAAGAACTTCAGCTACTACAAGCTGGTAGCCAAGCAGAGGCGTTACGTGGACAATCATTCTTAGGTGGGGCTGGTGCTCTAGCAGCTGGTTTCCAGAAGCCACARCAAGGTGGTGGTAAAGGKTTAYTAGGTTCAGCTATTGGGGCTGCTGGTAACATTGGAGCTGCTAAGTTATCAGATATGAGACTGAAAGATAACATTACTAAGGTAGGTGAGTTACCTAATGGCCTTAACCTATACACTTGGACTTGGAATAAGATAGCCTTAGCAATGGGTGTTACAGACCAAGAGGTAGGTGTAATGGCTCAAGAGGTATTAGAKGTATTRCCAAGTGCTGTTRTTACAGGYKMWGATGGCTWCTAYCGWGTAAATTATAGTGAGGTTCTAAATGGCTAGTCAATTTGGTACACAATTCAAAACTAGTGCTGATATATTAGCTGAGATGCAAGCTCAAGCTAAGGCTCAACAGCAAGCTACTATCCAAGCTAACATCTCTAGGGCTTCAACTCCTGATGAGATTGCYRGAACAGGWATTGGAAATTTCTTAGGGGCTTTAGGGGTTAAGGCTTGGGATAAGTACTTCCCCAGTGACCCTACAACAGCTCAACAAAATGCCCAAGCATTAGGTGGTATCTTAGGTCAAGTAAATCAAGCAGGTAGTAGTTTTGTTCCTAATCAAAATACTCCTCCCATCCAAGGTGGTATTGTACCAACACAACAAAGTATGCCCCAATCTCAGATATTCTCTTTACAAGCACAAAAGCTACAAAGTGAGATGGCTAATGCTTCTCCTGAGAACCAACAGATTATGTCTCAGATGCTAACCAACTTGTTAGGTCAATCTGCTGCTGCTCGTAAGGAGGAAGATAGGATTGCTGGAGCTGCTTCACAAGCTGCTGGTCAAACCTCTTTCCTAACTAGTATTGAAACTAAACACCCCCGTGTTGCTGATGCTGTTAGGGCTGGTATGCCTATTAAGGATGCTTTATCCACAATTGAGACAAGAGAGAAGGTAGCTCCACTCACAGCTCCTAAGATGATTGAGTATGAACGTAATGGACAAATAGTAACAGAGCTTTGGAATCCTAAGACTGGGCAATATGAAATTAAGGCTACTAGCCCTGTCCAAGCTAACTTTATGAGTGTTGAAGACTCTATTGAAGTAGCTGGTGAAACTAAGCGTAGTGAAGAGATTAACAAGAAGAGAGCTGCTGGTATTGCTGAAAGAGAGAGTGTAGATATGGCAGCGGGTGTAGGTGCCATTGATGCTACACCTGTCCTTAACAGAAGCCTTGAGTTATTAAATCAAATTGAAACTGGTAATACTGAAGGCCTATTACTTAAGGGTAAGAGGTTCCTTGGTGTTGAGTCAGCTGATGAAGCAGAGTTGATTAACAACCTTAACAAACGTGTTATCTCTCAACTTAAACCTGTCTTTGGTGCTCAGTTCACTGCTAAAGAGGGTGAGTGGTTAAAAGCTATTGAAGCTAGTGAGGGTAAGAGTACAGTAGCTAACATACGTCTAATGAAGGTTGGTGTTAATCTAGCTATTGACAAAGCTGAAAGAGGTTTAGAAGCTGCTAAGTTTGCTGGGGATGGGCGTAAGGAGGCTGAGTTCAAAAGGTTCCTTAAAGACAATAAGCGTTTGGAGTTAGGTGAGGCGGTTGAGGAAGATGTAGTACAACCCTCTCCTGAAGTTACTCTATCACCTAATGCAGCTAAGTATTTATAAGGGTCGATATTATGGCAACAAGAGATGAGTTAATATCTGGGTTAAGGAAGGCTCATGCAGCAGGGGATATAGCGGCTGTTAATGAGTTCACTAGTACCTTAGATGCTATGAGTGGGGATAATGCCCCTACGGGCTCTGTAGAGCCTCCTACGGCTATTGCTGAACCTGACTTTACCCAGCGTATGCGGGAGATACTAGATAGACGCACTAATCAACAATCACAAGCTATTGAAAGGGCTTTTAGTGGAGAGAATACACCACAGGTAGCGGCTACCCAGTTAGTAGGACAAACTTTAGGTAATGCCCTTGCAGGTACAGCCCTTGATACAGCTGGTGAGATAGTTAGTACAGCTGGGGGAGCCTTAGCAGATGCTACTATATCTGAAGAGAAACAGAAGCAGGTAGGTGAGTTTGTTACAAATCTAGTACGTAAAGGTCTTAGCACTGATGGTGCTCAGTTTGTAATGAAGTGGTGGGATGGGTTAAGTATAGACACACAAGAGAACCTATCAGCTGGTGGTAACCTATTACCTACTGTTATTGCTAAAACCCCTAGTAAGTTCTTTACTGACAAAGGGCAAGCTATGAAGGAGGCTAGGCTTAGGGACACACTCAAGCCACCTCAAACAGCTGCTGTAAAGGAAGCAGAGGCGTTAGGTGACTTTAGGATTGACCAGAACTTTGAGGATATGGTTACTGAGGTAGCTACAATCAAAGGTGTTAAGTCTAGTAATGCTCCTATGAAGAACTTAAAGCTTATTAGTGATAAGAGGGAAGCTATCAATAATGACCTGTTAGCTAAACTAGAGGGTATTGATGTTGATATTAGTCCTCAAGACATACAAGCTACGTTAGATAACCATGTAGACCTTGTACGCTCTAGTAAGGCATTTATAGCGGATGATGCAGCTATAGAGAAGGCTTTCAATCGTAATGTAGATGCAGCTATTAAGATTATCAAGTCTAACCCCCTCACCCCTGCTGGTGTTCTTAAGTCCAGACGGGAGTTTGACAAGTTACTATTCAAGGATGGTGGTAAAGCTCCAGAGGTGGAGAGACTAGCTAAGGATGCTGCTGGAGATGCAATGCGTAAGGCTATGAGTGAGTTAGTAGAGGTAAATGCACTGAAGGCTGGTATTGACGTTAAGACACCCATCAATCGTATGCACAAGTTATTCATAGCTAGAGAGAACTTAGCTAAGTCTCATGGTATTAGTAAATCTAAGATGGATAAAGTTATTGGGTTTGCTAAAGCTCATCCTTATATAGCGTTTGGCCTAGCTACTGGCACTGGAGGCTCTTTAGCTGGTGTAGGTGTTGCTGGAGCTGCATTAGGGGCTGCTGGTGTAGGTGCCTTTAGAGCTGCGCCTTCGGCTGTAAGTGCTTTAGGAAGTAGGGGAACTCAATCTGGGTTTGGATTAGCTGGAGCTGGTTTACTAAGGAATCAAGAAGATGAAAGAGGTGAAGTTAGATAAACCTTAAAAGATGTTTAATATTATATCATGTTTTTAAGTGATTGTCCAATTTAATTTAGTATAGTGGTAGAAACAAAGAAGCCCCAAAGAGAGTTTAAATACTCAATGGGGCTTTTTATTAACTTAAATTTATAGGAACATTGTTAGAAATACAAGTACTATTACTGTAACACCTATTGTATATACGGTATATCCTATCCAATCACTCATCATAATATTCTCCAAGCCTAAACTTTTGATCTTTAATCAAAGTCTTACCCTCCAACTTCTGTCCCTCAATGATACGGAGGTTAGCCTTCTCCCTCCGCTTCTGTTCAGCTAGACTCTCTTTCTTGGTACTCATATATCATACTCCTTGACAATCTCAAGTGTCAGACAGTGTGCAAACACTCTATCCCCTAAATCTCTAGGTTGTACAGCACTTCCAATGTTCTTGTATACGCCATCTACCAAGTGCTTCACAATAGAGGGTGGAGAGCTCCTGTAAGCCCCTGTAAGCTGTTCAATTGCCTTACCCCTACCTACCATAGCTCTCTTAAGTTCTAAGTCGTCCTCCGCTACGTGAGACACGAATACACACCCCTCTACCTGCTCAACTGAGTTAGCTTCACCCTTTGAAGCGTAGGTAAGGCCAACACAGAATACAACCCAGCCTATTACTAAGTACCAGTTACAATTAATCATAATCAATATAACCTCATCTTAACTATCCAATTATTATCCTTCACCATATGTACCACCCCTCTTCATCATCCCAATAGTGCCAATAATCAGACAACTCATCTGGGTCATAGTACAGAGGATGGTCTTCTTCAACCAACTCATCCTCTAGTAATTGCCTTTTAGCCTTCACAAGCAAATAACTCCCTTAAAGCCTCTTCATCCCAGTAGTCTAAAGGTACGTTATGTAACTTTACCGGCTCATAGCCATCCTGTTTAAGCAAGGAGAACAAATCTTTTGCAAACTCCTTAAACAAATATGGAGTGAGACTGTAAAACATAAAGTCACCATCACAGTCTGTGCCCCTCAGATATAACTCTATTTTATCCTTCACAAGCTACACACTCCCCTGTTGAACCCACTACACCAGCTTCACTACGAATATAGTAAAGAGATTTAATCCACTTGTCTTTAAACGCTCTCTTATGTACAGCGCTAATAACAGCTTCATCTTCATCTGCTGCAAAGGCTAGATTGATAGATTGAGCTTGACAGATATGTCTTTGTCGTGTACTGGCTTGGTCTATGATTACATTCTGGTTAATCTCAAAGAAGGTTCTAAATACTAACTTCTCTTGTTCATCTAACCAGTCTACGTTCCTTACAGAACCACCATCTGCAATGATAGCATTAATACTATTTGGAATATCAACATCTCTATCCTCCATTATCTTTAACAATGTTGGGTTTAGTCTGTTTATCTCTCCTCCTGCACTACCCTGTACGTAAGCATTCTTGTATATAGGTTCTATCCCTTGACTTACTCCACCACAAACCAGTGCAGAAGACGTATTGGGGGCGATAGCTAACAAGTGGGTATTCCTCAAACCATAACCTTTGCACCATTCTGGTTCACCCTTTAGTTTAGCTAGCATCTTACTAGCCTTAGTTGCCTCTTTCTTCATCTTACTAAAGATAGAGTTGTTAATGATATGAGCCTCAGTAGACTCAAAGGGAATCATTTTAGACTGGAGATAGCTGTGGTATCC
>JAESRW010000024.1 GCA_016764395.1 Flavobacteriales bacterium
GGAGATCGAAGATTCAACTTCAACAAAGATTACTTCGGGCCAATCACCATTCCTAAAAGAGGTGAGAGCGTCATTTTAGATGATCAGAGCATAGCACTCTACGACCGGATTATTAGAATCTATGAAAACAACTACTTCAAAACCATCCCTCAGTTTATTGGAGATTTCAGGGGACTTGAAAAAATGAAAGAATGGTCGGATAACTATAAGGGTATTCCACAGGGAAAGCCTGCTCACCTAAGTTCATTGAATAATATTGTCGTCCGAATGAACGCTGGACTGTATCTCCATAGTATGCCGGATAATTTGGCCGAATACCTCAGGACCCCAGAACAGAAAAAGGCCACCCTTAAGCTAGACGACCTTATGGATTTAGAAGCTGACGCCAAAGATTTCCTTGATGGGGTAGTCGAAGAAGAGCAGCGATCTCTTGCAGATCTTGCACAGAAGCTGAATCCTTCATTTGTCAATGCCAGTACAGGCAATGTAGATTTGGAAGCGATAGAAGCTTATTATAACGACTTGGAGCATACAGTCTATATTATCAACGATCAACTTACCAATCAATATGAATTTAAGCTGGACTACTACTTCATGATGGGTGACAACCGAGATAACTCGGCCGACTCCCGTTTTTGGGGTTTTGTTCCAGAAGATCATATTGTTGGAAAGGCCATTTTTATCTGGTTCTCGATGGATGCCAACAAATCCTGGTTCAGCAAGATTAGATGGTCTCGTCTCTTTTCTACGATCGAGTAATGTCGCAGTCCCTTTGTCAAGAATCCATTCACGTCCAGGTTAACGAAGCAGATAGGCTCCACCTTAAACGCTTCTACACCAACCCTAAGGGCATTCCTCTTTTCCTCATACATGGCTCGATTGAGAATGGGAAAATTTTCTATTCTTCATCAGGAAAAGGACTGGCACCCTACCTGGCTAAAGAAGGATTTGATGTATTCGTAGTAGATCTTCGTGGGCGCGGAAAGAGTGTGCCGGCAATCGACAAACACGCCACCCACGGCCTTACCAATAGTATTGAAGAAGATATCCCAGCAATCGCCAACAAGATTAAAGAAATCAAAGGAGATGTTCCACAACATTGGGTCTCTCACTCCTGGGGTGGTGTGATTTTACTTGCCTTTCTGGCTAAACACAGTAAAGAATTTAAGGTAGGCTCCATGGTTTTCTTCGCGACCAAGAGACATATCAGCATCCGTACCCTTCGTAGGTTTTATCTCATCGATATGATGTGGAACATTATGGGTAGATATATGGTTTGGAAGAACGGCTTCCTGCCAGCCTTGAAAATTAAAATGGGGGCTGATAATGAGTCTGCAAGATGCTATAAAGAAACAAATGCCTGGGTATACGAGCCAAAATGGTTGGACTGGAGAGATCGGTTCGACTACGCCGCAGCGCTTCAAAACATCTCCCTCCCTCCTATTCTCTCGATCACCGGTGCGGGAGACAAGGTGCTTGGCCATCCAACAGACTGCCAATACCTGCTCAATGAAATAAAAGCCAATAACGCTGAATTCAAGATCGTAGGCAAAAAATCTGGAAACCTACAGGATTATGACCATATCAATATCCTCACCCATCCCGATGCTGCCAGGGACCAGTTCGTTATGACCAGAGATTGGATTTTGAGTCACAATTGAAAGCAGTGGCATGGTAGGGTTTAGCAAAAACATCGGCTGGGAACGCGGATGACGCGGATTTGGCCGATATTCGCGGATACCATCTAAATAAATTGGTATTGTGAGCCTTCTTAACCAATTAAAAAACGCTGAACAAAAACTCCAAAAGCTCAAATGCCTGTCTTATTACCTTATACTTACCTGGGTCCGATTCACTTTTACAGCCGAATTAAGGAAGATAAGCGCGTTGTATTGGAGCGGCACGAACATTTCCGCAAGCAAACATTTCGGAATCGATGTACGATCTATGGTGCCAATGGGGCGCTGGATCTGACTGTACCTACTTTACATTTATCGGGTGAGCGGTCCATGGATATACGAGAAATTTCCTACACCAACGACTGGCAAAAGCTGCATTGGAAATCCCTGGAATCGGCTTATCGCTCCTCTCCTTTCTTCGAGTATTACGAAGATGAATTCGCCGCAAAACTGATGAACAAGTACACGCTGTTAAGAGCACTCAATAGGGACTTGATGGAGTTGGCACTTCGCATCATGGATATTGATTTTGAGATTACAGAAACGCTCAGCTATGAGGATAATTTTTCCGGAACAGACTTGCGTGATATCTATACGCCTAAATCAGAGCTAATGACCGGCCAAAGTTTCAAACGCTATCCCCAGGTATTTGAGGATCGTCATGGGTTTATCCCGAACCTGAGCATTTGGGATTTGATTTTTAATCAGGGACCGCGATCCAAAGAGTTCCTCTAGCTTTGGAGGAGACATTTAGCAGTAGCATATATTGCAACTAATTGGTCAAAGTGGGCAAGGTTTAACCGCTAGGGGCGCAAAGTTTTCGCAAGGGTCGCAAATGGTTTTTAAAAATCAGCAATCTAGAATTGAACTGCATCGATCTAAACATTTACATCGTGAATTGTGGCCAGAAGGGGGAGAATGATGAGAGATTATCAATCTATTTCGCCTTGCGTTCTTTGCGCAAACTTTGCGCCCATTGCGGTTAACTTGAGGCTTGAAGGTTATTTTACTAATTAATTCTGAATATCTGACCTAATGCCTCACAGCCATTGTCAACTCAATCGAATCCGCCAGACTCATCCCTATTAGTTATGACCAACAACAACTTTTGAATAAAGCATCACGACCCTCCAAAAAATGTTGACTTTGGCATGCGAAGGAGGAAGAAAAACTAAAGCATTCAAGGAGGACCAGTAAGCAGGGAGCAAATACGCTATTCCGGGGAGCCTTCAGGTTCTCTTTTGAGAAGACCAGCTATAATCATAGAACCGATCATACCTATCACCAGAGAAGTTGTAAAAGCCCCAAACATCAAGCTACCCAGTGCTCCGGTGCTATTAATTTCTGCAATTTGTTGCTCAATAATATCCTGGCTTTTATGCTGCTTCTCTAGGCCCTCTCTTACAAAGTCTGCCCACTCTTGCAGATAAGTTGGATTGATCACCAAGCCATAAAGCATGGTATAGCCCGCAAGGCAAAGACCCGTGATTATTGAAATATATACACCTGTTTTCGCTGCCTCCTTAAAAGGAACATTTCCAACGCCAAATTCGGCAGAACTGCGTTGGTAATAAACAGCAACAGCGATCACCACAAAGAGAAAAAGGTGAGGAACAAAACCCGCTAATCCCCCGAGATTAATATTCGTAAGTCCGTGCTGATACTTGGCATATTGCCAGATTGCAGATACAATACCGGAGAATAAACCGAATTGAATTACAGGCTTCATACGGGGGTAGTGGATTTAAAAAAGGATGCGGATGTAAGATGCTGGATGCTGGATGCTGGATGCTGGATGCTGGATGCTGGATGCTAGATGCTAGCCAAATTTACCAGTATCTAGTATCCGACATCCAGTATCTGCTGAATGCTAACAACACTGAAATTAATGTGTAAACACTTGAAGACCTCAGTCTATCCTGCCCTTACCCATTCATAGAGATCAGGAACTCCTCGTTGGTTTCCGTATTCCGGATTCTGTCTCTCAAGAACTCCATAGCCTCCAACGCTGTCATGTCAGCAAGATGCTTCCTCAAAATCCAGATCTTTTGCAACACGTCCTTATCCTGCAATAGGTCATCCCTTCTTGTACTAGAAGCAACGATGTCGATAGCCGGGTAAAGCCTTCTGTTGGCAATCTTTCGATCCAACTGTAGTTCCATATTACCCGTTCCCTTGAATTCTTCAAAGATAACCTCGTCCATTTTGGAACCGGTATCAATTAAAGCTGTAGCAAGAATGGTCAATGAACCTCCGTTCTCAATTTTTCTGGCAGAGCCAAAGAATCTTTTAGGTTTGTGTAACGCATTGGCCTCAACACCACCGGAAAGCACTTTTCCAGAAGCAGGTGACACGGTATTATACGCTCTAGCCAATCTGGTAATAGAGTCCAAAAGGATCATCACATCATGACCACACTCTACCATTCTCTTGGCTTTCTCCAAGACAATATTAGCCACTTTTACATGGCGATCAGCAGGCTCATCAAAGGTTGAAGCAACTACTTCAGCTTTAACGTTTCGTTCCATTTCAGTTACCTCTTCAGGTCGTTCGTCGATTAGCAGAACGATAAGGTATACTTCCGGATGATTCCCCGCAATCGCATTGGCAATGTCTTGCAAAAGAATGGTTTTACCCGTCTTAGGCTGTGCTACGATCATTCCACGCTGTCCTTTACCAATAGGTGTGAACATGTCGATGATTCTGGTAGATAAGTTTCCATCTTTACCGGTAATGGTAAATTTTTCCTGGGGGAAAAGCGGTGTAAGGTGTTCAAAAGGAACCCGGTCTCTTACATCATTTGGCAACATGCCGTTGATCATCTCTACTCTGATCAATGGGAAATACTTCTCCCCTGATTTAGGAGGCCTTATGCTTCCTCGAACAGTGTCACCTGTTCTCAAACCGAATAATTTAATTTGAGACTGTGAAACGTAAACGTCGTCTGGAGAGTTGAAGTAGTTGTAGTCAGAAGATCTTAGGAAGCCATAGCCGTCAGGCATGATCTCCAAAATACCCTCACTGGTTACAATTCCTTCAAATTCATATTCTTCTCCCTCTTTCGCAAATTTGTTTCTGGGGTCAGCTTTTCTACCATGGCTTTCGTTTCCACGTTCACCCTTTGGCTTTCTTTGCTGACTTTGTTGAGCTTGCTGGCTCTTGGGAGGCCTGCCGTCTTGAGACTTACCACCTTTCTGGTCAGCTTTCTTTTCGTCCGTTGCTGTTTTAGTGTCATCAGATTTGGCCTCTGCTGCCCCTTCTTTCTTTGTCGTTTCTTTTCGCGTCACCGTGGATTTTTCCTCCTTCGTCTTCACGGGAGCTTCAACAACAGCTGGCGCGGATACAGTACCCACAAGCTTTTCTGCAGTTTTGGGATCAATGGCTTGCTGGTCCAAAATTTTATAAACCAGTTCGTCTTTCTTAAGTCCCTCATATTTGGGAACCGATAAGTTTTTTGCAATGTCTTTAAGCTCATCAACGAGCTTCTTATTTAATTCTAAAATGTCGTACATAATACGTGATAATGATTGTTATTTAATGATAGTGACTAGGATTTCACCAGAGGTCAAAGGCGTATGCCTTGAAAAGAGTAAATGTTACAATTATTGTGGGATTGAAAGGTCCCTTAAGAAAAATGTGTGGATACTAATTCCCTTGAAAATCTCCTAATCAATATTCTCCTACAGGTGAGAAATCATGGCAAAGATACGAATTTTTAATTTATCCAACCTGCTTTCAGATATTTTTATTTACTTGCGATTCGGTGATTCAAAGAGTACAATCCATATATCTTTTCCTAGCAGCTGTGATAACCGGCCTGATGGGCGTTTTCTCATTTGCAGAAGTTACGACAAGGGGTGATAGTTACCAGCTGGACCTTCTAGCCGTGCACTACAACCTTGGAGAACACCAAGTTTCATTGATGGATTTTTGGCTATTAGCTGTTTTTGTTGGATGTGCAAGTGTCATGAGCCTTGTGACCATATTTCTTTACAAAAACAGAAAGCTCCAAATTACACTGAGCAAATTGAATCTGCTCCTTTATCTAGGTGTGATATTTGTCGTATTTTACACAGGAGATAATGCGTTAAACCATATTCGTACGCTCGGTCTCGAAGGTGAATTGAGCTATAAACTGGGAGCCGTTTTACCGCTTATTTCTGTAATCCTGATTTTCCTTGCCAGTCGGGCCATCAAGAAGGACGAAGATCTGGTGAGGTCAGCAGATCGGATTAGATAGATACCTCTTCTTGCTCGATTGAGGAGTCGTTAACAAAGTGGTCGATCAATTCGAATTGCAACATCAAATAATCTGTTAAGATGAATAAACTTGCCCTCAGCATATCCATTCCGTTAATCGCATTACTGGGTCTCCACCACAATGCCCCAATAGTCGCCGAACAATCCGTATCAATCGAAAAAGCTCCATTGACTTTTGCAGATCTTAATGTAGCGGAGAAAGCTAAATTTATCGAGCATCTAATCGCAACAGGCGACTGCTCTTTCAAAGGGATTGAGCTGTATGGGAAGGTGCAATTTGTCACCTCATTTCCGGATATAAAGATTCAATACGTTACGTCTTTTCCAGACATCAAGGTGAAGTGGGTAACAGCGTTCCCGGACCAATGCGGAAAATGGCAGGAGGTGACTTCCTTCCCCGATTTTAAGGTTCAGGTGGTCACCTCTTTCCCTGACCTCAAAGTTCAGGAGGTGACTTCCTTTCCGGGAGTGGATTAATTAAGCCCTCCCTGATCATTTTCTGGAATTGCACCATACACAACGAATCAAAATCTCAAAAACAATGGATATCGAACAACTCAGAAGCATCTGCTTAGATTTACCAGGCGTAACCGA
Organism: Flavobacteriales bacterium; assembly: GCA_016764395.1. Taxonomy (GTDB): domain Bacteria; phylum Bacteroidota; class Bacteroidia; order NORP154; family NORP154. Next base: position 6,534 of record JAESRW010000024.1, read on the forward strand.
GGACGTCAAATGGGAGAACCATCTCTGCTTCCTGGTGGCCAATAAAATGTTTCTGATAGCGGGCCTGGATATCTCCCCAACGACCGCCTCATTCAAAGTTCCACCAGAACAATTCAATGATGTTGCGTCCAAAGATGGATTCAAACAGGCACCCTATTTAGCCAAGGGCCAGTGGGTGCATACTTCAGATGTGGAACTCCTCACCGAGGAAGAATGGGTGTATTACAGCAGACAGTCCTATGAACTCATCAAGAGCAAACTCCCAAAGAAGGTCCAGCGTGAATTAGAGGGAATGCAATAGACTCTTAGAAAGCGTCATTTCTATTTACCGATTACTAAGTTAGCTGGAGAATCGAACCTGAAGCATCCACCAATGCCTTTTGAAAATACGGTCATTACAGATGAAAAAMGAATCCWTTAAAATAGCGCTCTGGTCCGGMYCCCGAAACATCTCMACMGCGYTKATGTACTCCTTCGCCAATCGAAGCGATACGACCGTTGTGGATGAACCGCTATTCGGTTATTTCCTCCAGCAYACAGGCGTATGGCGGCCWTCAAGAGACGAGGTKYTRCAAACCATGGAGACAGATTCCAGTGTCATTATTAAAGCACTCCTCAACCCCGATTTGGACCCTCCTGTTTATTTTATGAAGCACATGGCCAATCATCTGATTGACCTGGACTGGGAGTTCATTACCAACTTTAAAAATGTATTGTTAATTAGCGATCCTAAGGAAATGCTCCTGTCCTATGTTCAGCATATGAAAGAGCCGACTATGCTCGATACAGCCTACCAAATGCAGGCGCTGTTGTGCACCTACCTATCTGACCGGGGGTTACCCTTTATTGTATTGAATGCGCGCAACATACTCTTGAATCCTGAAGGACAATTAAGAACGCTCTGCGCAAAACTGAACATTGATTTTCAAGGTGCGATGCTCAATTGGGAAGCAGGCCCGAGAAAAGAAGATGGTATATGGGCTAAATACTGGTATGGCTCGATACACAAAAGCACGGGTTTTTGGACCTACAGAGAGAAGGAGGAAGAGCTTCCAGAATACCTCATTTCTTTATACGATGCGTGTATGGAGCATTATTCAAAGCTTGAGAGGTATCAGTTGAAATAATGAAGCATTATTCCCTGAATAATTTACCTTAGTGAACCTGCGTGCCATACGTGCCTAGGTGGAAAAATGGTGCCTCCATTAAGGTACCAGGATCACTGATCACGGCTAGGGCCACCTCATTAAGAAGTTTCGGGAGCAATATGCTTTGGAACCCACCGACAACGATAATGAGCATCCAAATTGCAAGATAACCCGTGTTGGTTTCAATCTTTAATCACCTTCTTGTCCTTCATTTCTATGACTTGCAGGTCCTTTATTTCCTTTCCCTCGATAGCAAAACGTACCAGCGTACTCACCTGTTGAATCCCGTATTTTCCAGCTGCACCGGGGTTAATGTGCAGTAGCTTTAGCCTTTTGTCGTAGATAACTTTTAGGATATGCGAATGCCCACAGATGAAGAGGTCCGGGGGATTGCGCTGTATCTCGGCTTTTACCCGCGGGTCATATCTTTTTGGATACCCGCCAATGTGGGTCATCCACACCTTCACTTCTTCACACCTGAACTTGAGGTGTTCCGGAAATAGTTGTCTAAGATCCGTGCCGTCGATGTTTCCATACACAGCTCGAACCGGTTTGAAGGCCGCTAATGCATCGGTAATGGCCGGGGTACCAATATCTCCAGCATGCCATATCTCATCCACATCCTTAAAGTGGTTAAAGACAGATGGGGACAGCATGTTATGCGTATCAGAGAGTAGGCCAATCCTTGTCATAAGGGAAAATACAGATAAATATGTCTAGATTTCTTGCAGGCTAATATTCCAATTTAAATATTGGCTCCAGTCCAGCAGCAGCGCCAATTATATCTGTTCGATTGCTTGTACAGGTATCCATCCAATACTGCCATCTGCAAGACGAATTTTGTTCCACTCAGCCATTGTTTCTACTACCAATACTTTCGTTCCCTCATGGAGTAAGAAGAGATCCGTTTCATTGGGATCAGGAGCACTTTTGACAATAACCGAAGGTGCGAATACAATGGCCTCAACTTGTTTATAAGCCGACTTATACTTCTGATAGCCTAAACCCAAGCTGCTCAAGCTAACAGCCAGCAAAAACAAAGCGAAAAAGAAGAGCAACCGTTTCACCAAGTTTGCTGTACTGCTGGCAAAAACAAAAAACAATGCTGCCGATATCCACAGCGCGATGATTGCGATCAATCCCCAAGTATTCAATGAAAACATATCCTTTAGCTCCTGCCCTAATTCCCCAATAAAAAAAGTGGGTATCACTTCAATTTTATCCACCGTTTTCAAATTGACTAGCTTTAGATTGAACTGCAAATCCTCATCACTCGGATCCAGCTTGATAGCCCTTTCGTAGTTAAGAATTGCAGCCGGCACATTCTTAAATTTATAATACGCATTGCCAAGATTGTAATACAGTTCTGCCGACTCCTTATCTTCCGCAATTACCGCTTCATAGGCCTCTATGGCCAGCGTATATTCTCCTGCCTTGAAATGCTCGTTCCCTTGTGTAACGAGATCTGTCATCTCGTCGGCTTGTGCAGCMACGAAYGAMAGCARGAAAAAWCCTASCAASGCTARTAYGYTATRTARCYTGYTACYTCKCATACAGAATGACTTGCCATATAATATTTTTGTAATAATACTTTCTCTCAAACCCATTGTTTCTTATGATGGATTCAATCTCCACTTCACTGTGAATATAACTTTGAAATTCCCTGCTTTTCAACCTCACAAATACGTTGGCAACTGCTGACAACATGCGCGTCCACCACCTATCAACCGGATAGATTACGCCATAGTATTTTTTTGCCTTGGCTGAGGACTTAATGACCAAATCCCGCATATCTTTATAACAACAGATAACTTTGTCGAGCGTGACGATATCCGCTTCTCCGACCTCCTCTGAAAGCGCAGTATAGTCTCCAAAACGGTGTTTCAACTTATGCTCATGATTTAATCTTATGCTTTCTTCTTTTGATTTTTCAATGTAAGCCTCCGAGCCATCAACATTGGTAGCTGAGTCAATTCCAGCGWCCAATAACGCATGGTGTATCGCACCTACTCCTCCACCGATATCAATCAATGACTTCCCTTGTATATCTTCTTGTTTCAAGGCGTTAATTAACCTTAGTGTTGTCTTGTGAGGACCCTTTTTCAGATAATGCTTGTAATCGGTCTTTGCTGTTTTTTTGTCAAAAAGCACATTCACCCCTTTACAGGCGCAAGAATTTCCCGCAACAGTCATGTTATCCTATTTCGTTTTCAATTTTCTCTATTACCCTTGCAGCCTCGGCGTACACATCACCCATATCAGTTCCCTGTCCTTCCGGTGCATATTGAGCAAATTCACATTGGTCGAGCACCGATATCATAATGGCAATTGTCTCATCTGAAACTGACTTACTCGAAAGAGCGGCTTTAATCGCCTCTTTGGACATATCCACCGTATCTACACTCAGCTTCATCCCCAAGTAGCCCCACAGTCCTTTCAAAACTTCCTGGTAAAATTGCGCTTTATCCTTATTGAGCAGTGCCTTGGCGCGAGCCAGACTCTTTTTTGCCATCTTTCCCGCTCCGCGTCGACGTACTTGTACAATATCCTTATTTCTTAGGATATGTCTCCTTCTTAAAACCAACAGTAACATCAACAACAAAGCAGGGGAGGCATATGCCACATAAAACGCTTTAGACAAAAAGAACACAGCGCCTTTATCCAGCAGAAGAAAGGGAGCATCTTTGATAAAGCGGATGTCGCTGCCAATAAATTTGACATTTTCTTTATTGATGCTTGACAAGGTGGTAGTGGATTGTTCATCGCCTTTAGATACCGACAGCTTAAACTCCTCTGATTTGAGCGTTTTGTATTTGCCTTTGGCAGGATCAAAGTATGAGAACTCAATGGCAGGAATCACAAATTCACCTGCGTGTCGAGGAATCAGCAAGTACTCAAAGGTTCGGGATCCCGAAACGCCACTCATATCAACCTTCAGATTGTTGGTGATTTTCGGATCAAAAGTGTCAATGTCGGGGGGCAACTGAAGCTTTAAGGGTTCAATCAATTTCAGATTACCTGCACCGCTGAGCCGAACCTTGAGGGTCACCGCTTCATTGGCCTGAAGTGCACTCTTATCAATATTCACTTTCAAAGCATATTTTCCTACTGCTCCATCAAACGACTGCGGTTTTCCCTTGTCAGGAAGTGGTTTGACTTTAATCTTGACCGGAATTGATTTCAAGATGTATTCATCATCACGGTATCCAGAATCGAAGATGCTGCGCCTTCTTGTTCGGGTACGCACGAAAACCTTGAATTCCATCGGCCCCAATTCCAAAGTTCCGCTTCGCTGGGGAAAGATTACCTTTTTCATCAGGTCAGCTGCATTGTATCTCACGTTGTCTATTGTCGTACTATAGACGCTCGCCTGACGTGGCACCGAAACATCCTCTGTCCAAAACCCATTTAGATCAGGCAATTTTACCGTTTCACTATGGGACACCTCCAAATTGAAATAAACAGTGTAGGTTATTGGTAGCTGCTCTCCTTTATAGATGCTTCTTTTGGAAGGCCTCGCCTCCAGAAAGAGATTAGTGCTTGTAACACCAGCTGATTTCTTTTTCTTAGTCGCCTTTACAACCTTTATGGTCACTGGGTTGCTTTTGTATACATTTCCCCCGGATTTAATGGTGGCTGCTGGAAAAGTGAAGGTGCCTACCTTTTGCCCCATCAGTATGTATGAATAGGCCTCTTTTCGAGAAACTTTTCCATTCACATAGTTCATACTTGAAGAGGAGTTAGGGCCAGACAGCGTCCTGAAATTTGTAAATCTTGGAGCGCTAAAGCTGGTGATCTTGCCATTGGCCGAATAAGTCAGACTAAACTGCTCACCTACTTGTACCGTCCCCTTGCTCAGTGACGCCTCAAACTTAAATCCCTGCCCTTGTGCAACATAGGGAAGAACCCAAAAAAGGAAAATACATAAGCGGAGCTGCATGGTAGCGGTAATTTATAAAATCATAAAAAATGGGCAATTGGCTTTCTCCATCCACTTGCCTGCTCATCTGTAACTCTATTGTTCATCCGCCTTGGTTACCAGTCCTTATCTGATTTGACTTTTGTTGATTTCAACCTCTTCTTTTGAAGCTTGTTTTGAACCTCCAGTTCCTTTTGCCTCAATGCCTCAAGCATTTTTTTTGCTTCTTCCTGAGTAAGCTCATTGGGTCGAGGCTTTTTTTGAGGTTGCTGATCTTTGTTCTCCTCTTTGCTCTTGTCCTTGTTTTCGTCTTTTTTCTTCTGGTCTTTTTCCTGATCCTCTTTGTTTTCGTCCTTTTTTTCGTCTTGATCCTTTTCGTCTTTCTCTTTATCCTTCTCTTCTTTATCGTCCTTCTTTTCTTCGTCTTTTTTCTCTTCGTCCTTTTTGTCCTCGTTTTCTTCCTTATCCTTGTTTTTCTCTTCCTTCTTTTGTTGTTCTTGTTGTTGCTTTAATTGCATCTGCGCATAAGCGAGGTTGTATTTCGTATCCATGTCGGAGGGATTGTTACGCAGCGCCTGCTTGTACGCCTCCACACCTTTTTCATACTCCTTCTTCTTCAAATACGCGTTACCCAAGTTGTGATAGGCCGAAGCAATTTGCTCTTTGGTCCCCGCTTTTTTTGACAGCAATTCAAATTGATTGATTGCATCATCATATTTTTCTTGTTTGTAAGCTGCATCGCCTAGGTTAAAAGAGCCTTCATAGGAGTTCCCATTTTCATCCAGCGCAGTCCTGTATGACGCTTCCGCTTCGGCATATTTACCCGCTTCATATTCTTTATTCCCTGTTCGAATATGGATTTTCCCCTCCTGGGCCTGAAGCTGGCCCATACAGGCTCCTAAGAGCAATACAGAAGCAATATATTTTACCAAGCCATTCATATGCTAGTCGAACAATCTGATCTTTCTCAGGTATTTGTTCTTTTTCTCCGCGAGCAAAAACTCTAAAATTAGAAAGAATATTGCCATCGCAATAAAGTACTGAAAACGATCTTCATAATCCGTAAATATTTTAGATCCAAATTTCACTTTTTCCATTTTATTCAATTCAGTAAACAGCACACTCAAACCCGTTTGTAGATTATTCGCCCGAATATAGGTACCCTCTCCAGCTGCCGCAATCTGCTGAAGCATCGTTTCATTTAACTTTGTGATGATGGTATTTCCCTCTTTATCCTTTCGATAACCCACTTGAGCTCCTCTGCGATAAATAGGTATTGGACCCCCTTTTAGCAATCCCATTCCTATGGCATGTACCACCACTCCTTGCTCTGATGCCAGTTCAGCTGCTTCAATGGCTTCCTCATCGTGATTCTCTCCATCACTGATGATAATGATTGCCTTGTTCGTTTTAGTGCCCGCTTCTAATTCCGATCCATCCCCAAAAGAACTTAACCCAAGGTTAATGGCATCACCTATAGCGGTACCAGGAGAAGGCATGATATCAGTACCTATCGTAGATAAGAATAGTTTGGCCGCTGCATAGTCTGTAGTGATCGGCAGTTGCACAAATGCTTCTCCTCCAAATACGATTAAGCCAATGCGGTCTCCCTTCAGCTTATCAATTAACTTGGAAATGGCTTGTTTTGATCGGACTAATCTGTTGGGTTTAATATCCTCAGCAAGCATCGATTTCGACAAGTCTAATGCGATCATCAGATCCACGCCTTCTCTTTTCACTTCTTCAATTTTAGACCCAATTTGAGGATTGGCTACCCCGACAACCATTGACCAGAGTGCGAGGAGAAGCAAGATAAATTTAAGTATTGGACGTCCCTTGGATACGTCCGGCATCAAAGATTTCATCAGAGTAGGGTCGCCAAAGGAGGCAATCGCCTTTTTCTTCCATCTTCGGGTGAGCCAGAACAACAAAGTGAATACGATCGTGACTCCCGCTAAAAGCAAGAGCATTTCTTGTACCTCCATATTCGCCAATCGTAACTGCTCCAGTTCCATTTTACGGTATGCTTCTAAAAACTGTGTTGCGCAATAAAATCTCTAGTAAGATCAACAGTCCAGCAAGTAGTGCGAGCGGCAAATAACGCTCAGTTTTCTTACGAAACTCGGTCACTTCAATTTTAGATTTCTCAAGCTGATCAATCTCTCCATATATCTCCTCTAATGATCGATTGTTGGTTGCCCGAAAGTATTTTCCGCCGGTGTTATCTGCGATTTTCTTCAGTAAATCCTCATCAATTGAAACTTCCCGTGGTTGATATACATAACCTCTTTCATTTCTAGCAACCGGTGTCGGTGCCATCCCTTTACTTCCAACACCAATGGTATAAACCCTCACTGCAAATGAGGCTGCAATTTCAGCAGCAGTTAAGGGTGCGATGGCCCCCCCATTGTTCTCTCCATCGGTGAGTAGAATAATTACTTTGGAGATCGCCTTGCTATCCACCAAACGATTTACCCCGGTAGCCAGTCCCAATCCAATCGCCGTTCCATCTTGAACCATTCCTGTTTTGATATCAGAGAACAAGCCCTTTAGTACAGAGTGATCTGTTGTGAGCGGGCACTGGGTGAAGCTCTCACCGGCAAAAACCACCAGCCCCACCCGATCAACTGGCCTATTTTTAATAAAATCCATGGCCACCGCCTTAGAAGCATCCAAACGATTGGGCAGTAAATCCCTGGCCAGCATACTGGTGGATATATCCAACACCACCACAATATCAATTCCCTCCGTGGTTCTGTTTTCCCAGCTTGTACTGGATTGTGGACGAGCCATACAGACAATGAGCGCCGTTAATGCACCCAACCTGAGAAGAACCAACAGGTGTCTTAAGTAAATCTTTGGGCTGTGCTGAATGCCCTTCACAGGTAGGAAGGATGAAACTTGCACATCTGCCCTTGCCTGGTTGGACATGCGCCAATACCACAATGCCAGCAGCGGGATCACAAGCAGCAAGTAGAGCAGATTTTTATGTGCGAATTCTATCTCCTCCATTATGTAACTTCCGTCTTATGAGCAATTTGTGAAGCGCTCTTATGATCATCTGATATCGGTCTGGACTCACGCACAAAATCAAAGGCTCTCATCAAGCTCGCCTCATGTTCACTTCCTATCGGCATGGACTTAGCAAACTTGACCATGTCTGCCAGCATCAACAATTGCCCTAACTTCTCCCGCTCCGCCTGTGACACCTGTACATAGTTCATGGACTCCATGATTTCATCGGTGGTCATTTCCATGGCAATCACACCAAACCTGTTCTCAATATAGGTTCGAATGATATCGGTTAACTCCGTATAATACAGCTTCACCTTATCCTGTTGCCACAGCTTTTTTTCTTTTAAATTTTGTAAGCTTTCAATGGCGATATCAAAGGGATCCCCCACTTCTATTTCTTCAATCACCACCTTCACTGGGCGATTTTTGTATTTTTTATAGGCCCAGTAGATGATTAAGCCTAAGAGAATCAGTGCTAAAGCGGTCAGGGCATGAGGTATAAATTCATCCCAGGTATAGGGTGCTTCCAAGGGCCCCTTGATAGCACGAATAGCCTGTGAAGTGTCAACCTCCATCGTATGCACCAGTATCAGGATCGCCTCCGTTTCCACGGTGCTGCTGCTATCATCAGCTTCAATAAAATAGAAGGGAGGAATGACGAAATAACCTGAATCGAAGGAGGTAAGCTTATAGACACGAGCAATTTCCAGGGACCCGTCACCTCTGCGTTTCAAGGTATCAGACAAAGACCGGCTAACCACTTCAATAGCGCCTGTAATGGTGTCCCCTATTTCTGGCCAAAGCACTTCCTTTTCAAAGCGGTTGGTAACGATGAGCGTCAGGGTAACCTGATCCCCAATTAGGATTTGATTGGTATCCGTACTAGCACTGGCCTCGAAAGGATGCTGCGCTGAAGCAACCGGTGCAGCTCCAAGAATCAATGCCAGGAACGCAAATAGATACGCGATTTGTTTTATAGAATTGGTGAATTTCAACGGCCTTCCCTCCTCTTGAATACGTTCATTAATGGTTTGACATAGGACTGATCGGTTCTAATTTTGGTTGAATCGACCCCACAGCGTTTGAATATTCTATTCAAGTTGTCTTCGTTTGCCCTGTTCCAATGATCGTAGTAATTGCGCACCTTTCTCGAAGAGGTGTCTACCCACATGAATTGCCCCGACTCTGCATCTTTCATTTTCACAAGGCCAACGGACGGCAATGTAACCTCTCGTTCATCGTACAGACGGAGCGCTACAATGTCATGTTTCTTGTTGGCAATCTTCAGTGCATCCTCGCCTTTCTGGCTCTCCCTGGTAAAATTCGGATCGAGAAAATCAGATATAATAAAGGCAATGCTCTTTTTCTTAATCACGTTGGTGAAATATTTCAAGGCATTGGAGAGATCTGTTTTCTTGCTCACCGGCTCCAAGTTGAGGAGCTCTCGAATAATTCTCAAGATATGCCCCCTGCCCTTTTTGGGCGGAATGAATTTTTCAATCTGGTCGCTAAAAAAAATGACGCCTATCTTATCATTATTTTGAATAGCGGAAAAAGCCAGAACCGCAGATATTTCGGTAGCTAGGTCTTTTTTAAATTGGGTGGATGAGCCAAAGTCCTTCGATCCACTCACATCCACCAGAAGCATCACCGTTAGTTCTCTCTCCTCTTCAAAAATCTTGACATAAGGAGCTGAAAATCGTGCAGTAACATTCCAATCAATGGCTCTGATATCATCTCCAAATTGGTATTCCCTCACCTCGCTAAAGGTCATCCCCTTGCCCTTGAAAGCCGAATGATACTCCCCCGAAAAGATCTGATTAGACAAGCCACGTGTCTTGATCTCTATCTTTCGTACTTTTTTTAGTAATTCAGAGGTTTCCATCTAAATGTTGTAGCCCAATGTAATTTTTAACAATTGTCATTTCGAACGCAGTAAGCAAATTCCTTCCCAAACTCTTTGCCCGCTGAGAGAGATTTATCACCTCCTCATAGCTGCGGCTTGAAACGACAATTTTCCAATTCCCATTTTCGCCTGAGTTCAATTATGGAACCTCCACCGTATTGAGGATCTCTGCGATGATCTCCTCCGAGGTAATATTCTCTGCCTCTGCCTCATAGGTGAGACCGATACGATGCCTCAACACATCTACACAAATGGCCCGTACATCTTCCGGAATAACATATCCACGGCGCTTGATGAATGCGTAGGCCTTAGCAGCGAGTGCCAGATTGATACTTGCTCTTGGAGAGCCCCCGAAGCTGATGAGATCCTGGAACTTACCCAGGCCATAATCCTCTGGATTTCGAGTGGCAAAAACAATGTCGATAATATACTTTTCGATTTTCTCATCCATGTATACCTCCCGGACAATACTTCGTGCTTTCAGAATATCCTCAGGCTTTAACACGGTAGCTACCTTTGGAGCTTTTGCTGCCATATTTTGGCGAATGATCATCCGCTCTTCTTCCTTTTCCGGGTAACCAATGACAACCTTAAGCATAAACCGGTCAACCTGAGCCTCTGGAAGCGGATAAGTACCTTCTTGTTCAATTGGATTCTGTGTGGCCATTACCAGGAAAGGCTCCTCAAGCGGAAATGTTGTATCTCCGATCGTAACCTGACGCTCCTGCATGGCTTCCAATAGAGCGGATTGCACCTTAGCCGGCGCCCTGTTAATCTCATCTGCCAGGATAAAATTGGCAAATATTGGCCCCTTCTTAACGGTGAATTCCTCCTTTTTTTGACTGTAAATCAACGTTCCAATCAAATCCGCAGGTAACAAATCAGGCGTAAACTGTAGACGTGAGAAATCTGCTTTAATGATGGAAGACAATGAATTAATGGCCAGCGTCTTTGCCAAGCCAGGAAGCCCTTCCAGGAGTATGTGACCGTTAGAGAGCAATCCAATCAGCAACCGCTCAACCATATATTTCTGGCCGATAATTACCTTATCCATCTCCATATAAATAAGGTCGACGAATGCAGATTCCTTTTGGATGCGCTCGTTGAGTTCTTTAATATCAATGGTCGCTGTAGCGGTTGGAGGGGGCGTCGTCACTGAGTTCAGGTCAGGCCTTGTCGTAGACGCTGCCTCAATTCCCTGATCTAAACCAGCGTTGTCTTGCTTCTCTGTTAGTTCTGTCATGATAATATAGTTAAGCTTCGGATATCTCCGCTTTTAGTCACGAAAACAATCAGAACGAAACGGGTAATTCAATATTTTATTCCTTAATAAACGTTGAATGGGCTGCAAAAATAAGAAAATGACCTGATGTACTCAGAGGAGGGCCTGTTAATTTTTGTTAACGAATTAATCTTAAGCCTCCCTGATGAAATCATCCCTCAATATTATTAAAACTTCCATCGTACTGCATCAATAAAAACCAGGGCAATCGCGTATGTCGGATAAACGACAAGAAACCTCATCAGGTAATAATTATTGAACATCACACGAATTATTACTAATTTCGAGCTCAATTAACAAAATATTTGCACTGTAAAACCGAATAAAACCGCGTACCATGATAAAAAAACTACTTTCAATCGGAATGTTAATGGGTGTRTCCGCTWTRGGGATGAGCCAAACAGTTGACACGCTTGTCAATGAAAACTTTAATTCAATGGCSCTTCCWRCGGGTTGGTTRAACATTGATGAGGATGGCCTTATACCCGCTCCAGGCAGCGGAACGACAGAACAAGCYTGGGATTTCGGCAACTTTCCTACAGGAGGAAGCGATTCTGTGGCCATTGTTGCTAGAAGTATTTCCTGGATGACTGGATTTGCACCAGGAAATAGAAACTGGCTCATTACTGGATCTGTAAATGTATCTGGCGCCAATGCTACTTTAGATTGGAAGTCTGCTCCWGCACAAGTGGGTATTTACATGGACGGCTATAAAGTATTGGTATCTACAACAGATGCTACTTTATCAAGTTTCACGGACACCCTTGCGGTGTATGCTCAGAATATCAATGATGACCCTACGCAGTTCTCAACAGGAATCATGCACATTGATAATGATCCAAATCCTGATACTACTGCCAGCTTTGACTATGGTAAGCTATCGCAATGGTCACTTTCATTGGATGCATACAATGGACAAACCATTTATGTAGCTTTCCTACATGATTCTGATGATGATTTCTATCTTGCACTTGATGATGTTGTAATTACGCAAGAATCTACATTGCCAGGCGTTGATGAGCTTTCAAACAGGGTTAATGTAAAGGTTTTTCCTAATCCTGCGAGCGACTTGATCAAAGTAGAATTTGAAGCTTCAACTAGGAGCAATTTTGACATCAGTATCGTAAATATTGAAGGCAAGATTGTTTATGGTGAGCGTTTAGGAAACACTTCTTTGATTAACAAATCAATTGATGTTTCTGAATTGCCAGCTGGAACTTACTTTGTACACCTTAGAAATGAGGAGCAAACTAACGTTCAGAAATTTACAGTGACTAGATAATCAGTCACCTCTATTTTAGAGAAAGCTGTTCTGCTTAGCAGGACAGCTTTTTTTTATGCCTTACCAGCAGATGGGTATGTAAATGCAAGCTACCGGTACATGATATCATTTTATCTGAAGAATCTACTGGATATGGTGAACCACGATGGACTGAGGGGTTTGCTGCTGGACGGACTACTTTGAGCTTGGTGGTATAGGACGCGTCTATAACAACGCGGTTGTGTGTCTTTCTAGGAATGCCATAATCTAGAACAGCATAGTACGTAGCCTGTCCGCCTCGGGCGGAAACAGCTATGTAAGACAACGCTTGGTTTAATGCAACGCCGCCAGATGTTCAGATACCTACCAAACGTACAAATTGGCCACTCTGTTACATAAAGCCCGGTTCTGCGGCATTATTCGCAACAAATTACTTATACATATACTTACAGGGCTAGTGAGGCCTATATCGGGTTTCCAATACACCGAGACCAGTCCTTTCAGATACCCAGAGTTCCGTTTCCACAAGCTTCAATATGGTCAAAATATCAGAGTCCGTATCAAACGTCACGATTAATTTCTTTTTGGAATCGTAGAATTCCCAAGTACCTATGTTATCCCATGTAACGTAGCGATCCTCATAATAAATGCGATAATCTCCGTTCTTTTTAATTTCTGTAAAACCGTCAATCTCTGGTACGGAAACACTTAGTTCAACACCGTCCAGGAACATCTCATCCACGACCCACTTGTTGGTCAAACGGGCTTTCTTAGTCTTTAAACTCAAATTCGGCCCTTCCTCATACTTACCGCAAGAGACAGTCGTGAAAATCAAGGCCGATATTGTTATTACTGTTGTGAAATACTTCATCATGGTTTCATTTCAGTTTGGTGGTGTATTGGATTTGGTTTTTATCTTTAAAGGTATCTCATGGACCGCTGCGCTCAGTTGAGTGCCTCACCCCGTCAGTTGCTTGCGAGGCGGGTTACTCGATTCGCGTGCGTTCTTTATTCCTTTTTCAATCTCAATCCACTTGCTCTTTTGTCAAGTTGAATCCAACCTCCGGTAGCTAAAGGCATATTTGCCTAAAGTACCGGAGCCCCACCACAGGCGGGTAACTTTGAGCTCATAACCTCTGAAGGACCGTAGACCAATACGTAATGTCCTTCGGTCAAAAACTAATCGTTATGAGTAAAACTAAKAAAAACTATGGATGGCTGAMTRATAAGCCWAATTCAGCGAAGACATTAATCGAACRGGCCAAGCGAGAGGTGCCTGATTTTAAAGCTCATTTTGCAAAATTTGAGGAGCAAATGACAATCGGAGGGTATTCCGGMAGTACMCTGTTCAGYTATTCTCGTGCAGTGGCCAARGTGAGCCTGTATTTCAAAAAGTCMTTGTTGGAGTTGGATMCYGATGAAGTCAAYCAGTTTCTGTATACCATCGCYAAAGARAARACAGCCAGTAGYACCTATTTCAAGCACANWGTTTATGGGCTYCGYTTCTTTTTCAGRYTGTAYGGCAWGGAAGACCGGCTGCTCAAGCTACCGACCATTAAGAATGACCGCAAGCTTCCGGTTGTTTTATCAGCAGAAGAGCTAAGGCGTTTATTCTTTGCTCCACARCGGTTAAAACAGCGTGTTTTGTTTGCCTTGATCTACTCMGCTGGTTTGCGCGTAGGMGAGATCTGYAATCTWAAGATCCGCGATGTRGATAGTGACCGSATGCARATACGRGTGGTYAAGAGCAAGGGTAAATGTGACCGCTATGTGCCATTGAGTAGCTATGTTTTGGCAGGGCTTCGCAAATACATCAAAAGCTCCATGCCTAAGGAATACCTGTTCAACGGGAAAGTCAAGGGAACATCTTTGGGBAAAGGCGCAGTTCAACAGGCTTTTCGTCTGGCAGTTAAAAAGGCCGGTATACAAAAGGAGGTGAGTGTTCATTCRCTCAGACACACCTATGCTACGCATCTYTTGGAACAGGGCGTTGATATTGTGACGATCAAAGAACTGCTGGGCCATGCAGCCATWGAAACCACCATGATGTATCTGCATGTRGCAAAGGTAAACAGGGTAAATGCACAYAGYCCWCTGGACAGGYTATACCAATAGGCCTGGTTGAAGCCRAGGCATGAACTAGCAGAYATAGTCCATCGTTACGGTAACCGGTTTATAAAGASACATCCACAAYCTTACCAGGTAAGGCGCACCTTACTGGCTTTGACCCAATGCCGAACGGCAGCACTTGGKGGSCATGCCAGTGGTTGTAAAGGRTGTGGAACCATACGTTACCATTATAACTCCYGYCGCAACCGTCACTGTCCCAAGTGCCAGGCGGTTAGTCGGGAGCGKTGGATGCTGCAACGGGAATCAGAACTACTTCCTGTTGCCTACTTTCACGTGGTCTTTACTYTGCCMCATGAGTTCAATGAGTTGGCTRTAAAATCACCCAARGARGTATACAGTGCGCTGTTTCGKGCCAGCTGGAAAACCATACAGGTATTTGCTTCAGATCMYAAGTATTTAGGAGCCAAAAYMGGCATGGTAGCGATACTGCAYACCTGGGGCCAGCAGTTGTGGCTGCATCCCCACTTGCATTGCATCGTACCGGGAGGAGGCATTACTCCAACAGGAAAATGGAAAGCGGTAAGGAAYAAGGGGAAGTATTTGTTTCCYACCAARGCCATGGCTCRGGTGTTTAGGGCTAAATACATGGCSGAACTACGCGCTTCAGGKATTRTRATTCCACAATRCATTGCCMAAACTGTAATGMGTAAAAACTGGGTTGTGTATGCCAAACAACCATTTGCTWCTCCYAAAACRGTTGTYGAATATCTTGGACGATACACGCATAAAATAGCCATCTCCAATCATCGAWTAAAGTCAATTGGGARTGGAGCCGTTGGYTTTACTTACAAGGATTACAATCAGGGAGGCAAGGGAAAAGAAATGSTMYTMCCTGCYSCTGAGTTYTTGCGCCGTTWTTGYTTGCACATYTTACCCAGTGGATTTGTACGYATGCGTCATTATGGGATACTGGCCTCACGCAACAAGCGCAAAGARYTRAACCTYGCCAAAACACATTTTGGATTGAAGCAATGGGAAGTGCTGAAGATAGACTGGGTWGAGATYGCTCAACAAAGACTKGGMATCAAACYGAATACATGCAGAGAATGTGGAGCAGAMCTGGARATCATTGCYGTATTGCCACCACAACGTGGRCCWCCGATATTYGATTATTCACCCAGACAAAACRTCGTGAGATTATGATCAATATTTTMWACTWCCAAATCTGGTGGGTGCTGRATATCTATTGCCYGGATCAGAAAAACAAGGGGTTCAATAACAATACGCAGCGGGCTTYGRATCAAGAATCTCYTAGAGCYRGTGAAAAAMCCACRGCRGYCCACCTGYCWATGRAAATMTGGAGWAAANTCAACACSCWATTGCACTTGAAAAYCTATTGAATACCCATAGCAYWMKSYRRRKYWKSAGAGAAGGAGAATAGAGCAGAAGGTAGGTTAAGATAGGGAGGTAGCACCGGAGGCAGGGTCCAACACTAAGCATAATAAACTGCGTCCTTAACGCACTTTATTACTGCTTAATTATTAGCATTAGTTTTTCTTATAATTACACTTGTCAAGAAGCTCAAAGTTGTTGCTAGAACTATT
>JAESRW010000185.1 GCA_016764395.1 Flavobacteriales bacterium
GATATTGATACTTCAAAATCTTGTTAGCCGCTTCCACCATGCTGTTAGATTGTACAGGGCCAAGAACAAGAATAAGCTATCTATATTCATTAAACCCAGTATTGTCTATTAGCTGAAATTGCCATTCTAGCATCTTTGAGTACCGTATTTTTACGTGTATCTGCACGTAATTTTCCCCCACCCCTTTGAATTCTATAATTTGTTTTGTTACATTGCCAGAGGTAAGACCGCTTTGTGTTCGTGCTGGGTGATGGAGTTAGATTATTTCCAAAGC
The DNA here is from genome assembly GCA_016764395.1 of Flavobacteriales bacterium. Lineage (GTDB taxonomy): Bacteria > Bacteroidota > Bacteroidia > NORP154 > NORP154. The sequence goes on from JAESRW010000185.1 coordinate 275, forward strand.
GTATGAAGAAGATAAAAATTGGGTTGGTAGACGATCACCTATTGTTTAGACAAACATTGGAGATCGGACTAAAAGAAGATCAGGACATTGAGGTAGTTCTCACGGCTTCAGATGGTCTGGAGTTGTTGCATAAACTTAAAAACTCCAGACCAGATATCGTGCTGATGGATCTCAAAATGCCGAACATGAACGGCGTTGAAGCGACGAAGTTAGTACAGCAGAAGTATCCAAAACTGAAAATAATTATCCTTTCCATGTTCAGTGACCGATATTCTATAGTTGAACTGTTTGAGAACGGAATCAATGGGTACCTTTCAAAAACCTGTGAGCTGGAAAAGGTGAGGGAGGCAATTCACAAAGTTAGTAAGTTGGGATTCTATTTTGAAGACGTAACATCCGAAGTGCTATTGCAGAAAATTATTAGAAAGAAAAATATTGCGAATGGGCTCATTGATATTGCAAGACTTACGGACCGTGAGATACAGGTGCTAGATTTAATCTGCAAAGAGAGAACAACCACTGAAATTGCAAATATTATGTGTTTAAGTCCAAGAACAGTCGAAGGTTATCGAAACAAACTGTTCGAAAAAGCCTCTGTTAAGAACATCGTTGGCCTTGTTAAGTTCGCCATTAAAAACGATCTAGTTCAGATTGGTGCCCCGAATTGAATTCCAGATACAGAGCGTTTTACTTGGCTTCCAAACCTGATAGTGTAAGGAAGTAGATTCCAGCTACATATTCAGCACCGATTCGGGTCTCGAAGGTCAAGTTACGATGTTAAGCCTGTTGAACCATCCAAAATCCGTTAAGGGGAGAATACTCAGCGTGATTTATTCAACACTTGAAGGTACTTTCGTTCAGGTAATTGTTGAAACAATATCCCTCCCTCCTTACTTTCAAGATAGTTTCAACCAGTTCTTCAAGTGATGAACCTTTCGAAATAAATCCGTGTGCCCCCGCCTTAATTATTTCAACAATACTTCCTGTTTCGTTAAGCATTGATAGCCCAACTATTTTTAAGTGGGGAAAATGTAAACTTAAGTACTTGGTGGTTTTGATTCCATCCATCACAGGCATTTTCAGGTCCATTAGCACTATATCCACCATCTTTCTTTCAAGCTTTTTGATTAAGTCCCTCCCATGCGAAGTAGCGATCACCACTTCTATGCATGGATGCTCATTTAACGCCATGGTGATGCCTTGAACTATTATTGGATGATCATCAACTACCGCGACGAGAATTTTATTCGCTTGATTCATTCGAAAAGATAGTATGGGTTTAATATACTAAGGTAGAAAATGTTATCTTCTTTTACCCGTGATTAATCTCACATTCTTCGTGCCAAGAATATCGTGTTTTCTAGTCATCAAGAGCATGTGGATTACCCTTAGAATAAGAGAGGTGCTTATAGCTGGTCATTTATCAATTTGACAAAAATCAGTTGCCACGGTGGGGATCATACCAATGCCATTTATAGCTTATAGAAAAGCTTGCTAGTAAATGTTATCATGTTTATGTACTTCAAGTATAGTCCTCCAATTGTCTTGGGTAAAGAGTCTAACTTCTTACAGACTCTATAACTTCAAGGGTTTCATTATTCCTGCAAGGGAAGTGTTCCATTGGCCACTATCCTCCGAGTACTTTCCAATAATTTTATGGGAATCCCTAACGTATGACCGTTTGATACATCTTTCAAAAGTTATAACAAGGGGGTTCAAACCAGGTTCTTCAGACATCCTTTGTGTGATATGTTAGACTTCCTGATTGTAAAACTGATTATCCACATATCCCCGAAATGGGAGCAGTCCATTTTGACCTTTTACTTTCTCATGGAATTGATCCCAATGATCCCGACATACATCATTATAAACCTGTCCCAACAAGAAATTGTTATACAGGGTTTTAACAATACCTAATAATTCATCTTTTGTCATTTCCTCTTACATGATTATAAATACATGGATTGTTCAGAAAAGACCAAAATGGTCAGGAGAATGAGTCGTCTACTATTTCGTCCTTTAATCCCATAACCACATTATTCTGTGACAGAACCCTAATAGCTAATAACCAACCAATTACATCCCCATATCTTCCATGTCATACTTGAAATCCCGCTTTTGCCGCTTGGGCTTGTACCGGTTGATCTTGTACGTGAAGTTCAGGAAGATGGCTCTCGTTGCCTGACGGTATTTGGTTTCAATAAAGAAGTTTGGTCCATTGGTCTCGATGATGAATTGCCGGGTGTTGAACACATCGCTCATCTTGAGTGTTAACGATCCCTTTTTCTTGAGGATATCCTTCTTGAGGCCGATGTCCATAAAACTGATGGCCCGTCTTGAACCCTGTGCAGTGAACCTGGGGGCGCGATGGTTAAACATCATCTGTAACTGATACCCTTGTCCAAAAGTGATGGTTGAATTCAGGCGTCCTGTATAGCTAAACGCATCGACAAAATAGGTTGAGTTGACATTGCCTCCATCCAGTATGCTCCTGAAGTAATTAAAGCTTCCGTTGATCTTCCACCATTTTGAGAGGCCTTTTGAGAAGCTAAGTTCCACACCAAATTCGTCCATCTTGGTAAGGTTTTCAGGCCGCGTGGTCGACACACCATTTTCGTCAATTGTTCTAATTCTGGTGACCACGCTATCTGTATGGCGATAATAAATGCTGGTCCCGAAAGAAGACTTATCCCAATATTTCAGGTGCCCAATTTCAAAAGAACTGGTGAGCTGTGGGTTGAGATCCGGGTTGCCTATCCACAGATTCAAAGGATCTGCATAGCTATTGAAGGGGTTTAGATTTCTGGAGTGTGGACGTTTTATCCTTCTGCTGTAGCTGAATTGGACTTGATTCCGCAGCTTTAATTTTTGCGATAAATGAACGCTGGGAAAGAAGTTCAGATACTCTTTGTCAAATACCACATTGGATTCAAGCAATGTGGAGGTGACAAAAGTCTGCTCTGCCCTGAGCCCAACCTGGTAAGAAAAGTCCTTGATTTTATTGCTGTAGATGCCATACACAGCATGTATTGCTTCATCGTAGATGAAATGATTGCTGATAGCGGCAAGATTAAACCAGGCTTGAGAAGTATCATTGAGCTCCTCGACTTTGAAATCCAGGTCCCGATGTTGAATGCCTGACTTGTATCCAAATTCCAACTTGGCAGTTTCGTTTAGAGGATGGATATAATCCGCCTGAATAACCAGGTTATTTTGAACTTTTAAATCATTCGTTCTCTGTGCCAAAGGATTATTGAGATCGGCCACATAATCCAAAAGTTGAAATACCTCATCCATTTCCATGAATCCGTCTTCGTTACCTTCCGAATATCGTACGTCTAATGTCAATTTTTGCTGGCTGTTTTTAAATCGCTGTACATATCCTAAATTAAGATCCAAAGAGGCCGCTTTGTCATTGTCCTCGGTGCTTCGAATTGATAAATTTTGCAACAGATCATTATAGTCCAGCGTGCGGTAATCTGTGCTTCGATCATTGGTGGAGGAGGAAGGAGAGAATCCTGCGCTAACCGTGACTGTACTCTTTTTGGAAAGGAAATAATCAGTGCCCAGACGGTAAGTATACGATAGCCCTCCTCTGGTGAATTGCCCATCTTGATCCAGTGTGGTCAGGGTGTCGTTAGTTGTTGTTTCCCGGTGGTAAATCACCGAACCTGGACTTTCCCTATACCGTGCTCCCAAAGTACCAAAGAAGTTAAGTTTGTTCAGTTTGTAGTTGAACGTGAAGTTGGCATTGTGCCGATGAGGAAAGCCGGTCGTGACATTGAGCATACCATTAAATCCGTTGGCCCGATCTTTTTTCAAGATGATATTAATAATGCCTGCAATGCCTTCAGCATCGTAACGCACACTCGGATTGGTGATGATCTCTATGCGCTCAATGGTATTGGCAGGTATTTGTTCCAGGGCTTTTGCTGGGCTGATACCCATCAGGCCTGAAGGCTTCCCATCGATAAGAATTCTAACGTTATCACTCCCTCTCAAACTGATATTCCCATCTACATCAACGATCACAGAAGGGACGTTTTCAAGAACATCAGCCGCGTTACCACCCACATTTGAAAGATCCTTTTGTACGTTGAATACCTTTTTATCTATGCCTATTTCAACCTGGCTTTTTTCCGCGGTGATTTCTACTTGTGCAAGTTCGGAGGTGCTCCTTGCCATGGAGATGGTCTTCAGATTTACATCAAGGTTATCAGGGTGCACCTTGACATTCGAGAGGATTTTGGGCGTAAATGAAATTGACTCAATCTTGATGAAATAACGCCCTGCCTTGGTCTCTATGTCGAACTTGCCCTCATGGTCGGAAATAGCACCAGTAGATAAGGACGAGTCTCTCATGCTAAACACAGCAACCGTTGCGTATTCAACGGGTTTCCCTTCATCATCGTTGAGAATGCCTGAAATAGTTCCAGTAGGCCGGGACCTACCTTGTTGATTTCCATGTGGGCCATGTTCCTGTGCAAGTACCACTCCAGCGGCCAACAGTAGGACCGGAAAAATGAACAATTTGAGTCTGGCAAACATGGGGCAAAAATACTAGTTGGTATCTGATAATTAAATTTGGGTATCGTTAATATTTGTTAATGCTTTAACTCTTCGGCATTTGACTATTCGTCAGGATGATGGTTTAACGTTGGTCGGGGTTTCATGCTCTTTTTTTCGTGTTTGCAGCCAATACTGCCTTATCTAAGCTAGATTCTTTGGAGTGTGCTGTCGCAAATATTTCGGAAGACTCAAATAAGAACAGTCTATTCGCCTGGATAGACAAGTATTGTCATAGGGCTGACCAAGGAGTTAAACAATCCTAACTACCAAGTAAAGTTCCTTCAGTCACACTCTCTCGATTATATATAAGTGCCTTATGGGTGTAATTATGCGAAGTCAAGATGAGCATCCATCTAGTCCATATGAATCAATCCTTACAGGTTAAATCAGATCTCGAACATTAATCCGTATTTGGAAWCATGMCTCTACCACCAGGCTCCAACGCACCTGTCATTTCTCTTAACTCGGAAAAACTTGGGTTAAGTCTGTTTTANGGAAAYTTKCCGAGWGATTCACSSACTAGGRGATAATCAGGAAACGGTGTCAGAATGAAATTAATAAATTATATAATCATCAACCCTTTAATTAGTGAACAGGCGCCTGATTTATTCTATGATTACTCTCTTATTAATTGTTCCTGTGCTACTTACCAATTGTAAATTGTAAACACCTGACGAATAAGTGCTCAAATCAATCTGCTTGAAATGGGTTCCCTCAAATGCTGGCAGTTTTTCAAAATAAACCAGCTTCCCGAGAATATTTACGATGCTCAATTCCATATCCTGGCCATTTGTAAGAATCAACTCTAAGGTAAACTCGCCGGTGTTAGGGTTGGGGTATATTTTAACTGCGTGTTGCATATTGGTTACAGCTATTCCCAATGCGATATCTACCTCGATGGCACCACCGCCGATACAGCTATTTGCATCAGTCACGGTAACTATATATGTGCCTGCTGAATCAACATTGATCGTTTGAGTAGTTTCTCCTGTTGACCAGTCATAGCTGGTAAAACCAGCTCCTGCATCAAGATTTATTGAACAACCATTGCAAATCACGGTGTCTGCACCTAAATTAACGATGGGTAACGGATCTGCCGTAAGGATTGTTGAGTGTATGCTATCGCAACCATTTGAGGTGATTGAGCTGTCATAGTATGTTGCAGCAAGACTTCTGAATGTTCCGTAGATAGCAATACTATCGCCATTACAAATAGCAACAGCAGGGTCATTGATAATGTATGCAGGATTTACAGTGACTACTAAGGGTGCAGATGTCCCGTTGCAACCGTTTGAATCAGTAACAGCAACAGTATAAGACCCACCGATACTGACCGTGACGAATTGGGTTGTGTCACTCGTTGACCATAAATAGGCTGAAGCAGGATTTGTGAATAATATCACATTTTCACCCTGACAAAAATCGGTAGGTCCGGTTGGAATAATGACAGGGGTTGGTAATGGGTTTAGCGTAAGCATTGTTGAATGTACACTGTCGCAGCCGTTGATGGTTGTTAAGCTGTCATAGTAGATTGCTGAGCTGCTTCTGAAGATGCCGTAGATTGATATGCTGTCACCATTACAGATCGAAATCGCCGAGTCCGTGATTTTATGGGTTGTGTTTACGATAAGGATTGTTGAATGAATGCTGTCGCAGCCATTGGTTGTTGAGCTGTCATAGTAGGTTCCGGCAATACCTCTGAATGCACCGTAAATGGATACGCTGTCACCATTGCAGATATCAACAGCTGGGTCAATGATGTTGTAGGTTTGGTTTACCGTAAGGAAAGTTGAATGTATGCTATCGCAACCGTTTGTGGTCAGCGAGCTGTCATAGTACGTTGCTGTAAGGCTTCTGAATGTACCATAGATGGATATGCTGTCACCATTGCAAATAGCAACAGCAGGGTCACTGATATTGTATAGAGGATTTACGGTGATTGCTGTGGGGGTAGATGCTGCGCTGCAACCGTTTGAATCGGTAAAAGTTATAGTATATGACCCGATTGTACTGACCGTGATGAATTGGGTTGTGTCACCTGTTGACCATATATTTCCTGAAACATTATTAGTGATGAGTAACACATTTTCACCGGAACAAAAGTTGGTAGGGCCAATTGGTGTAATAACAGGGTTTGAAGGTAATGGATTTATTGTAAGCATTGTTGAATGTACACTGTCACATCCATTTATGGTGGTTAAGCTGTCATAGTAGGTTCCTGCAATACTTCTGAATGTACCGTAAATGGATACGGTGTCACCATCACAGATAGCTATGGCCAAGTCAGTGATGTTGTATGTCGGGTTTACGGTAAGGACTGTTGCGTGTATACTATCGCAACCGTTTATAGTGATTGAGCTGTCATAGTATGTTGCTGTAGTACTTCTGAATATACCATAGATGGATACGCTGTCTCCATTGCAGATAACAATAGCGGGGTCAGTAATGTTGTAGGTTGGGTTTACGGTAAGGACTTTTGAATGTATACTATCGCAGCCGTTTGTGGTTAATGAGCTGTCATAGTAGGCTCCGGCAACATTTCTGAATGTACCGTAAATGGACACGCTGTCACCATTGCAGATAACGATGGCCAAGTCAGTGATGTTGTAGGTTGGATTTACGGTAAGGGTTATTGAGAGTACGCTGTCGCAGCCGTTCATATTAGTTAAGGAGTCATAGTAAATTCCGGCAACTGTTTGATACATGCCAAATATCTGCACGCTATCACCGGCACAGATGCTTTGAGCAGTATTTGTGGTATCAATTGCACACAATTTAACCACCCAATAGTCAGAGCCTCCCTGGCTGTTTTCGGTTTTATCCCCAGAAATGTTTGAACCCGACAATCCGCCCATAATGTAACCTCCATCACCAGTTTGCTGAATAGCACGAAAGAAGTCATCTGAACTTGCTCCAATGGTTTTTTCCCATTGGACCGTACCCGCTGAATCCAATTGCACCACCCAATAGTCATTGAATCCCCGGCTGTTTTCGGTTTTGTCCCCCGAAATGTTTGAACTCGATATTCCGCCCATAATATAACCTCCATCGTTAGTTTGCTCAATGGATTCAAGCACATCACCTGAACTTCCTCCAATGCTGTTTTGCCATTGTATCGCTCCCGACGTATCTAATTTTAGCACCCAATAGTCTGCGCTACCCTGGCTGTTTTCGGTTTTATCACCCGAAATGTTGGAAAAAGAGTATCCGCCTAGAATATAACCTCCATCGCTGGTTTGCTGAATGGAGTGAAGTTCATCCTCTGAAACTCCCCCAATGGTATTTTGCCATTGAATCATTCCCGCAGTATCTAATTTCACCACCCAATAGTCATCATTTCCCAGATTGATTTCGGTTTTATCCCCCGCAAGGTTTGAATTGGAGAAGCCACCCAGAATATAACCTCCATCGCTGGTTTGCTGAATAGAATGAAGTTCATCAAACCAGTCCCCACCAATGGTGTTTTCCCATTGCACCGCTCCAACCGAATCTATTTTCACGACCCAATAGTCATATAGCCCCTGGCTGTTTTCAGTTTTATCTCCAGAAATGTTTGAAATGGAAAATCCGCCCAGAATATAACCTCCATCACTGGTTTGCTGAATGGAGTGAAGTTCATCATYYCCRCTTCCTCCAATKGTATTTTGCCATTGAATCRCTCCTGAATTATCTAATTTYACCACCCAATAGTCATCWCCKCCYTGGCTGTTTTCGGTTTTATCCCCYGAAATGTTKGAYTYKGARRWTCCGCCCAGAATATAACCKCCATCGCTKGTTTGCTGAATGGATTGAAGTWCATCSCTTAAGCTKCCYCCAATGGTRTTTTGCCATTGAATCGYTCCCGAAGCATCTAATTTTACCACCCAATAGTCAAAGTCTCCYTGGCTGTTTTCGGTTTTATCGCCYGAAATGTTRGAMSMSGACCAWCCGCCTAGAATATAACCYCCGTCRCTCGTTTGCTGAATGGAACTAAACTCRTCATTTGCACTTCCTCCAATMGTRTTYTGCCATTGGATRTTGGGTTGGGCCATTAAAATTTGAGGAATATAAAATGACAGAAAGAAAAGGAAAATACGATTTAACATTGCCGGTTCTATTTTAGCCTGGGTATACTACTTTTTTGAGCGAACAAAAGTACTGTGAATAGTTATAAGAAATGATGAACCTAGCAGGATTAATCTTTTAACTAGCAGGAAGATAATTATAAGCGAGCCTGCCTCCGGTCTCCGACGGCCATAGCCTTTGGCGACGGCAGGTAGGCAGGTTCCACTGCGCCGCCGCGCCGCCGCGCGCTGTAGCGCTATGGCGCGCAAGCGCGAAGCTTTGGCGTAGCGCGGTGAGACTTTTAGAAATCAATTATAGCCACATGAAACGAGCATGATCAGCGGTATAACACACAAGGGCATGTCTATATGCGAGTTCCACTGCGCCGTCGCAAAGCTTTGGCGTAGCACGGTCTGACCGATTTAATAAAAAGTAAAATATAAACAGATGAAATAAATACATGAACTGTTACTTTGTTAAATCCGTCATTTCTTCGCTTATCTTCCAAAGCTTTTTTGCTATCTCCTCGTTCTTCGATGCACTGGATGGCTCCTTGAGCTCACAGTACGCAAAGTACTTTCCCGAAACCGTTGCAATATCTGGTGAAGAAGCCAGATATAGGCTGGTTAGAGCTCCTTTCTCAGGAGTATTTAGAAAGGGTTTGATCACGTTCCAAATCCATCCATAAAACCCGTGGGCGTGTTTGTCACCCATATTGGTGCCAATTCTACCGGGATGCAAGCTGTTGGACGTGACTTTGGTGCCTTTCAAGCGCCTTGCCAGTTCCGCTGAGAACAACACATTCGCCAGCTTGGATTGAGTATAAGCCACCAAACCATCGTATCGTTTTAAGCTTAGATCATTGAAATGAATCTTACCGCGGTAGTGAAACCCAGAAGATACATGTATGATCCTCCCTTGAGGGGCCGCCTTTATTTCAGGTAGTAGCAAATTGGTAAGCAAAAAATGAGCGAGATGGTTAACCGCAAATTGCATTTCAAAGCCATCCTGGGTAAGTACTCTTTTAGTCTGGAATGATCCTGCATTGTTGATCAATACGTCAATTGTGGGAAATTGCTCCTTGACTGAAGATGCGAGATTCTGCACATCACTCATAGATGAAAGGTCGCATTCAAAAGCATGAACGGCCTCATTGCCAGTTACGGTGACTATTTCATCCCGATCTGTTTTTAGCGTAGACCCTTTGCGGCCCGTAGTAAGAACTGTAGCGCCGAGTTTAGCCAATCCGGTAGCGGTAGCTTTACCGATACCAGCCGTCGATCCTGTTACAAGACATACTTTACCTTCCATATTGCATATAGTTTAATACCTATGAATTACGAATGGTTCGGCTCTCTGCAGCCCCGAACAGCGCAAGCAACTCACTACAAGTTTATACGAATCTACGAATTGAGATGCTCTCAAGTATTCCACATATAGAAAGCTGAAATAATTGTTGATAATTGGAAGCAGAGCCTCTCTGTTCACAGCAATACGCTCAAAGTGTTGAATCAATATCCCTCTAAGTTCTTCTATCTTTCAGTGCAGACATTCGTAAGTTCGTACACTTGTACTCAACGCAGTTGAAGCGGTCGTACGGGAAATGAGTTATGCATATCTGTCACCTATCCTAAACCCACATTAAATCACCCATTATGAAGATCTTGGTGTATAGCCTCTGGCTGATTGGTTTTACCTGCAATCTATCACTGTCTACCGGACAGACTGTTGATACCAAATATCTGAATAATCAAAGTGCCACTTATGAGGAGACCATGCTTTTCTATAAGGAGATGGCAGAAAAACACGAGGAAGCCACCATCCAATCTTTTGGAAGAACGGATGTTGGTAAGCCCCTTTCTCTATTTATCATCTCGGCAGATGGGGATTTTAATCCAATTTCTCTTCGAGAAAAGAACAAGAGGGTCCTATTGGTTAACAATGCCATACATCCGGGTGAACCGTGTGGGGTAGATGCCAGCATTAAGCTCACTAAGGAGTTGCTGGAAGGCGGTGATCTTCAGTCAAAATTGGGAAATCTTGTCCTTTGTATTGTACCCATGTACAATATTGGTGGTGCCCTGAATCGGGGATGTTGCTCCAGGGCCAATCAAAATGGCCCCGAGGCATATGGCTTTAGAGGGAATGCCAAAAACCTGGATCTCAACAGGGATTTTATCAAAGCTGATTCAAAAAATGCCAAAGGATTTGCGTTGCTGTTCTCACATTGGGATCCGGATGTATTCATTGATACACACACTTCCAATGGGGCAGATTATCAATATGTCATGACGCTGATCACAACACAGTTGGATAAACTCCATCCCAGTTTATCCAGTTATGTAAAAGACAAAATGAATCCGGCTTTGTACAGTGCAATGGAGCTGAACAAGTACGGAATGATTCCTTATGTAAACTCAATTGGGAAAACACCGGCTTCAGGAATTGTGGATTTTCTTGAAACTCCCAGATATTCGACGGGATATACGACGCTGTTTAATACAATCGGATTTACCACAGAATCACATATGTTCAAGCCATTTAAAGACCGCGTTCTTGGAACCTATCATTTCATCAATGCTGTAATTGATTTTATGCAAAAGAACCATGAAGAGATCGGGGAGGTGAGGGCGGAGGCCAAACGGCTGACCATGGTTCAAAAGTCATTTGATATAGCTTGGTCGCCAGATACAAGTAAGTATGATATCATTCCTTTTAAGGGATATGAATCGGGTACAAAAACGAGTAAGATATCTGGTACTGAGCGCATGTTTTACGACCGTCAGAAACCGTACACCATGGACATTAAATACTATAACCGCTATCAGGCGACTGTAACGGTCAATAAACCCTTTATGTACATAGTGCCTCAAGGTTGGGAACGTGTGCTCGAACGATTGAAATTAAACGGAATAGCCATGCGCAAGTTGACGGAAGACGCGGTGATTGAAGTAGAGGTGTATTATATTGAAGATTATCAATCGGGAAAGCGCCCGTATGAAGGACACTACCTTCACAAAAAGGTAGAAGTCTCAAAAAAAACCATGAGCATTCAATATTACCGCGGCGACTTCGTCATATTTACAGATCAGGTAAAAAACCGATTTATCGTGGAAACGTTGGAACCCCAGGGAGTGGATTCCTACTTTGCCTGGAATTTCTTTGATCCGATATTACAGCAGAAGGAATGGTTTTCGTCTTATGTATTTGAAGAAAAAGCCGAGGAACTTCTCAAAGAAAATCCTGAAATAAAAACGGCACTCGATACCAAAGTCAAAAGTGATACTTCATTTGCAAATAATGGAAGGGCTCAACTTCAGTTTGTCTACGAACGTTCCCCATATTATGAAAAAACGCGCAACCGTTATCCTGTTGGAAGGGTGGTGAAGTCGATTGCTTTGCCACTTAGATAGATGGTTAGAGGTCTTAATGGCTGAGCTTTTCGATTTTATTGACAAGCTGATGCTAGATGCTGGATGCTGGATGCTAGTGGTTTATGGTCGAATCCAGAGTTCTGTATTTTAGCATATGGTCTAATGATGTATAGGTCGCTTGTTTCAGCTTAAATCCAAAGGTACCGTTGTGAACCATTAGCAGTCTCCGCAAGGCTTCATACTTCCCCTACAGCTACACTTGTGCATGTTCTGCACCAAGCATTTTTTAGATATTACATGATAGAGATACTAAAAACTAGCCTCGAACCCCGAGCGCCCAACACCCAGTAACCAGTACCTTATACCAAGTGACCAGTACCCAGCATCTAACATCCAGCATCCAGCATCTGCCCGTTAGAGTCACAAATGAATGCGCCTACTTTAACAAATTTTCAGAAGAGAAAATTATTTATTAATCGCCAGCAACTCCACCTCGAAAATCAATGCCGAGTTGGGCTCTATCCGTGAACCTCCACGCTCTCCATACGCCAGTTGGAAGGGAATGTAGAAGGTCCACTTACCGCCAACTTTCATCAATTGTAAGCCTTCGGTCCAGCCACTGATAACTCCATTTAATGGAAATGAGGAAGGCTGTCCACGGTCAACAGAACTGTCGAATACTGTTCCATCTATCAATGTTCCATGATAATGAACCGTAACATTATCTGTAGGCCCAGGTGAAGCACCAGAACCTTTGGTAATGATTTTATACTGTAGTCCACTTGCCAAAGTGACAACTCCTTTTACCGTTTTATTTTTTTCAAGAAATTCTTGTCCGACTTTTAAGTTAACCCCAGCTGTAGCCATTTGTGTTTGTTGTTGCGCCAGTTGATCGGCTTGTTGCATTTTCTGCACGTATTCATTGAGAATTTTGTTGGCTTCTTCCTCTGCAATCAACAACTCCTTCTCAGCGTAGGTGTCATGAATTCCTTGTGCCAATACATCAGCATCCACCATCGAAGCAAATTTCTGCTTCTTTAAATTTCCAGCAATACTCACTCCTAATGAATAACTTATTTCATGGGACTGATTATCCAGGTCAATTTCAACTTTAGCGGCTTCTTCGTTACATGACACCATCAGTATTAAGCTACCAAGGATCATTGGTATTGCTAACTTCTTTCCACTCATCTCTTCCGTTTTTGAATAATTATTATTTCTCTCTAAAGGCGCAACAAGGACATTCCCTTGCAACATCTTTTTAATCCAGATTCATAGTATCTGGAAATTGCTTCTTCTTGATGCATCTCTCATAATCGTGAAATACACTCCTTTATTTCATTCAGCGCAGTCAATTATCATCGAACTCCTCAATCAAAGAACTACAAGGCAATGACCTTGGAGAGCTTTAATCGTCCAGCCTTCTCAAGCAAGAAGGCGCAAAAATAGGAAATACTCCGAATTATAGTGCGTGTGTAGATTGTTTTCAGGCTATAATCTCAATTTGGTCGGATTCAAAAACCGTGAGCTCGGTATCAGTGAATGCAATATTGACCATGGCTTTAGCTACGGTTTCCGCTTTAATAGCCTTGAATTTTTTCAAACGGCCCAATAGCAGCGGATTTAATAAAGGTAAAACACGCTGTCCAATTCGTTCCGCAGTTCTGGCCTCTTCTCGTTCTCCTAATAACAAAGACGGCCGGAAGATCCCGATCTTTTGTTGAAATTGTTCCCTTATATTCTCTTCCAGCATACCCTTGGTATTGGAATAAAAGTTAGCCGATGAGACATTTGCACCAACGGACGAAACCAGTGCAAAATATCGCACGCCATTTTCGTTCGCGAATTTTGCAATTCGCAACGGTATATCATGGTCAATTTTGATGAACTCAGCTTTTGATCCAGCTTTTGAGATAGTTGTGCCCAGGCAACAGTATAAATGGTCAGCTTCAACTTGTGATTTGAAGCTCAGTAAATTATCAAAATCTACTATTTGTTGCTCTAGTTTTTCATGGGTGATGTCCAGTGGCCTTCTACTTAGTATGACCACCTTGTGATATCGCTTGTCCTTCAGAAGCTCCACAAGTACAAACCTTCCGATGAGTCCGGTTGCTCCAAATAAGACGGCTGATTTAGACTGGGTTTTCATATAAGACAAAGGCTACACTCTTGCAATAATGTATAAATTTATCAAAATTGAAGAATTAATGCGAATTCTAATTATAGAACCTTATTACACCGGTTCTCATAAGTCTTGGGCGAATGGCTATCAAAACCACTCTGAGCATGAAGTAGAAATACTTTCCCTTGCGGGTAGATACTGGAAATGGCGCATGCACGGAGGAGCGGTTACYTTGGCGGAGATGTTTAATAAAGGTGTGTTTAAACCAGAGCTGATTTTGGCAACGGATATGCTGGATCTAACCACATTCTTATCGTTAACCAGGGAAAAGGCCCAAGGAATTCCAGCGGCCATCTACTTTCATGAGAATCAGCTGACTTATCCATGGTCAGATACMGACAGAGATGTGAAAGCCGGAAGAGACAATCACTACGCCTTTATCAATTATGCTTCGGCTTTGGCTGCTGACAAAGTGCTTTTTAATTCGCATTACYACTTGGATTCTTTTATATCAGCGTTACCCAATTTTTTAAAAGGATTCCCTGACTATAATGAGCTGGAAAGTGTGAAGCGCATCGCTGAGAAATCTGAAGTGCTTAATCTTGGGTTGGACTTGTTGCGTTTCAATGAGCATAGCGTGTCYGATAAACAGGAGCGGCCGCCTATTTTACTTTGGAATCACCGGTGGGAGTACGATAAGAACCCTGCTGCGTTTTTCAATGCGCTGTATAGCCTTCACGAGGATGGGGTCGACTTTGAACTAATAGTACTTGGGGAGAATTTCAGTCAACAGCCGGAAGTGTTTGAACAGGCTCGTGAAATATTAGGCAACCGCATCGTGCATTTTGGCTATGCGGAGAGCTTTCAGGAATATGCAGCATTGCTTCACCGGGCCGATATTATTCCCGTCACATCCAATCAGGATTTCTTTGGAGGAGCTATTGTTCAAGCAATGTATTGCGGCGTTCTTCCGCTGCTTCCAAATCGGCTCGCCTATCCCCAACACATTCCCACAGACTTGCAGGCTTCTTTGATTTATGATGATGATGCTGACCTGGTACCTAAATTGAAGAAACTTATAGCAACTTACAGGAATTTTGACACCCACTCATTAAAAACTCACGTTTTAGGATATGACTGGTCCAAACTTTCCGGCGAATACGATTCAGTGATGGGGGCTTTGCGCTTACCAAAATAGGCCACCATGAATCCACCAGTACCAAACATAAGAAGGCTGTAAATGGCTGGCGTAATCGACATCTGTGAGTTCTCAAGAAATGTTGTTACAATAACCAGTGCCAGTGTTCCATTCTGAATGCCCGATTCGATGGAGATGGTGATCGATTGCGGTAAGGAGAGCCTGAGCAGTTTAGCTGACATGAAGCCCAGGAACATMGTTGCAAGATTCAAACCCAAAGCTGCCATCCACACCTGACCAAAATAWTCTAYMAGYAYMTGCTTCTCTTTGATTATTGCAGCAACAATRATGAGCAGCAGRAACACCGCAGAGAAAATTCTTACAGGTTTGTCCATTCGCAGGGCGAAYGCCTCCTTTTTAYTTCGGATAAGCATRCCTAAACYCACCGGGAGAATGGTGATGGCAATAATGGACARAACAATYTGCTTTGTTGGTGGTTTTGCAATGAGTCCTCCTCCCATAAAATGATCTATGGCGAAATTGATAATRAGSGGGATGGTAATGATRCTYACTATGCTACTGATCGCSGTAAGAGAAATTGAAAGCGCRGTATCTCCTTTTGCAAGGTGACTRATKAGATTAGAAGTTACTCCACCGGGGCAAGCAGCTAGAATCATCAATCCAACAGCAAGCTCTGGAGGCAGGCCTGARTAGGTTGCCAGGCCATATCCTATAAGTGGGAGCATGATCAATTGGTTGGTCAATCCTATCGCAGCAGCTTTAGGAAATTGAAATACCCGTCGAAAATCGGCTATAACCAGTGATAGGCCCATCCCAAGCATGATGATAAAAAGTGCTAAGGGCAATAGTACGGTGGTGATCAGACTCGCTTCCATAGTTGTCGATTAAAATGTCGCTTTGGCGAAATTAAACATTGAAAAGCAGTTGATTCCTTATATTCGCTCTCCTGTTAATTCGGTGCATCAAATAAAGTAATTATGCATGGTAATACCAAAATAGGATTGCCGCTGGCCTTCGTCTTGGCGGGTGGTTTGGTATTACCCATTGGATGTGCTGAAAATGCGAATGTTAAGAATGAAATTATGGCGCCTGTAGCGGAAAAGATTAAAAAGGAATTGACCATTCACGGTCATACGAGAATTGACAATTACTATTGGTTGAATCAGAGGGACGACAAAAAGGTATTGGCTTACCTAAATGCGGAGAATGAATACACCGATAAGAGCCTGGCACACACAAAAGATCTGCAGGGAAAAATATTCGATGAGATTGTTGGGAGGATTAAGAAAACAGACACCAGCGTTCCCTTCAAGGAAGATGCCTATTACTATTATACCAGATATACGGAAGGGATGGAATATCCTATTCATTCAAGGGAACCTGAATTGAACCATTCCAATATGATTCAAGCGATATTGAAGGACCTGGACGCTGGAAAGAAAAGAGCTAAGGAAGAGATCATGCTCGATGTGAATAAAATGGCAGAAGGCTTTGATTATTTTGATGTCACCGGTTTGGAGGTGAGCTCCAATAATGAGATCCTTGCTTATGGTGTGGATACGGTGAGTAGAAGAGAATACACCATCTATTTTAAGAATCTGGCCACAGGGAAATTGTATGCCGAATCAATTCCTAAAACTACTGGCTCAGTGACTTGGGCCAATGACAATAAAACAGTTTTTTACGCAGTCAAAGACAAGACGCTCCGATCGTACAAAATCTTAAAACATGTTCTTGGAACCAGCACGGATGAGGATATAGAAGTGTTTCATGAAGCAGATGAAATATACAGTACCTATATATATAAAACCAAATCCAAAAAGTACCTGGTAATTGGATCACACGCGACCTTGTCTACAGAATATCGGATCTTGGAAGCCGACAACCCAAACGGAGAATTTAGGATTTTTCACCCAAGGGAGCAGAAAATGGAATATTCTATTTCTCACTTTCAAGACCACTTCTATATCAGGACCAATGAAAACGCTCTGAATTTTAAATTGATGAAAACTTCCGTTGACGCCACTGGCAAGGAACATTGGAAGGAGCTGATAGGTCACCGGGATGACGTGTTGCTGGAGGATATTGAAATCTTTAAGGATTATCTCGTATTAGAGGAAAGAAACCAAGGATTACTCAATATCCGTGTGATTCGATGGGATGGTAAAGGAGAATACTACTTGGATTTTCCTGAAGACACCTACACCGCCTATGTTGGATATAATCCAGATTATGATACCCATCTCATGCGCTATGGCTACACCTCTTTAACGACGCCCAACAGCACGTTGATGTTTGATTTGGATACGAAAGAGCGTACCCTGCTCAAGGAGCAGGAAGTGGTAGGCGATTTTAACAAAGAGAATTATACATCTGAACGGGTATATGCTAAGGCAGATGATGGTACCATGATTCCCATGTCTCTTGTATACCGAAAAGGACTTGAGAAGAATGGGGACAATCCAATGGTATTATATGGTTATGGGTCATACGGCGCCTCTATGGATCCCTACTTCAGCTCCGTTAGATTGAGTTTGTTGGACCGAGGTTTCATCTGGGTTATTGCACATATCAGGGGAGGGGAGGACCTTGGCCGGGCATGGTATGAGAATGGCAAGATGTTGAATAAGAAAAATACTTTCACCGATTTTATTAGCTGCGCTGAGTACCTGGTTGCCGAAAAGTACACTGCGCCGGAAAAGCTATTTGCCATGGGCGGCAGCGCTGGAGGATTGTTAATGGGAGCTATAATAAATTTACGGCCGGAGATATTCAAAGGTATAATTGCGGCTGTTCCTTTTGTGGATGTAGTGACCACTATGTTGGACGAAACGATACCACTGACGACCGGGGAGTATGATGAGTGGGGAAATCCGAATGTGAAAGAGTATTACGATTATATCTTGTCTTACTCTCCCTATGACAACGTGGAAGCCAAAAAATATCCGGCTATGCTCGTCACCACGGGTTTACACGACTCACAGGTTCAGTACTTCGAGCCTGCAAAATGGGTGGCTAAACTAAGGGACATGAAAACGGACGACAACTTGCTGCTCTTACATACCAATATGGATGCGGGCCATGGTGGCCAGTCAGGAAGATACAGACAGCATAAGGAGACGGCAATGGAATTTGCCTTTATGCTAGATCAAATTAGCGTTTCCAAATAGCACTGCTTTCTAAATCAATCACCAGCATCAGTTGTAACGAGAGTAGGTATTGTCTACTAGCGATAAAATTTATTCCGCCTACTGACTTTTTGGCATCACTCCAGTGTTACTAAAGTACATATCCTTTAGTATCTCAGTAGCTTCAAAGACGTAAATATCCCGGCTCAATTTTTCGTGCCATGATTTAGCACGTTCGATTTTTACGGTGTCTCCCTGCATCACTTCAAAGTCAGCTGGAATCTGGATGACAGTCAGGCCGGTAGAGTCTTTCTGGATGTTTTTATATTTTTTAGCTTCTTCAGCTACAGCGTCGAGTTCTTCCCTGTATCGATCCAACGAAAGATAAATGATTGTCTCATCCTGTTGGTGTTCTAGCCTTCTCGCGTTTTCCTGCATCAATCCAAATGATTCCAACTTTGACAATCTCATTTGGCTCTTTTTTTGGATGTTTTCCAGGTTGGTCACTGAGCCGCTTTTGTAGTAACTAGCTGGTTCAATTTCATCCCATATCAGGTGGTTGTCTAACTCCTTCTCTCCCAACTCCAAGTAAGCATAAGGGTCAGGCAGCACTACATCAGATGCGACGCCTTTGAGCTGAGTAGCTCCTCCATTAATTCTGTAGAATTTTTGTGTAGATAGCTTTAGGGATCCCAGAGGCCGTAAATCTGATGCTCCACCAGAAATAAAGTTATCTAAATTTAAAAACCTTTGAACGGTCCCTTTTCCATAGGTAAATTCTGATCCGATAATAATGGCTCGGTCGTAATCCTGCAACGCGGCAGCGACAATCTCCGAAGCTGATACGCTAAAATTGTTGACCAAAATCACCAAAGGTCCATCGTAGTAAACTGCAGGATCGGTATCGGCCAATACCATTGGTTTCCCAAAGCGGCCTTTAACCTGTACAATGGGCCCCTCTTCTATAAAGAAACCGGCCATTTTAACGGCGTCTTGGAGGGAACCACCTCCGTTGTTTCTAAGGTCCAGAATGATACCATCTACGCCTTCAGCTTGGAGTTTCTCCAACTCTATTTTAATGTCTGCTGCACAACTTCTTCCTCCGGAATGGTTCATATCCATATAAAACTTGGGAAGTAGGATATATCCGGCTCTCATGTTATTCTGAAGCAGCACGGACTTCGCATAGGTCTCTTCAAGAATGACCACATCCCTTATAATAGGTATGACAATAAATGAACCGTCCACCTTCTTGACCTTAAGTCTTACTTCCGTACCTTTTTTGCCTCTGATAAGTTGCACTGCATTGTCAAGACGCATATCCGTAACGTCTACCATATCCTCACCTTCCTGTGCTACAGCGTAGATGATATCTCCCGCCTTTAGTTGACCTTGCTTCCAGGAAGCCGAGCCAGACACAATCCTTGAAACCTTAATCTTGCCATCTACCTCCCGTAATTGAGCACCAATACCTTCAAGCTGACCAGACATGTATATGTCAAAGTTCGCTTTGTCCTTAGGCGGGTAGTATCCAGTATGCGGGTCGTACACATTGACCAGCACATTTAAGAAGTCTGCAAAGCGATCTTCGGATTCCAATTTATCCAGTCTGTTGTAAAAATTATCATAGCTATTCAAAACTTTGCTACGAGCGCTTTCCTCTAATTCTTCAAAGCTCACGATGGTAACTGAAGTGTCATTCTCCTCTTTAGCTATTTCTTGCTCCTCCAATTTGTCTACCAAACGGCTGAGTGCCGCGTGTTTAAGTGTCTTTCTCCACAGGTCACGTTGCTCTCCGATACTGGCCGGCCATGCCTGGTTCTCCATATCTAAATCATATGATTCCTCAATGGTAAAGTCAAAAGGCTCTGCAAGAATTTCCTTGTAAAACCCCCGGCCTTCTTCCATACCTTTAAGGAGCATAGCATCGCTCATCTCAAAAAAGTCCACATTCACCTCCTTAATTTGGTCATCAATCTCATGTTTGAATTTATTTAGCTCATCAACATCAGATTGAAGAAGGAATCGCTTTCGATTGTCAATTCGCTTGAGGTACAGATTATAAACATTCTCCGAATAGGTGTCGTTCAATGTGGCAGGCGCATAATGGTTTCGTTGTAAACCATCTGTTAGCATATCCAGAAGCACCTTCTTCTTAGAAGGCTGATCCTCGTCCATTTCAAATTGGATGCTTTCAACACTGGCCTCAGCGAAATTCTCTCTGGTATACGACGTTGAGAGGATAAAAAGAAAGGCGAAAAGCCCGAACAAGAATATTTTTGCTTTTGTGTTCATATGTGTACTATCAAATTTACTAAACTTAGATTAACTGTATAATAAGGGTAATTATTTATCTTTGGCCCCGTTCAATACTATAACAATAAATGAACCATTTTATTTGGAATGATAATTGTCTTATACTGGACGAACACAAACAACACAATATGAAACGCTTTAATACGGTATTTGCCCTTGGAATAATTGCACTGATGTTTACTTCGTGCGCCCCTAAGTTAGTTCCATTTACTCAAACAATTAGAGAAGAATATAAGCTGGATGAGGCAGCTCTTAGAACTTTGCAGTTTTATATTTCCCATCAAATTGTTCTGAATAAGGCTGAGGTTTCTGATAGCAAACAAGGAAATATAGATGGGGTTTTGACCATTGAATCAGGAAGATCCGTTGAACAAGTCGTTTTTGAGGTAGGGACCAAGTGCTTGGTCAAATCTTCACCGAGTGACAGCAAATTGAGAATTTATTTTGAGTCGGACGATGCTGAGGGTTTAATGTTTGGCATTGCCAATAGGACGGTAAATGAACGATATTCACTCATGTCTCCAGCGTGGGAAGGTTCACGTGGTAAAATCTTATATAAAGGAGATACTTACTATACCTCCAAAAAGAGTGGTGATACGTATCTTCAGATTAGGATGCGGAAACTGCACAAGCTGGAGAAATCACGTAGGGTGGTGAAGGGTATGAAAATATAATGTGGCTGCAGGATGCGGGTTCAAAAAGAAAAGACTGAATGGATATAGAAAAGCATGAGCAAATCAAAATTGCTCTTTTAGGCGTGATCGCTGTAATGTTGATTGTAAAAACAGTGATGATGCAATCACCTGGAGAAGGAAAAATTGCTAAGCGCGATCGGGATGGGACGCTGCCAGCATATGTCAACGACGTGGGCGGAATTACCTCACCTGGAATCACGCCTAGTCCACAGGCTATTCAGCAATTTAATCCACAAGCTGCTTCAGCACCTGCTAGAGAGGCCACCTCCATGTCATTTGACCAGACGGATGTGAATCTTGGGAGCGTATCCTTGGCAGAAAATAAAACCCATACTTACAAGGTTACCAACACAGGGTTGATACCACTTACCTTTGATAATATTTCTGCCGATGCTGGCTTGAATATTGTCTCTCGKCCAAMTGCYCCGATCGCTCCTGGKGGAAAAGGMGAAATCGTTGTCCAGCTAACTGCAGATGTAGGAACAGGAGCTATAAATAAAACGGTACACCTTGGATCCAACACCGAGCCTGCTCACATGCACCTTACAGTATCCGCTGACGTTAAGTAATCTTGCCCTAAACAATGGGTAAATTCCAGCATACTTCCTTACAATATCTTTCCGATGCTTCTCTTAGCAGTGAGGCAAAAATTCTGGGTATTGAAGAAACAGATTTTGGCCCTGCGGTAATTTTAGACAAGACTATATTTTATCCCCAAGGAGGTGGTCAACCATGTGATCACGGGGTGATAAGGTTTGCAAGCGAGGCGATTAATGTAATATCCGTGCGCTTTGATGAGGGCATCGTTTACCATTTTATTGAGCAAGCAGTTGAACTACCGATCGGTGAAATTGTCGAACTTCTTGTGAATAAAGAGAGAAGGGAATTAAACTCCAGGATTCATACGGCGGGCCACTTGATCGATACGGCCATGATTAACTGTGGGTATGATTACCATCCCACCAAAGGATATCACTTTCCTGACAGCCCC
>JAESRW010000186.1 GCA_016764395.1 Flavobacteriales bacterium
TTTTTATTGTAGTCAATGCTGGCTATTGGCCCTGCAATTTTGTTACCACACCTACCACAATAAGTGGCTTTTGCAGGATTTTGAGATTGGCATTTACTGCACAGCATTGAAATCGCTAAATCTTTTGATTGTTTTATTGATTTGAGTTCTTTTTCCAGCTTTTCAGATTCCTTAACTCCCTTATATCCATAGATGAATCCCGAAATAATAATCAGTAGTGTCCGGTAAAAATATTTAAAAAAAGAAAAGGAGGTAGGTAAACCTGCCCTCCTTTAATGGTTAGCTTTGATTTGGACACCAAAGCAATTAAACCATGAATAAAAGTACATATTTTACCGGACAGCCAATCATTAGTCAGATAATAAAATTGATTAACCGTGAAAAGGTGAGCAGTCTAGCTAAAACATACAGGACGGATCATTATTATAAGAAACTGAAGACCTACAATCATTTGGTCAGTATGCTTTATACGATTTACAGCGGTTGTACTTCGATCAGAGAAGTGGTAACAGGACTGTTGGCATCCAGCACTAAGCTCAATCACCTGGGGATAGATTACACTCCACGCAAGAGCACCCTATCAGATGCTAATTGCAATCGCGATCACAGGGTCTTTGAAGCTATACATCAATACTTGTACAAACAATATTCAAAAAATTTACCGGACAGCCGAAAAGAACAGTGGCACAAGCGGTTGTATATTATGGACTCAACCACCATATCCTTATTCCAGGAGATATTGAAAAATGCAGGCCGCAGTCCGATGAACGGTAAGCGTAAGGGAGGGATTAAAGCACATACGTTGATCAAAGCTGATGAAGATGTGCCGCAAATAATAAGATTGACAGCTGCAGCGGCAAATGATGCTCCCTTTATGAAGGAGATCAACTTGCCGTCAGGCAGTTTAATCTGCTTTGATAAAGCCTATTGCGATTTTAATGTGTGGGATCAATGGTCACAGAAGAAGATTTCATTTGTTACGCGCTTGCGCAAGGGTTCGATTCAAACCCACCTGAAAGACAGAAACCTCACCATAAGCCAAGAAGATAAAGGAGTTATCAGTGATAAGGAGGTTATGCTAGGCGGCCCGGAAAATGACAATGTTACCAAGGTAAGGGTTCGTTTGATTACTTACTTCGATGAGGAAAATCAACGAGAATTGGTGTTTGTTACCAATAATTTTCATTTCGCCCCATATACGGTTAGCCAGATATACAAGAGGAGATGGCAGATAGAAACTTTGTACAAGAGAATCAAGCAGAGTTATCCGTTAAGGCATTTCCTGGGCGATAATGAGAATGCCATTAAAATACAAATATGGTGTGCATTGATTGCCGATCTATTATTAAAAGTGATCCATAGGCAGGCCAGAAGAAGATGGGCATTTTCCAACTTAGCATCAATGGTGCGGCTGCATTTATTCACATATATAAATCTAGGTAAGTTCTTAAATGACCCGGAAAGAGAACTGGTCAAATTAGTACCCAAATATTCACCGGGCCAAGCATCACTCTTTCCTACGTAAAGACATAAAGGGGGGATGCTATTGAAATAAAAACAAATGAGTCTTGTAAATCAACAAGTTACATGCTGGAAAGCTGTGAATAGTATTTTTACCGGACAGCAATGCAAATGAAATACGAATCGTATTTTGTTGATTTATTCGATTGACAGCCCGTAACTCTGGACCCTTAAATTCGTAAAATTAATATCCCGCCTTTGTTTAAGAAAATAATTGAATAGCGCTTAAATTTTAAGCAGAGGCACTTTGTATTAATTCCCAAGTGGGAAGTTTCTTTAATCGGTAAAGTTCCCGAAATTTGGGTTTTCTCAATGAAGCGCAATGCGTTGAAGATTCTATTTTATGAATGTTGGTCTGCCAAGGAGTGCTTTGTTTTTAACCTTATTGAGTGTCCTACTCGTGAGTTGGCAGGGGTACGCTCAAATAACGATCACCGAAAATCTGGTAACATCGGGAGATACCGTCATGTACCGCGGGATCGACAGAAATCCTGATTCTGTAATAGGGCCTGGCACAACCGGGCTGAATACATGGGACTTCTCCCTCCTGAAGAACGACGAATTGGACACCTTGAGTTTTGTGGATCCCGCCACTACACCCTATGCCAATAAATTCCCTTCGGCTACCATGTGTCTTGTCAATAAAGATGGGTATACCTACTTCAGGAAATTCCCATCTCGGGTAACGGTCGTTGGCAGCGCTCTGGACTTCGTTGGTAATGGAACCTTGCTTGCGGTAAAGGCATCGCCAGATTTGACCTATATTCCGTTTCCTGCCACTTATTTAACGGCTTTTGGTGATTCGGCCTATTTTTCGGAGGTGTTGGCAGCTGAGGACGTCAACGCCCAACAGTTCGACTCGGTAATGATTGTTGGCAGTTTTGAAACAACGGTCATCTTCGACGCTTATGGAACCATGATCACACCTTTTGATACGCTACAAGTTATCAGGCAAAAGGTTACGGAGGTCCTTGATTATGTAGTTACCGGAAAGAAATATCTGGCCGGACAGGTACTGTTCTCTTCCTTGCTCAGCACAGAGAAGTCCACCCAAACCCATTACCTCTGGTGGACAGACAGTGGCGGGGTTAAGTATCCGGTTGTGGAAATGGCACAAGATGCTTTCGGGAATGTAGAAGCTGTCCAATTTGTGGTTTCCATTAATGTGAGGGTGGCCAATAAGCCAGTAACTTCTTGTCTTGACTCCTGTGATGCTACCGTATTCATTTTAGGGGCAGATTCTACCTACTCTTATAGCTGGTCTGATCCCAATAAGCAAACCACCAATACAGCGACTGGATTGTGTGAAGGGATCTTTGAAGTAACCGTAACGGATGCATCTGGATCCTTTGTGCGTTTGCCCTTGTACGTCGCAAATGCGCCCCCAATCATGGCTAATATGACTGCTTACGGTGCGACTTGTGAAACATGCCCGGACGGAGTTGCGTTCGCGGATATATCTGGTGGGACAGGGCCATATACCGTTCTCTGGGACAGTGCTGCAGGCTATCAAACCACACCATTGGCGATTGACCTGGTACCCGGCTCCTACACGGTTGCTGTTCTTGATGCAAACCTGTGTCCCCGGCAATTCTCTGTTACCGTTGGGTTGTTTTTGGGAATCAAGGTTTATCCCAATCCTGCAGATGACATCATTACCATCTTCACTAGGTTAGATAGACAATTGGAGTTTCAGGTCTTTGATTTATCTGGAAGAAAAGTGCTATCCGTCAACTTCACTGATATTGAAACCAAGGTCGGAATTGCAAGGCTGGCGGAGGGCCATTATATCTACCGTATTTTGGATGAATCTGGCAATGAACTTAAAACCGCACAGTTCTCAATTATCCGTCCTTAAGTAGTATGCTTGCATACCTCAGGAAATATTCGTTATTTTGGGCCTCATACAATCTAAGTTGACCAGATGAAGCGAACCTCGATACATTCTTGAACATTCAAACGAATGACGATTGGCGCGTTTTATATGACCACTGAACATCAATAAAAGACACATGAAGCGAGCATGATCAATCTCCTGACACACAAGAGCATGATTATATTCGAGTTCCACTGCGCCGCCGCGAAGCTTTGGCGTAGCGCGGTCTGACCTAGTTAATAAAAAATCAAAAGCTAAACAGATGAAAACAAAACTACTCTACTTATTAAGCGCGTTCTGCTTTGTTACTTCAGTATCAATGGCGCAGATAACGATTGACTCAACAGACATGCCCAGTGTGGGTGATACAGCTGTAATGGGTGTTGATACCACGGCTCCGGCAGGACTCCTGGTGCTTGGCACGGGTGCTCAAACATGGGATTTTACAAGCATTCAAATCGACGAGTTTGATACCTTGTTATTTGTGAACCCATCCACTACAACGTTCGGGGCAGACTTCCCGAATTCAAATTTGGCAACAGAGGGGCCAACGAGTCGGTATATGTCTCTTGGCATGAGTGCTCTTGTAATTGATGGCCAGGCAGGAGATGATCCATTTGGTGCAGGTTTAACTATTTCAGCGGAATTTGTACCTACCCAGTTGATAGTGAATCTACCCTCTACAGACGGCAGCTCGTTTAACGACTCTTCTGGGTTCGACCAAACCATTGAAACTGTTTCTTTGGGATTGCCAGTTCCAAATGTTGACTCCATTCGCCTCGTTCACAATTCTGATGCAACCAGTATTTTTGATGCATTTGGAGATGTAACAACAAGTGCGGGCACGTTTGCTTCGATTAGGCAATTGTATACTGAAAACACGATTGATAGCATTTTTGCATACTGTAGTGATCCTGCGGGCTGTAACGTATTCGTGGCTACTTTGCCATTTGGGTGGAGCTTTGTTCCATCACAGATTACGCAATTGCTAGTAGGTGTTGACAATCCAGCGCTTCGTACCAGCTATACTTATAGGTGGTGGGCCAACGGTGTGGATGTTCCTGTTGCTGAAGTGGTAACGGATACTCTTGGTGGAACGGCATTGTCTGCTAAGTACAAGTTGGGTAACAATGTGATTGCATTGGCGGATGGCTCAACTCAGGCCCTTTGTAACGGAAGTTGTGATGGCACAGCGTCAGTTACTGGCTTAGGGGGATCTGGAACATATACTTATGTATGGGATGATCCAGCAGCCCAAACAACCGCAACGGCGGTTGGTTTATGTGCCGGCACTTACAATGCATTTATTGTAGACGCCATAGGCGATACTTCAGGTACGGTGTCTGTAACGGTTGGAGAACCCAATGTAATTGGAATCATTGTTACCACCACATCAGCTCCTGGTGATACTTCTGGTATTGCTACCGCATTGGTGAATGGAGGWACRAGTCCTTATTTCTATGCWTGGAATACAGTGCCACCACAAACTACSGCTTCTGCGGTTAACCTGGTGCCTGGCCCTTATACAGTRACCGTGACAGATGCCAATGGYTGTGTAGCGGTTGACAGCAGTGGATCTGTATTGGTGGGAATTGAGGACCTGGCAGCAAATACGCACATTGCCTTGTATCCGAATCCAGTTACCAATGAACTATTCGTTGAAGCAGATTTACAGCAGAATGCTTCTTTTGTAGCATACAACGTGGTTGGAAAGCAAGTGCTCAATGTGGCAATCACTGACAATCTCAATACAGTAAATACTGCTGACCTGGCAAACGGAATGTATGTATTCCAATTAATTGATGAGAAAGGTAAAGTGATCCAATTGGGTAAATTTACCGTAGAGCGTTAATTGATCAACTGATATTTTGACAGCGGGTTTCGAGCAATCGGAACCCGCTTTTTTTTATGTCTTTTTGACGATAATATGTTGTGACGAATGGTGGAGGAGTGGTGAATATCATATCATGGAGCCTAAGCAAATAGCCCACTTCATATTAAAGCAAGAGGTGCAAAGGTCTGGGGGTGTTTTAGCCATTCCTAGGGTGCGGGCAGCGTTGAAAATTATAACCACAGAGCACACTGAGATTGCACAGAGGTCACCAAGAATGATTTAATTTATCAAACCTCAGTGCCCTTTGTGCCTTCTTTGTGCTCTCCGTGGTTAATATATTGCCATGAATTTAGATGCTGTATGCTCCATTACACTATAAACCACTTTCAAAATCCGCGGTTATCAGCTAGATCAGCGTCATCCGCGTTCTATTAAAAGTTTTCTAAGGGAAAGTTATTCTGATGATGCCAAGCCGACGCTAGTAAAGCAAATCATTATACGGATACCGCTTAATATGAAGAGGCTTAACCGTATTATAAAGCTGGTTTCTCAAATCATCAACGCCTACTTTTTTCAGGGCAGAAATGAACAAACACGCCCGGATATTGGTGTTGCCKCCTTCAGCGAGTTTAGCCATCCACGTCTTTCTCAGCTGCGATTGATTGAGCTTGTCTTTAAATTTATCCAGCTTATTAAAAACCAAAATCGTTGGAATTTGAGCAGCGCCAATCTCCACCAAAGTTTTATTCGCAATGAGAAATTGATCCTCAAATGAAGGATGGGAAATGTCAATCACATGAACCAATACATCTGCCTCTTCTACTTCTGCTAGTGTTGATTTGAAAGATTCAATCAGCTGATGTGGTAATTTCCTGATGAACCCAACCGTATCTGATAAAAGGAATGGAAGGTTCTTGGTGGTGACCTTTCGGACCGTTGTATCCAGGGTAGCAAAGAGCTTGTCTTCGGCCAATACATCAGTCTTGCTAAGCAAATTCATAACCGTCGACTTTCCCGCATTGGTATAGCCTACCAGCGCGACCCGAATGAGGCTTGCTCTGCTCTTTCGTTGGGTGACCATTTGCTTGTCAATGATTGCCAATTTGTTTTTCAGGCGCTTTATCTTGTCCCGAATAATCCGCCTGTCAGTTTCTAGTTCAGTTTCACCAGGCCCCCTTAGTCCAATTCCACCTTTTTGTCTTTCCAGGTGTGTCCACATTCTGGTAAGCCTGGGAAGTAAATATTGGTATTGAGCGAGCTGCACCTGTGTCTTGGCATGGGAGGTCCGGGCACGGCTGGCGAATATGTCGAGGATCAAATTGTTTCGATCCAGCACCTTGCAAGTGGGCTGTTCTGGATTTTTGTTCAGGTATTTCTCTAGGTTTCGCAACTGAGACGCCGACAATTCATCATCGAAGATGACCATATCCACTTCTTCCTTCTGCACATAATCTTTTACCTCCTCGATCTTACCGGTCCCTAAGAAGGTTTTTGGATTTGGGGTATAAAGCTTTTGCACAAATCGCTTGACCGTAACCGCATTGGCGGTATAGGCCAAAAACTCCAATTCGTCCAGGTAATCGGTGACCTGTGCTTCAGATTCTCCCTGAACAATCAATCCAATCAGTACAGCCTTTTCCTGTGTTGTTTTTGTAGAGAATGCCGTACTCATTAATGAAAAATAGGGGTTTGCCTAAAATGGGAAATAGGCCCTGCCAATCTCCGTCCATGGCCAGGGGATGGAAAAGAAAATAACAAGTAATCCAGCCGAATAAAAGAGTGCTGTTCGTTTGTGTTTGCCAAGATCATCTGCGGCCTTATTGGCCATTTTGCGTCCAACTGTAACTACAGCAACCGCAACGATCATCATAATGAGATGCTCAACTGTCCAAAAGCGGTTGGGCATCTTCATCATCTCCGACATGGGGCCAAAATTTACTGCCGGACTAATGGTATACAGAATCAATCCGGTTAACAGTTGAATGTGCAGCGAAATCATGGCAAATAAGGCCAATTTGGTGTCACCCGGCAGGTGGTCCTTTTTGCCGAACCAACCCGATAGTGCTTTGGCAATTGCTAGAAGTATTAAGAGGAGCACGGCATACCGCCATATTGAGTGAAAGTGCAGGAGTCCTTGGTACATAATTTAGGCTTAATGGTGTTCAAATATATCAAATTTAATCGCAAAGGACATCGGTGATTTCTCTTCTTTTTGTAAGGAAAAATTTTATTTTTGTGCCCCTTGGTAAAGTAAGATTCAATGAAATTATGATACGAATTGTAGTTTTTTTCTTTTTGTTTTTCTTGGCCAGCAACTTCAGTCGGGGCCAGGAAACTTTCCCGGTCAATGGGATGCACAGCAAGGATCATCTCGTATATGCTTTTACCAATGCCAAGGTATATGTTGATTATAAGACCATAGTTGACCAGGCCACTATTCTGGTACAGGATGGGAAGGTGCTGGCGGTCGGGGCCAACACTGCAGTTCCAAAAGGCGCAATTGTGTATGATCTCAAAGGCAAGTACATCTACCCCAGCGTCATTGATCTTTCCAGTAAGTATGGTATGCCTAAGGCTGTCAAGACAAAATCGAAGCCAGGCCCCCAAATGGAGAAGAAGGAAGCCAGCGGGTTTGGCTGGAACCAGGCCATCAGGCCCGAGGTAAGCGCAGCGGAAGACTTTAAAGTGAATGCTGAGGAGGCCAAGAAATTGAGGAAGCAGGGATTCGGAACGGTATTGACTTCTGAACTAGACGGAATTGCGCGGGGTTCATCTGTTTTAGTAACGCTAGGAGCAGGAAAAGAGAATGAACAAATAATAATTGGAAAGGCAGCTGCCAATTACTCGTTTTCTAAGGGCTCCTCTAAACAGGGTTACCCCTCCTCTTTAATGGGATCTATCGCGCTGCTACGTCAAACCTATCTTGACGCAGAATGGTATCAACAATCCAAAAACAGAACAGAAGAGAACCTATCCCTGGATGCTTGGAGAGGACTGCAAGCTTTGCCTCAAATCTTCGAAGCGAAAGACAAATTAAATGTGTTGAGGGCGGATAAAATTGGTGATGAGTTCAATAAACAATACATCATTAAAACCGGTGGTGATGGGTATCAAAGAATGGCGGAGCTCAAGGCAACGGGAGCCCAATTTATTGTGCCGGTAACCTTTCCCAAGGCCTATGATGTCTCTGACCCATATGACGCGGACAATGTATCCTTGGCACAAATGAAACATTGGGAGCTGGCTCCAACCAATTTGGCAACCTACGAGACAAACGGGATCGAGTTTGCAATTACCAGCGATGGACTGAAGGAAAAGACAGAATTCTGGAAAGCAGTCAGAAAATCTATTGCCAATGGTTTGAGTGAAACTGCGGCCTTGAAAGCCCTTACCTATACGCCTGCGAAGATGGTTAAGGCAGGAGACAAGGTAGGGAGTTTGAAAAAAGGCATGTATGCTAATTTCTTGATCACCTCTGGGAATTTATTTGACAAAACAACGACCATTTATGAGAACTGGATCCAGGGGAAACAATTCGTCCTTGAGGATTATAATAAATTGGATGTTCGGGGAGACTTTGATCTGAAGCTTGGGCAAAAGAGCTATAAAATTAAGATCAAAGGGAAGGTGGCCAAACCTAGTGGAGAACTGGTAATCTCAGATTCCGTAACAACTAAAATTAAAATATCCGTATTGGGTTCAGTGGTAACATTGACCTTTCAGGAGAAGAAGGATAAGGATGCCGGTGTCATTAGGTTGAATGGTAATATTAGCGCAAGGGGATGGAAGGGAAAAGGCCAATTGGCCAATGGCGATTGGGTTTCTTGGTCAACGACCAAGACAGGGGAATTTGTTAGCCCGGAAAAAAAGAAAAAACCAGAAGCAATCAGTGTAGGCAAGGTGTACTATCCATTTATGGCTTATGGTTGGACAGAAGCGCCTAAGCTTGAGAATGTGCTCTTTAAGAATGCACAGGTATGGACCAATGAGGCGGAAGGAAATCTTGAGGGGACGGATGTTGTAATTACCAATGGCAAGATTACAGCAATAGGAAAAGGGCTACAGCAACCTGCAGGCGGAAAGACTATAGATGCCTCCGGTATGCACTTAACGGCTGGAATTATTGATGAACATTCTCACGCCACCATCAGCGGAGGTGGAAACGAGGGAGCCCAGGCCATTTCTGCGGAAGTAAGCATCGGCGATGTGATCAATTCTGAGACCGTCCATATCTACCGTCAGCTCGCGGGCGGGGTAACCAGTGCACAGATTCTTCACGGGTCGGCGAATCCAATTGGTGGGCAGTCGGGGCTTGTTAAATTCAGATGGGGCCTGTCTCCTGAGCAGTTGAAAATTGCGGGTGCGGATCCTTTTATCAAGTTTGCTTTGGGTGAAAATGTGAAGCAATCCAATTGGGGCGATCGCAATACGGTRMGGTATCCTCAAACCAGAATGGGKGTAGAGCARCTTTATTTTGATGCKTTTATCAGGGCTAAGGAGTATGGTGCTGCCTGGAARGCCTACAACAGTTTGTCGAAAAAGGCAAAGGCRAGCGCRAGTCCTCCCCGAAGGGATCTGGAGTCGGAAGTGCTGTTGCAGATTGTAGAAAGCAAGCGATTTATTACTTGTCATTCGTACGTGCAGGGTGAAATAAACATGTTAATGCATGTAGCAGATTCCATGGGGTTCCGCATCAACACGTTTACACATATTCTAGAGGGATACAAAGTGGCCGATAAGATGAAGGCACATGGTGTTGGAGCTTCCACTTTTTCTGATTGGTGGGCCTACAAGTTTGAGGTAAACGACGCGATTCCTTATAACGGGGCTATTTTGGATAAAATGGGTGTGGTCACTGCATACAATTCGGACGATGCGGAGATGGCGAGGCGCTTGAATCAAGAGGCTGCGAAAGCGGTGAAGTACGGGGGTGTATCTCAGGTGGATGCCTGGAAGTTCGTTACTTTAAACCCTGCCAAGCTGTTGCATCTCGATGATAAAATGGGAAGCATTAAAGTCGGTAAGGATGCTGATATCGTCTTGTGGACAGACAATCCTTTGTCGGTGTATGCCAAAGTGAAACAAACTTATGTGGATGGTGTCTGTTACTATGACGAAGCTAAAGATAAGGCCATGCGAGAGGAGATTAGAAAGGAAAGAGCAAGACTCATTCAGAAAATGATCAAGGCTAAGAAGAATGGAAGTCCGACGCAGAAGCCAAAGATGGATAAACCAAAAGAATTTAAGTGCAGCGCTGATGGCCACTAAACGAAATTATATCCTTGTTTGCCTGTTGATGGTGCTGAGCTCAGTGCTCTCGGTGAATGCTCAGGTGCCCATTCCTGTTAAGGAAAACGATAAGATGATACTCTTTCTGAATGGTATCGCACATCTCGGAAATGGTAAGGTGATTGAGCAATCGGCAATTGCGTTTAAGGGTGGCAAGATCAGTATGGTGGCGGATGCCACTTTGATTCGCATTGATAAGTCGGCCTTTGATACGATTATTGAAATACCGGGGAAGCACGTTTATCCTGGTTTTATAGCACCTAATTCCACTTTGGGCCTGGTTGAAATTGCTGCGGTTCGGGCCACCAGGGATTTTAGTGAGGTCGGATCCATGAATCCCAACGTGCGGTCTATAATTGCCTACAATACAGATTCGAAGATTACTCCAACGGTCAGGTCCAATGGTGTTTTATTGGCGCAGATTACACCTAGGGGTGGTAGAATTTCAGGAACCTCTTCTGTGGTTGAGCTGGAAGGATGGAATTGGGAAGATGCAGCTTATAAGATGGATGACGGCATTCATCTCAACTGGCCGCGTGGCTATACCCGGTCCTGGGGTTGGAGTGGGCCAGGGCCGTCTAAGAAAAATGAAAAGTACACCGAACAGGTGTTACACATCAAAACCTTTTTTGACAAATCAAAGGCGTATGCAGCATCCACGCCTGAGGTACGAGATTTAAAAATGGAGGCGATGTCTGGCCTCTTTTCTGGTGAGCAGACGTTATTCGTACACGTTCAAACCGCCAGTGGCATCACACAAGCGGTGCACTTCTACAAAGCATCTGGAGTGAACAAGATGGTAATTGTAGGAGGCGAGGAATCGTGGAAGGTCAC
Organism: Flavobacteriales bacterium; assembly: GCA_016764395.1. Lineage (GTDB taxonomy): Bacteria > Bacteroidota > Bacteroidia > NORP154 > NORP154. The sequence goes on from JAESRW010000186.1 coordinate 11,355, forward strand.
CGAAATTTTGAAAGAGAACAATATTGCGGTCATGGTAAAGCGGTTGCACAGCATGCCTACCAGGGGGGATTCGGACATTGATCAACCATATAAATTACCGGCATTGTTGTTCGAGGCTGGGATTTTGTTCTGCCTGGAAAATTCTGGGGACATGGAAGCAGCGGGGACCAGAAACTTGCCATTTTATGCCGGCACTGCAATCACCTATGGATTGCCGGCCGAAGAGGCGGTGAAGTCAATTACGAGCAATACTGCTAAGATATTGGGCATTGATGCTACGGTAGGTACCTTGGAGGTTGGCAAAGACGCCACCTTTATTGTGTCAACTGGAGATGCCCTGGATGCACTTACCAATAACATCGAGCACGCCTTCGTGCAAGGAAAGAGCATTGACCTGGACAACCACCAGAAGCAGCTCTACCGAAAATTTCGGGATAAGTACGCGGAGGAGAAGAAATGATGTAACTGGGAAATGGGAGCATTCTATCGAAGCTCTTGCAGGCGGTTACTTGTTCCATCCACGCTTGGTTAATAATATACCCTATACCAGGATCAGCAAAGGAAATGGTAAAATAAATCATCCATTTCCGACTTCTTTAATGCTGGAGAAAATTATTCCAAACGCCATGAACAGTGAGGTGCCTACCAATAGGAGACCTGACGCCAATTGTAATACTCGGCTTTAGTTTATAATAACGTTCCATTATGTAAGCGCATCAAACAGTTTTGATTTTGGAAAAATGCTGAGTTTTTCCAGAAGCTATATGATCTAACCGCAAAGGGCGCAAGGGTTTCGCAAAGGACGCAATGAATTATCAATCTACTTTTACCTTTGCGTTCATAGCGCCTACCTTGCGCACTTTGTGGTCAAACTGGATTTGCTGTATTGTGGAATTCTCCCGAACACGGTGTGATTTAAAATTAAATATAAATAGACACAGTTTACAACGCCATATTATTCAAATAGTTGAGAGATGGTCCTCATCGACAAAAACATTTTTCCGCTATCCGGTAATAGAATGAATCCATATCGGCTATAAAACTGGACAGCTTCTTCGTCTATGGGGTCCACTACAACAGCCATGGAGCCTATATCAGTTACTGATACATCATAACTTCGTTTGAGTGCATCCATTAACAACAACTCCCCAAGCCCCTGGCCAGCGACTGATTTGTCAATAGCAAGTCTTCCTAACAGCGTTACGGGTAATTCGTGATAAGATTTGGGTAAGTTCTTGGATAGGTCTGCCGGTAATTGAGCTTTCGGGATTCCTGCATTGGAGAGTGTGTAATAACCCTTTACAGATTTCTTTTTATCAATTAAGGCAAAACAAACTGATAGCTTTCTTCTTACATCTTGTTTGGCTTGTTTGTGTAAATAATTATCCAGCAACTCTTTACCACATGAAAAATGCTGCTTGTCGTAAGCGGTATGAAGTGGTTTGATTTCAAAATTCATTAGACGCCAAACACCTTTTTGTAGTTGAGTGCAGCCTTTTGTAGATTTTTATTGGGCTTCTTAGGGTTCATCATGGCGTTGAAAAACACTTGTTGGTCCCTGTCTGAAGCGAGTATGCTGTTGTGATCTTCAACAATTTGATTGGCGCGCTCTTTTACAGAAAAGATAACGAACTCCGTAAGGGTTCGGAAGCCACCAAGTTTTGCTGCATATTCAAAAAAGTCTTTCTGTTCCTTAGGCAATCTCGTGTCAAATCGTGATTGTTCAGTTTTTTTCATGTCACTATTTATTAGCACCTAACTATCCCAGTAAGCTAGTTGTACGGTACAAGTACGTACTATTTAATTGTTGTACGGAAATAATACGTACATGGTTACGCTTTGCTTTCTTCAAGCGCTTTTGAATAAGAACTTAATACGGTGATCTGAGGATTGAACTTTTCGTTGGTCGCAAGTCGCAGGCTGCCACTTCGGCATTAGCTTTAACAAGCGCCGACACTCTTCTTTAAAAGCCAGACCCAGTACCGGTTTGTTGAAAATAATTTTGTCGACTCGACCATTGGTGTCTATGGCAAAATTCAAGTTCAGACTGCCCGTCAGACTTTTATCCATTATAGAATCTGGATAGCGAAGATGATCATCGATAAAGGCATTTAATGAATCAGTACCACCTGGGAAACGCGCTTTAATGTAATCGCACAATACTAGTATGCCAGTCTGTTCTATATCCGTTATAAGAAGTGCGACTGTATCGTGACTTGACAACTCCGCACAGGCCCTTTCCCACTCCTCACATCGAATACCCATAGTCAATTGTTCAGATGATTAACAGCATGCTAGCACTTCTTCGCAATCTATGGGTTTAAAGTTAGTCCATCCCCAAGCGCCTGGACAACCGTCTGAATGTATTCTGCCTCGGTTAATTGACACTCCCAAGCAGGTATAAGACGCTTTGTCTCGCTGTTGTAAAACTGAATCTTTAGCATTTAACCAGGTCTCCTTGCCAGATTGTGTCCAGATGCAACCGAAACAGATAAAACCTTCATCACAATTTCGTATGCTAGTCGGATAAAACCATGCAATTAATAGAATGGAAATTGAAATTAGGAGTATTGCTTTTTTTACATCTTCATGTAAGTGCACTAGCGGCCCTGGTATGGGTAGAGTGTGCATCCGTTCATTAATAATCACTAAAGTACTTAACCTGCCAATCGTGATAAACTGAGCTTTCCGGCATTGCTTCAGACCAATTATTATGCTGCGTTTTTATTTATTTCCAGTTTATGTTTGTTATTTTCCACTTCCCACTATTATAACTGAGAGTCAATTTATTGTGCCCCCAATAGTAATATTTATTTGTGCTTGAATCGTACTCATAATATTCTAAGCTGACTAGCACCGTTATATTTTTGATTAATTGCATTTTACGAATTCGAATGCCATCTATCAGTTCTTGTCCTCCTGTCCAGCGGTAATAATTGCCAAAATCACAATTTGTTTCTTCAAAGTCGTCCAGGTCAGTAAAAGTTGATTTAAAGTCTGCGTATTTTACTTTTTCTAAATGAGATATGCATACTTGGTATGATTGTTTTTCCAATTCAATTAAAGAGTCCGAAAAGTGGTATTTTCTAAGATTTGTCAGATACCTTGTGCAATCTAAGGTGGTCATACCATTTCCATTTTCTATAAATTGAGGCTTAAATTCAAGATATTCACTTTGTCGGATTGCAGTTAAATACCAACTGAAAAATTCATTAACAACATTGTCAATTTGAGTTGAATCAGTTGTATTGAATTCACTGGCAATCAAACTCATATTAGTTGCGAGTAGTGAAATGATAAAAGTTAGTATCAATTTTTTAATGTGCTTCATAGTCAGCAAATGTAGCAGATCCAGACTGCGATTCCCGGGTTGGCGCTAAATTCATTGTTGTGGGTTAGTTGCCCACATGCTCACCCATACGTAGCATGGGTACTCTTACTCCAAAACTTAACGCCCAGTTATCCAACCTGAATTCAGAGGCAATGGAGGCAAATACATCAAAATCAATCAATTTATTTTCAATCAGGTAATATCCGGCTACATTCCAACTAAAATCCAACTCGGTAACAACATCGGAGAAGGAGCCATCAAATGAAGAACGATGGTTGCGTCGAGTTTGATTGTAGATATTCGTTTTTTCTGATACGCTCGAGTATATCACTCTAGTCTCGGTGGTGCCAAATATTGATATTTTACCCAATTGAAAACCAATTGCCAGAGGAATGAACAAGTTGGTGTTAGCGTGCTCGATAAGAACTACTTCTGGGTCGAACCCTACTATGAACCAAACAGGATCGACAGTATTAAGGATTGCCGTATCACCTGTTAGTTTACTCTTAGTCCGTGAAACCGCCAGCCCAGATCTGAGAGTTACTAAGGGGGTCAGTTTATAATCGTAAAAAGCCCCAACCTGAAACCCTCTTTCGGGGAATACGGTGTACATCCATCCCCCAGCGAAACAATCACATTCTTGGATAAGAGGTCGAGGAAGGCGCTTAGTAATAGGAATAGAACTGGTCAATGAAGTCTCAATTGAGAACTCATGCTTGAAGTGGTTCGTAGAATCTGAATCAGTGGGGAGGGAATTACCATCCGCGCTGGTCGATAGTATGGTGAGTAGAGCAATGAAGGAAAGGATAGATTTCATGGAGAGCGTTCTCCTCATGCAACGCAATTGACCCGCTAATCTTATTTCGTGGGCATGTACCACATTCTACAGTCTATAATAAACACCCATATTTACTCCAATTGAGTACAAATATGCTTTTATAGGTGCGTCTATTATTGAGGTGATAGATCTTCTATAGATTGGTTCAAGTCGTAGGTTAATTCTGTCAGTCAACTCATAATCAAGTCCAAGCCCCCCCAGTACTGCTAAATTGATTCTGCTGAGTCCCGAAAACGATGATGATGTACTCTTCTGCGTCGAACCGCCTTCGTATGTAAGATAGGAAGTGATTTTTTGTGCGATAAAGATGTTCGGAGACAGTCCAACAGAAAGAAATAATTTTAATCGCTTGTCAGTCAGTCTAAAATAGGCTTTTATTGGGACGTCTATATAAAGGTAACTGTAAGTGTATTTTATTTTATCCGGAGCCTTTGGTTCTGGTTGGAAGTAAATTAATGCTCTCTGTTTTGTTTGCTCTCCTTTGTCGGAAAACTGTATACCAGCTTCCATACTAATTCTTTTGTTAAGCCGATAAACTAAAGATAAGCCAGTGGTATAGCCAAATTTCGGTATTTCAAAAGAGTCTCTCCATTCGGCCATCGATTCACCTGAGTTGTCTGGCTTAAGTGATCTATAACTGTAGTCTGGTGAAAAGGTCAGCCCAATAGCCAATTTTTTTGGGATAGCGGTGTCAGCATTTTGTCCCATTGTTGTCAGGGAAAGAAGAGTCCCCACGATTGCTAGTAATTTTCTCATATTTCTGGTGGTATTGCCCATAACTATACTTGCCAAAGCAAGTGGACTGCCTCTAAGGTAGTGATTTTAAGTACATTCGCTTTGATTGCACTTAGGCGTCAGTTAATGCGCTATTCGTTGGCCGAAATGCCCGATCAAGTTTTCACCTCATTATTGTGATTGGTTCTATCTTCGTTAGATCGATCCTTTTCATCAATCGGCCATTTGTAATATTCTTAGCAGCCTCATATTATTCAAATAGTTGAGAGATGGTCCTCATCGACAAAAACATTTTTCCGCTATCCGGCAATAGAATGAATCCATATAGGCTCTATCCCCGCTTAATTGTCATCTGTTGGCTTTTTATTTTTATTCTTTTCTCGAGTCATATAATTTCTGTCTCGTACTCATGCTTCCACTTTCTTTGTAAACGAACTTTAGGAAACAAACATGCTTGTTAAGTGGGAATTTTGAAGTTAGTAAGTCTGCTATTTTTTCTTCTGATTCTTTAAAATTTTCGTAATCGTTTCGATTGTCGAAGTAGAGAATTCCTGCAACATATTTTCTGTCATCATTTTCAATTTGGGCATAAATTCTAAAGTTCGCTTCCCTTATTAATCCATCAAGTTTTTTTTCAAATATTTGGTTAGTCTGTTCACTGGTTTGTTGGTCAAATGTGCTTTCAACATAAGCGACTTTGTCAGTTTTCTTATTTGAATTCATAATTGTAAAGGGAGATGATATTAGAATGGAAAACCCAACTGCAATCAACAGAGCAATTATAAATTTTGACCAATCTAGTTTAGTTTTTTCCGGATTTTCAATGTAGTCGATTCTTGTACCTGCAAGTTTATCACCAAGTCTTCTTTTAGGATTGATTAAAAGAAAAATGACTTCAAGCGGCCACAGTGGAATTGTCAAATTTCGAACTAAGCATTTGAGTGGATTCGCAACTCGTCCTGTTTTGTTGTCAATTACCTGCATTTTGAGAATTCTTTTTGCAGGACTCCTTCCGCTGAAAATGTCCTTATTGAAATAGGCAGAAAATCCAAATGCAAATAGAAATGACATCCCACTAAATCCAAATGATGTCGGGTCATGGTCTAAGTTGAAAGCGTTAAACATACTTACTGCAAACCCAGGCATAATGATCAACATGATTATGAAAGTCATTGCGAAATGGTCAACTAACATCGATGCTAATCTAAGTCCAATGGTTACTTTGTCTTTTGTCTCTGTCATGTTTGATTTCGTTTTTTTAAGCTTGCAGCTAACTATACTTGACAATGCAAGTAGTCTGCCCCTAAAATAGTGATTTTAAGACCATTTGCTTGGGGTATCGTGTGGCGTCAGCTAAGGCGCTGTTCGCTTGCCAAAATACCCGATCAAGTTTTCAACTAAGCAATGTGAATGGCTCTATCTTCGATAGATCCTTTGCATCAATCCGTCAGGTGCTGTGCGAAAAAAGCACATTCAAAAATTGATTTTGTCATTTTTTTCTTGGAGCTTGATGCGAGGTCTTTAGATGTTGTCAACGTCGTAGAAAAGCAGGCATTTTAGCCGGTAATTATGCATGATCTGCAAAGTGCCTTATGTTTCTATTACCTGAACAGCTCAATTAAGAAAATCTGACGGGTTTTACGTCAAGAGGGGTAATTGCGTATTAACGGCCTGTATACACAACGTAGGGCTTTCGGAATACTTACTTGTCAGCCGACAACAAAGCTTATTGAGAGCACTAAACCTTCTTACACCGTTGTTGGCCTTGTGATTTTTTTACTATGTTGTCTGTGCGTTATTATTTTACCTTATCGAAATTACGATTTTACCACTATGCTTTCCTTCACCAAAGTGTCGGATAGCCCAAGGCACTTTTTCTAAAGTGTAAGGCCCATCTATTACGCATTTGATTTGGTCTGCTTCATAAAGTTTGTTGATGTACGCTAAATCTTTGTTGTGTTTCAGAGCAACAATGTGCAGCTTTTTTTTGCTCACCAAGGAAATCAATGGCTTTAGGAAAAGTAATAGTAATAGTTTGCCCATGTGCCCGCCTACAGTAACGTATTTGCCATTAGGATGTAAAACACTCAAATAGGCAAATGGCGAGCGGTTCGTTTTGCAGTCGAGAATGAGGTCGTAGTATTGGCCTTTCTTGGTGAAATCTTCTTTCTTATAGTCAATTACGTGGTCGAAACCCAGCTCCTGCATCATTTGCAACTTTTTGCCTGTGTCCACGCCTGTTACTTCTGCGTTGTACAGTTTGGCAAGCTGCAATCCGAAGGTGCCAACGCCTCCACCGCCTCCGTTGATTAATATCTTCTGCCCTTCCTGGATTTGGCCTACATCGCGCAGGCCCTGTAGCGCCAGCATAGCAGCATGGGGAATGGAAGCTGCTTCTTCAAAAGGCATATTCGCAGGTTTATGGGTAAGTGCCTTTTCACTTAGACACATGTACTCGGCAAAAGAGCCAAATCCGTGATCCGATGTATCACCATAGACTGCATCTCCAGGCTTGAATTGTGTTGCATTGGGCCCCACTGATGCTACTGTACCAGCCACCTCCATGCCGGGAATGTGCAGTTTTTTCCTAGGTTTGAAAATGCCAAAAAAAAGGCGGTAGGCATAAGGTTTACCTCTGGTAATACACCAATCGTAATCATTGATGGTGGTAGCATGGATGCGCAACAAAACTTCATTATCCTTCGGTATAGGTTTCTTGACCTCTTTAAGGACCAGTACCTTTTCAGGTTCTCCGTACTTATTGATATAATAAGCTTTCATTATTTATAGATGACGCACAATTATACTTGACAAAGCAAGTGGTCTACCTCTAAGATAGTGATTTTAAGACCATTTAATTTGGGTGAGTTGGGCATCAATGAATGCGCTGTTCGTTTGCTGAAATACCCGATCAGGTTTTGAACTAATGAATGTGATTGGCTCTATCTTGGATAGATCCTTTGCATCAATCGGTCAGGTGCTGTGCGAAAAACGCAAACTCAAAAATTGATGTTGTCATTTTTTTCTTGGAGCCTCAGGCCAGGTCTTTAGACGTTGTCAACGTCGTAGAAAAGCAAGCTTTTCAGCCGGTAACACCGCAAGAGTTGAAGAGTGCCTTTTGTTTCCATCACCTGAACTCTTCAATTAAGAAAACGTGACGGTTTTTACGCCTGGAGGGTTAATTGCGTATTAACCTTCGGCTTAATACAGTGCCGCCTTACTAAATCAACACATACCTGCCGAACTAAACGCACCCAAACTTAGTGGACTCAAGTTCCGCGATATTGTTTTCAGTCTTTGTGATTTGCAGTGGTAGCTCTTTCAATGATGTTCATACTCAAACTCATATTTCAGCCTATTCTTCTTTCCTTTTTCGGCAGTAATGAGACCATTTGAGTCTTTGAGATATTTTGTATCGTCGAGGTCTCTAAAACAACGCCATGGCTTTGCTTTACTTTTAACCATTCTATTAGTTCGCTCACTTATTTTTTTCTTTCCGCCATCTGTAATATCAAATTGAACAATAACTTCAACAAGTCTTCCTTTTGCATCATATGAGTAATCATGTTCCGTCAAAGATTTGGACTTTTTATAACTGGAAAGATCAGCGTATGATTTGACCTCGCCTTCCGAGTTATACGAATAAGTAAGCTTGAATATAAATTTACTCTCTTTTCTCTTGAATCTGATTAGAAAAAACTTTCGTGTTATCTGATGTTTTTCCAGGCTAATTACTCTGCCTTTCATGTCATAGATGTACTTAACAGCGTATTTGTGATTTATCATTAAAGGGTGTATCCTACCTTTTACACCTCTCAGAATCCAAGTGTACTTGTCTACGTAGTTTAGCGACTTAATTTTATTCTTAACAATGTAGTCTCTAACCTTCTGCTCATTGAGGACCTCTGATTGTCCGCTTGTGGAACTTGGCGCTACCTGGACGAACACTGTTATTAATATTATGCTTACCCATCGAGTTGTCATTTTTTCCTTATGCATTTTGCCGCCATTGCCTATAATTATACTTACCAAATCAAGTATTCTGCCTCTAAGGTAGTGATTTTAAGATCATTTGCTTTGGGTACAGTTAGGCGTTAGTTAATGCGCTGTTCGCTTGCCGAACTTCCCGTTCAAGTTTTCACCCAATCAATGTGATTGGCTCTATCTTCGATAGATCCTTTGCATCAATCGGTCAGGCTCTGTGCGAAAAACGCACATTCAAAAATTGATGTTGTCATTTTTTTCTTGGAGCTTCACGTCAGGTATTTAGACGTTGTCAAGGTCGTAGAAAGGGAAGCTTTTAAGCCGGTAACACCGCTAAACATGAAAAGTGCCTTTTGTTTCCAACCTGAACTCTTCAAATAAGAAAACGTAACGGTTTTTACATGAAGAGGGTTAATTTCTTATTCACTTCCCGTATTAGAAACGTACCTTCCAAACACGACAGACATGCCGCTTCTCATTAATAGGACCAAACGTTTTAACACGTTCCTACCTACCGTTTCTGCTCCGTCTTTTTTTGATCAGTCAGACATACGGTTAGGCATTTCAAAGGGTCAGGCTTACGCGTGGTCAAACACCCGAACGGGTGGATGGTTGGTGGCATGCAGCCCGATATTGCTAACAACATTCACAGTCAAGCGACTAAAACAGCGAGGTTATCTGTCTTTCTATGAATACTATGATCAAGTAAGGCATGCTTAGTGAACTGCCAAGTACGACAACTCTTGGTTTATCCTGAGCATTGCCGAAGGGTACGGTGGTGTGAGAGCCTCACCCCGTCAGCGATTGCCGACGGGGCGCGATACTTAATTAACAAGCGTTATTTTTTCTCATTTGATATTCTCGATAAAATTTCTTCAGAAAAGTACATCAATTCCTCAAGCATCCTGTAACTGTCCTTTGAATCCATCATGTCTACAAACATTGGATGATGTAACGAATGTTTAATCATTCTACGAAAGCTTGAAATTGCATTGTCTTTTGATGCGCCTGTTTTAGCTCGTTTCAAAGTTTCGTATGTTTCTTTTCCAATTTCATAAACCCATGGCATGTCTTCTTTGAAAAAGCTAATAACAATAAGGAAGCCTAAATATCGGTCTCCACTTTTTTCTGACATATACATCACTTCATGCATTATCTTGGGGTGAAATGGAAATCTTCTTCTTTTCCGCCTCGGGTCAGTATTTCGGTCGATTCTTTCTGGTAAATCTTGAAACATGATTTTAACTTCCTCAAAAAGTTTTGCAACAGAGGAATCTTCCATCAATTCGCCATCGTTATTTTCAGTTTCGGGTTCTTTTGATGTTATTTCTTCGGCTTGTTTCTTAAAGGCTTCAACCTGCATCTTAATTACTCCTTTGTCAGGTTCCGCATTTGGAATACGATTGACAAGTTGTATAACAAGTTTGGTAAGAGAGTCAATGTCATCTCCAGAATTTTGGAATTGTGCGAATGGACCATTATTAGCTTTGTTAAGGGGGATTCCGATAGCTACCCCCAGTAATGGTGTGTCCAATTTCCCTCTAGCAACTCCTGCTTCATAAAGTATCCAAGGTCGATCAACACTATTTTTTGTAAGTAGAACAACCACATCGGATGCATCATTAAGTTTTTTCATTATCTCAGGATACCATTCAACCCCATACGCAATTCCTTGGTTGCCTCTTTTGTCTGAGGAGCGAAAGGACTTTAATACACCAGCACTAACTGAACTCAGGAGTTTACTAAATGCTTCCGCTAATTCAGCATCTCTTGTGTCATGACTGACAAATACTAAGGCTTTGTTACCACGCGAGGTAGGTTTAGATTCTTCCTGTGTCTCTTTTTTTGATTCTTTTAATTCTGCCATTTCATTTTTTTTTAATACTTGTCAACTTGTTATATCCGAAATAAATATACGCATTAACCGATATCATTGCCAGATAACAGTATGTTTTTGTTGTAGTTACCCCTCAGCTTTTAGTGTCATTACACCAAACTCTTCATGGTGCCTAGTGCTATTTGACAAAGAGTCGTTCGTCAAAAGTAAAGGGCTCAATATTGATTACGCTCACTTTTCCAAAGTCCTTGTGATTTGGATTAAGTAAAAAGTTATGATCACCGTCTACCACAGATGATGGAACTTTCAGCACG
>JAESRW010000025.1 GCA_016764395.1 Flavobacteriales bacterium
AAGTAGTATTCCAGCGCTTTAGGATAGTCCGATTGAGTGGAATAAATGCCCCCTATGTTGTTATAGCAGCCAGCCACGTCTATTTGATTACCCAGTTCTTCACGTAACTTGAGGGATTTAAAGAAGTACTTTAACGATTGAGGATATAAGGATTGATTGTTATATATGCTCCCGATGTTGTTATAGTCACCGGCCAAGGCCCGTTTGTCTCCGATGGATTCATCAATTATTACCGCTTTTTTAAAACACTCCATTGCGCCAGGATAATCTGATTTTGACCAATGAATTGTTCCCTGCGTTCTTAAACAATAAGTCATGTATTTTTTGTCCTCGAGCTTTTCAGCCAAATGATATCCTTCAGTTGCTAATTGCAAAGCAGTATCAGGATTTGAAGGATATAGCTTCCAGGCAAGAATACCTAACGCCTTCATTTTCAAGCCATCCCCATTAGAAGAGGGCAGGCTTCGTTCGGCTGTTTCTATGACCATTTTTAAGCTGTCAATGGTTCGGTTTTGCTCACCATAACTTGTACTTGTGTTTGTCAACATGATGAATATCAATGCCACAATCAGGTAAGCAAAGAATTTTGCCTCATTTTTATGCGTCCGGTTTCTTTTTAATTTCATGAGTGGTCTTACTTTACAAATTGCAGGGTTTACTGAGCAGCACTTTCCCAATAATTGGCTGTCAAAATGGCGTTTAGTTTATCTTATTGGATGTACCCCTACTATTAAAGTTCACGCACTCAAACTCTAATGGCGAAAGATTGGATGATTCAGGTTATGGATGATTTTATCTCCCATTGATTTAGCTGGCTTTGTTGCATTTGGTAGTCTTTTTGAAATTCAATTTCAAGCACTTTCAGCTCGAGATACACTTTAAACCAGCTATTTGACAAGCACCGTTTTAATAGTTTCTTTTTTCGTAGAACCCTTTATAGGATCGTTACTGGAAACAATGGCAGTGATCACGGATTTGGTCACCCAGGAGGATTGGTAATCAAAAGTTATTTCTTGCAGGTTAGTCATTTCAAAATTAATTTCATCCAGCTCCTTAGTTTTTTCCTCCATAATACTATCATTGGTACCAAAAGCTTGAGACATACCCATCATCATCTTTTTCAGCATCTCTATGAACTCACTTAAATCTAGCTGGACCTCCTGTTGAATAACACAGGTGTGATTCTTCTCGTCAACCGATTTTAGTGTCAATAACGTAGTAGAGGTAAGCTCCTTACTGGGATCAAATGGACTCTCTTGAGACTCGGTCTTAGTAATCGTTTCTCCCATTTTGAAATTCTTGTGAAAGGGGAGCAGAAGATAGCCCACTTCCGTCTCCATATAACCCCCAATTGTTTCCTTGCTCTTGAACAACGTTTTAAGTGGCCTAAAAAGCAAGGAAGTTAGTGAAGCCATCTCTGGAATCTTTTCATCAAACAATTCCGTGATTTTATCAAAGCTCTCGTTCATGAAAGATTGCGCTTCCTTCCAATTTGTCAGTTCCGATTCACCCGTTTCTTTGTTTACTTTGTAAATGAGCTTCAGGTTCTTGTAACCAGATAATTCTTCCCCAAGCTTATCGTAAAGAAGAACAGCTGACTTAAAGGCTACGTTGACATATAGAATTTTGAGCGTATAAGATTCTTTAGTCTCTTTCAAGACGGCTACACTTGCTTCCTCAAAAGACGTGGTGTCGGATATCAACTCTCCGTTAGTATACTCCCTTTCTGTTTCGGTAATCAATAAAGTTTTTGATTCCCCCNTAGTCCACTGGGGTTTGAAATTATAATCCTGTCCAAAGACTATAATAGACACAGTAATAAATGCAGTAGTCAGTAGTATTCTCATCACCTATTTTTCAGATTTAAATTGATTGTCGAAAGGACATACATTGGAGCGGCCTTATCGGATAATTACCTTCCTTGTAATTCGCTCCAGATAGAGTCTGCCCCTATTAAACCCATGTTAACCGGATAAGCCTATTTCTTGAGTGCCGCCGATGGTTCCGGCACCCAATGGTGCAAGCCGCCTGCCAACTCATCATTAAAAGTCGTAGGGATGTTGCCATTGAGCGTTCTCTCGCTCCATGTTTCATGAGATTTCCCATCGTCTTTCCGCACCATGGTGATGCATTCTTCAACAGGACATACCAGCGAGCATAAGTTACAGCCCACACAATTCTCTTCGATAATATAAGGTACCCGTTGCCCTTCCTGCTCTGGAAGTCCAATTGCCTGATGGGCGCCATCTTCACAAGCGGTATAGCACAACTGGCACTCGATGCACTTTTCCTCATTGATTTCTGCAACGACTTTGTACTTCAAGTTGAGGTCCTCCCAATTTTTTACCTGGTTCAATGCCTTGCCGACCATGCTATCAATGGTCTTGAAGTTCTTCTCAACCATGTAGCGCTCTAACCCTGCCTGCATTTCTCTTACGATACCAAAGCCATAGTGCATCACGGCGGTACAAACCTGTACGTTGGTAGCGCCCAGCAGCAGGTGTTCAACCACGTCCCTCCAGTTCTCAATGCCACCAATCCCTGAAATAGGAAGGTTAACTTGTGGATCCTGAGCACAGTTTTTTAGCATATTGAGTGCGATCGGCTTCACAGCCGGGCCACAATAGCCACCATTGGTACTCTGCCCATCCACAACAGGATATGGAACGAAGTTGTCGATATCTACGCCTACTATACTTTGGATGGTATTGATGAGAGAGATCGCATCTCCTCCTCCACTCTTAGCAGCTCTGGCCGGTACTCGAATGTCTGATATATTGGGTGTTAGCTTCACAATAACGGGGATGGTGGATACTTCCTTCACCCATCTCACTATTGTTTCCAAAACCTTTGGCTCCTGCCCTACCGCTGATCCCATTCCCCTTTCGCACATACCGTGTGGGCAGCCGAAATTTAATTCAATCCCGTCTGACCCGGCATTTTCAACATCTTTAACGATTTGGTGCCACTCTTCTCTGGATTCAACCATCAACGATGCGATGACCGCATGATCTGGAAAGTGTTTTTTGACTTCCTCAATTTCCCGGAGATTGTCCTTTAGGGGCCTATCAGTAATCAATTCAATATTGTTGAAGCCAATCAAGCGATTGCCACGGTAGTTAAGGCCCCCGTAGCGGCTGGACACATTGATAACAGGAACCCCCAACGTTTTCCAAACGGCACCTCCCCATCCCTGGTCGAAGGCCTTCATGACCTGGTACCCCGAATTGGCAGGTGGTGCTGACGCCAACCAGAATGGGTTGGGAGATTTGATTCCGGCTAAGTTCGATGATAGATCTGGCATCTTGGTTGGTTATGTTAGAAGGTTAAAGTAAAAAGTGTAAAGTATAAAGTATAAAAGTTAACGGTTAGTAGAAGTTGCTAATTGCCAATTGCTCATTGCCTATTGCCTATTGACTTCATCAATTGGGATTTTTCAGCACCGACTTCTTCGCTTCCTTCTTGCTTTTTTGCCCTGTGCTTTTTGGCGGGGTTGGGATGGTGATCTTTCTACGGCCATCTTTCCCGGCTAGATAATTATGGATGCCCACTGCAGCGATTTTTGCTTCGTAGACTGCATTGACTACTTCTACTCCACCGTTTACGGCATCTCCGGCTGCGAAGTACTTGGGGTTATTGGTTTGATGCGTTTTGGGGTTTACCTCAATTCGTCCGCGATTATCCATGATCCGGCCTTTCTTATCGAGCTTAAGGCTCTCAATTTTCTCCAAGAAATTGACCTGTTTGGATTGTCCAGTGGCCAGGATGACCATGTCGCACTCAATGATAAACTCACTTCCCTTGATTGCTTCAATCTTTCCATAGGCCGACTGATTCCGGATAAACCGTACGCCTTCCACTTTTTTCTTTCCAATAATTTCGATCGGCGTGATATTGAACACTCCCTTAGCGCCAACTCCTTTGGCCAGGTCATACTCAAACTCATAGGCTCCCATCTCATCCCTTGACCTTCTATAGGCCAAGGTAACCTCTTCCGCACCCATGCGAGCTGATTCAGAGGCAGCATCCATAGCCGTATTCCCACCACCCAGGACCACTACTTTTTTGCCTAACTTAACCTTGTGATGCTCCATGCGCAGTTTCTCAATAAACTCCACAGCGCCTACGCAGTTCTCTAACTGGTCACCTGGGAGTCCAATTCCAGAGGTAGCTCCCAAGCCAATWCCWATSAAGATCGCCTTGTAATTCTTCTCCAACTTTTTTAAATCTTGCTCGGATTTGATGGGAGAGTTATAGTGAATTTTAAAGTCAAACTGCTCCTGCAAATAGGCCATTTCATCCAAGGCAGCTTGATTGGTGATTTTATAAGGTGCTACTCCGTACACAGTAAGGCCAGAGGGCTTCGATTTAGCCTCATAAATATCCACTTCGTAACCGTATGTTCTCAGTTCACAGGCACAGGAGATTCCCGCAGGCCCAGCCCCGATGATCGCCACCTTCTTGCCATTGGCTTTGCCGACCAGGAATAGCTTTTTCTTGCCCTGTATCACCTTATCGGTGGCATACGCTTGAAGTCTTCCAATTTCAATCGGCTTTACATCCTGATTGTTGTATACACATGCTCCTTCACAAAGTACTTCAGTAGGACATACCTGTCCGCAAGCATGTCCTAGCCAATTTGAATCGTAGATTGTTTTGGAAGCACCGTCATTCGAACCTGTGCTAATCTGCCTAATAAACAATGGAATATCTATGCTTGTAGGGCAGGCATTTACGCAAGGTGCATCATAGCAAAACAAACAACGGGAGCTTTCATAAAAAGCCTGCGTATCATTCATCAATGGCTTGATTTGCTCAAAATTCTCTTCAAAATGTTTTTCGGATGATGGTTTTTTGTATTCAGACATAGGGNAAATATTACTCACCAATAATTTTACGTCAAGCGCACAAAGAAACGCGCCAACGGCGCCAATCAGTCAGATTATAATTCTACCAGCTTATCATACGTCTCTGGCCTGCGATCTCTAAAAAACTGCCATGTAGACCGCACCTCGTCAATTAAGTCCAAGTCGAACTCAGCAACCAAGAGTTCATCGTTGTCTTGCGAAGCTTCTGCAATAATCTGCCCCCTGGGATCAACAAAATAGGACGTTCCATAGAACCTACCTAAGTCCCAGGGCTTCTCCTCTCCTACCCGGTTAATGCATCCCATGAAGTACCCATTGGCGGCTGCGTGAGCGGGTTGCTCCAGCTTCCAGAGGTATTGAGAGAGTCCAGCTACGGTAGCAGATGGATTGTAAACGATCTCCGCTCCATTGAGTCCAAGACACCTTGCTCCATCTGGAAAATGCCTGTCGTAACAAATATAAACGCCAATTTTTGCATACTTCGTCTCGAAGATTGGGTATCCGAGATTGCCGGGCTTGAAGAAGAATTTCTCCCAGAATCCTGTTGTATGGGGAATGTGGTTTTTTCTGTATTTCCCCAAGTACTCACCATCAGCATCAATCACTGCCGCTGAATTATAAAGCACCCCAGGCTGCTCCTTTTCATAGAGTGGAGCGATGATCACCATATCGTATTTCTTGGCTATCTCCTGTAGCCGTTCAGTAGTTGGGCCAGGTATTGCCTCAGCCGATGCGTACCACTTCTTATCCTGTCCCGGGCAGAAATAAGGGGTGTTAAATATTTCCTGTAAGCAAAGTATCTGAACGCCTTGTTTTCCAGCATCTTCTATATAGGGAATATGCTTATTGTACATGGCATCCACAATTTCTTGAATAGATCCCTCACCTTCGGTCATTGGAAGACTTAATTGAATCAGTCCTGATTTAACTTTTCTTGGCATCGGTTGTTTGGTTTGTAGTTAGATTATATAGGTTAAAGTCCAAAGTATAAAGTATAAAGGTTAAAGTACCAAGGTTAAGGGTTATCCATTATTGCCTATTGTATATTGCCCATTGCCTATTGCCCATCAGACCATCAATGTCCCGAATAAGTAGAGCGCTTGATGAACTTTCCATCACCTTTTGTTCCTTTGTATTCACAGTTCTCAATCACTACTTTTCCTCGAGACAGTACCGTTTCTGTGAATCCTGTTACTTCAAATCCTTCGTACGTATTGTAATCCACGTTCATGTGGTGGGTACACGCATTGTTGACAGATATGGTTTCCTTTCTATTTGGATCAAAAATTACGATATCCGCATCTGTTCCTATTGCAATGGTTCCTTTTTTGGGAAACATTCCGAAGGTCTTAGCGGCGGCTGTGGAAGTGAGCTCTACAAACTTATTGATGGATATGCGTCCTGCAACCACCCCTCCATTGTAAACCATACTCATTCTGTTTTCTACACCAGGCGCACCGTTGGGGATTTTTGAGAAGTCATCCTTTCCCAACACTTTCTGTTCTTTGAAACAAAAAGGGCAATGGTCGGTGGCAATGGTTTGCAGGTCGCCCATCTTCAGGCCTCTCCACAGCTCCTCCTGATTCCACTTTTCTCTCAAAGCCGGAGTCATCACATATTTCGCGCCTTCGAAGCCCTTCTTCTCATAGTAGGAATAATCCAAAAATAGATATTGGGGACAGGTCTCCGCAAATACATGTACACCCCTATCTCTGGCCAAAACTACCTGTTCAAGCGCATCAGAGCTGGACAAATGCACAATATAGACAGGTACTCCTGCCACCTCCGCAATTGAAATGGCTCTATGAACGCCTTCGGCTTCCATTCTGGTGGGACGCGTTAGGGAGTGATATTTCGGAGCTGTGTTTCCCTTTGCGAGTGCTTCCTTTACAATCTCGTCGATTACAATTCCATTCTCGGCATGCATGCATATTACTGTTCCATCTTCACCAGCTTTGCGCATGGTTCTATAGATCGTACCGTCATCTACATAGAGCACTCCAGGATAGGCCATAAAGAGTTTATAAGAGGTAACACCATCATCCGCCAGCTGCCGCATTTCATGCAGACGGGTATCCTCCATATCGGTGATAATCATGTGAAAGCCATAGTCAATCGCCGTTTTCCCCTCCGCCTTAGCGTGCCAGGTGTCCAGTGCCTCAATTGTTGAGTGCCCCTTGGTTTGAATGGCGAAGTCTACCAACGTAGTTGTACCACCATGTGCTGCGGCCCTGGTTCCTGTTTCAAAATCATCCGCTGAAACGGCGCCACCGAATGGCATATCCAAATGCGTATGTGGGTCAATTCCCCCCGGGATCACCAGCTTACCGGATGCGTCAAGTACCGTATCAGCATCCATTTCCAACTTTTCGCCAATCACGGTAATCGTCTCGTTTTCAATATAGATATCCGCGTGATAATCGTCTACAGCTGTTACTATCCTTCCGTTTTTAATGAGTACCGACACTTGCTATATAAAAAATAAGATGTTAGTTATCTGAAATTTGAGACTCATTTGGCCATAAAAGCACATCTCTATAACAATACTAATCTAATAATATGATATTGTCAAGGAGGAAAAGGGTGAATCTCCGACTGGATCAGATATAATTAACCGAGGATTATAAACTCTACTCTACGGTCTTTTTTAAGCTCCGCCTCGCTCTGATTCTTGGAAAGTGGCTTCATACTTCCATAGCCACGGTAGGTGAGTCGCGAAGGCGAAATGCCTTTTTCTACTAAATAGTCCATGACCGCTTTGGCGCGATTTGCAGAGAGCTTCAAGTTGAATTGCAAGGTTCCCATGTTGTCAGTATGTCCAGCAACTTCAATCTTGACTTCCTTATTCTCATTTAACAAGACTACCAATTTATCCAGCTCAGCATTAGATTCAGCCTGTAAATCAAACTTGCCTTGGTTAAAGTAAACGTTGTTCAATTGAATAGCGGTTCCGACCGACATATCAATTAACTCTAAATCAGACAGGTCATCCAGTTTGAGCTCGTCCAAATAGACCTTCATATAAGGCAATTCGGTAAAATTGAAGAATCCATTTTCACCGAGATTGTCAAGTGTTGCAGCCATGATCGCATCTCCTTCATCATTGACCATCAGCATTTCCACATAGAGGTTATCCGCATTATCGTCTACTTTGACGAGATACCCAGACTCAAAAGGCAAATTATTGAATTTAAACCTCCCCTGTTGATCGGTTTGAGTTTCTCCAATAAGTGTTTCCGTGTCTTTATACAAACCAACGTTGACATTTTCCAGGCCACCTAAAGGATCATCTTTAGTGGCTATTACTCCCAGGACACCTACCTTACCGGCATCGGGAATTAAACCGGGGTTTTCACAGCTTAGCAAGCCCAAACGATAGCAGTCCGGTGGAAGCAGATTAAARCGGAATACATTTTTTTCCTCCCGAAACGCCTTTTTAATAATGCGGCCGGTATAATTGGTTTGCACAATGGCCACCTCCTGATCGGGCTGATAATTTTCAACCACCACCGTATAATCTACTTCAGACGGCAAATCGTCAAAACGAAATTTGCCTGTTTTATCGGTGTTTGTTGTCGCCAGCACCTTATCATTTTCATCCAGCAAGTTAATTTTACTAAGCACCGGCTCATATAGATTATATACCAATCTACCTCGAATAGCAATCTTTTCCTTTATCCCCACCGTTTCAGCGGTTCCTCCTTTGTTTACACAAAGCGTAAATGTTCCTGGATAGTTCGCATTCAACACGTGATCCACTGAAATGTAATACCAGTTCTTTTTCTTCAGCCCCATACCCTTCAAACTGCACTCATCCGCTGATTCGGGCTGCCATTTGCCACAGGCTATTCGATTGAAACTGGCATCCCAAAGCATTACTACAGGAAACTGACAGGTTCCTTTGTCATCACCTGTGGTCACTTTTACCTCAATCTCCTCCGACCGTGCATAGAATTTGAACCATTTATTGAAGTTGGGTCCGGACGGTAGGCACTCACCTGTACCACCATCCGGTGATCCTTTCTTGGTCGAAAACTCCCCATCTTTGGAACACCATTGGGATAGGTTCATTATCTCCTTAGCTCCATCCTGGAAATCATATCCCAACTCATCCGTAACACAAAGTGTGAAGGTGCCTGGATAGCTAGAATTATTAGCATGGTCAACTTGAATATAATACCAGTTGCCTAGGCTCATTTCAGTACTGGTAAGCCCCACGTCACCATACTCGTCACTGTATTCGTCACAGGCCAGCTCTTTACCAAACTCATCAAATAAGGCTACATTGGCAAACTTCATGGTGCCAAAAAGATCTCCGGTACTCACTACCACTTGTACATTTTCTGTACTGGCCCTAAACTTATACCATACGTTGAAATTTGGGCCCTCATTGGACATGCACCCAATCTTGTCGCCATCTTCAGTAGCGCCTTTGTTGCTCATACCAGCCAGCGGTGAGCACCAGTGAAGCAAATCTTCGATTTCTGTCGCATCTGCCCTATTATCATTGGTGGGTTGTGCAATGCTTGCAACAGAGATAGCGAGTGCCATGAGCGCAAGACCCAGCGCTTTGTACAGATGAGATGAATACTTCAAGATGATGATTTTGCCTTCTTATCCAGCTTAGAAACAAAGATACCAAACAACAAAGCAATCACAAATGAAGGAGGCAATTCAGCAAGCTTTTCAAAGTACATGCCGTAATCTGGTATTTGGGTCATCAAAAACTTAAATATGGGTATGGATAGAAACCCACTTATCATAGAGGCCAACGCTCCTTTCTCCGTATATCCCTTCCAAAAGAGAGACAATATCATCATCGGGCAAAAAGTTGCGGCAATACCTGACCATCCGAAAATCACAAACCAGAACACTGTTCGAGTGGGAGACAATTCAGCGATTGTTAAAGCCAACACCAGCGCCGCCAAGGCCAATGTGACGGTAATCACCCTGGAGATTTTTGCCATTTTCTCATTTTTCAGATCTGGGTTGTAGATCTGTTGATAAAAATCCCGCGCAATTGCGGAGGAGGCAACGACTAAAAGAGAATCAATGGTGGACATTATTGCGGCTAGCACAACGGCAATATACATGGCTATGATGATAGAGGGCATGATCAAATCAACGAGCATTGGAAGCACTTGTTCTGCACCATTGCCAAGGATGGCGTCAGGGGCCTGGCCTTGCTCAGTGAATAGATATCTACCGAGGATACCTATCAACACTGCCGCGGAATCAGTTAAGAAGGTAAACACGATAGCCACCCAGCGTCCCTTAAGAATTTCATCGTCATCTTTGATGGACATAAACCTCACAAAGAGCTGAGGCGATCCCATGAATCCAAGGCCTATCCCCGCCAAACCCAGAATAGCCATGAGGTTCATCATAGAGAATCCCCCAGCACCCCATATATTGACGAGCCCAGGGTCAACACGCTCCAATTCACCCAGCACATCTGCTTCCGGCCCCAGATATATCAAAGTGACAATAGGCAACAGGACCAAGCCCATGAGCATGAGCAGCCCCTGAAACAAGTCTGACCAAGCCACCGCGACAAATCCACCGGATAAGATGTACATGACCACAATTCCGAAACCTACAAAGACACCGGTATAATAGTTCCACTCCAGAAAGGTTTCAAATGCTTTACCCGTTGCATCAATCTGTGCACTAACATATATGGTCACGAAAATCGTGAGCGTAGCTGCCGCAACAATTCGGAGTAGGTGACTCGATGATTTGAATCTGGATACCAGATAATCTGGAACCGTGATAGAGCCATACTCATCCGTTAGCGCCTTGAATGGCCTGGCCATGAGGAACCAGGCTGCTCCAACCCCGAGCAGCTCCCCTACGACAACCCAAAATGCAGAGACGCCAATCATGGCTCCCAGTCCTGTTAA
Source organism: Flavobacteriales bacterium (assembly GCA_016764395.1). Taxonomy (GTDB): domain Bacteria; phylum Bacteroidota; class Bacteroidia; order NORP154; family NORP154. Next base: position 10,772 of record JAESRW010000025.1, read on the forward strand.
GCCTAGCAAGAGCCACGCGGATTCTCCAGTGGCACGCGCAGAAAAAGCAACGACCCAGTAACCCAGTTTCTTTCCTCCTACGTAGTAGTCCTCAAGCCCTTTGATTTTTTTTGAAGCGAAGACTCCAATCAAAAAGAGAATAAGGAAGTAGATGAAGAGAACGATGTAATTTATATTCATATTTTTATGTAAGATCGCTTCGCTGTAAGATCACTTCGCTGTAAGACCGCGTTGCTGTAAGATTGCTGCGCTGTAAGACCGCGTTGCTGTATGATCGCTGCGCTGTAAGACCGCTTCGCTGTAAGATCGCTGCGCTGTAAGACCGCGTTGCTGTATGATCGCTGCGCTGTAAGACCGCTGAGCTGTAAGATCGCTGCGCTGTAAGACCACGTTGCTGTAAGATCGCTGCGCTGTAAGACTGCGTTGCTGTAAGATCGCTGCGCTGTAAGACCGCGTTGCTGTATGATCGCTGCGCTGTAAGACCGTGTTGCTGTATGACGGTGTTGCTGTAAGATCGCTGCGCTGTAAGACTGCGTTGCTGTATGATCGCTTCGCTGTAAGATCGCTGCGCTGTAAGATCGCTGCGCTGTAAGGCGCTGGGCGGTAAGATGTTGGTAGGTAAGACCGCTGTAGTGTAAGAGCGTTGGGTTGTATAACCGGTGTATTGGGTGATGCACCTATTGGGGTGAAAAGTTCTTTTTCATCATCAGGTAGTAGATCACAAAAGCCACGATAAAACCAGTAAACCAAGAGAGGTTGTAGAATAACTCAAATGCCGGAACCCATCTTCCAATAATCGCCAAAGCACCTCCAACAATAAAGGCGACGATGGCTGCACTATTGTAACCGTTACCATATGAATAGACACCGTCCTCCTTATATAAATCTGCAAGCACCAGCTCCTTTTTTCGAAGTACGAAGTAATCGCAGATGAAGATCGCCAGTACCGGGCCCAGCAGCCCACTGAATAGGATTAAGTATTCCTCAATACTACCTAAAATCCACCAGGGGCAAATTAAAATACCGATGATCGCTGTAACCATTCCCCCTCCCCTAAAGCTCAACTTTTGAGGCAATAAATTAGAAAAAGCATTGGAAGGTGCTATCACATTGGCCGCTATGTTGGTACTCAACGTAGCGATGATCATGAAAATCTGTGAAACTATTACCAGTGGCACACTTTCAAATTTCCCCAGCAAGGTCACAGGATCCCAGGGTGCGTCGTCCGAAATGAGCACGTCCTTAAAACCAATTACTGCCGCACAAGTGACGAATACCCCTACGAAAGAGTAAAATATCATCGTACCTGGCAGGCCTATGAACTGCCCCTTTACCTGATCCTTTTGGCTCGAGGCAAACCGCGTGATATCAGCAATACTAATGGCCATCGTTGCCCAGAAGCCGACCATGGCCGTTAACCATATTAAGTACAACCAAATACTGGAGGCAAAGCCCCCTTTCCCTTCTGTCGATGTAAGAGGCACCGAAACTATGCTCGAGTATATAAAATCATAATCACCGGCCCCATCATCGCGAAACTGCACTTTAAGCTTCTTGGTGCCATCAATAATCGCGGCTTTGTCAATTTTGGAGGAAAGCTCTCCAACTAAGATTGGCACCCAGTCATTGGTAATGGGCGTCCATCGCTCCTCTTCTTCCCTTTCGGTAGTTGGAATGGTTAATTGATAGTGCGTGGCTTTGATGGTTCCATCTTTGTCTTGTACAGGATTTAAAGACAGGACCAGCTTATCAATATTTTGTTCGTATGAAAGTATCGCTGCAGGCTTTTCCAGCTGTTTGCTTTGATCTAACACTACGCTCAATCCACCTCCGGTATTGAAGCCCCATCCAATTAGCAATAGTCCGATTAGGACCAAAATAGGAGCAGAAAAATCTTCCAACCATTTAATGCTTTCTGTTCCTTTCCAGATAAAAAAAACATTCACCACCCAGAAGACAGCGAACCCAACGAATTTACCAAAGTCGAGTCCCGCGCTTCCCTCGACTCCCATCACAGCATTCCAAATAGCGTAGAATGCCATTCCACCAATCCATGTCTGAATACCGAACCATCCGCAAGCCACTATTGCCCTCAATATTGAAGCTACGTGAATTCCTTTGTGTCCAAAGGCCGCCCTTCCCAATACAGGAAATGGAATCCCGTACTTAACTCCTGCGTGTCCGTTGAGCACCATGGGAACTGTAATGATCAAATTGGCAAAAGCGATAATACTCAAAGCAGCATACCAGCTCAAGCCAGCTCGTATCATGTAAGATGCCAGAATATAGGTAGGAATACATACAGCCATCCCCACCCAAATCGCAGCCAAATTCATCATCGACCAGGTGCGCTTGTCTTTGGGGACAGGGGCCAAATCCTCTGAGTACAAAGGCGAATCTGATATATCCTCTCTTAATTCGACTATCTCACCACTCATATTTTAATCAGAATATTGTTCAAACCTCATTTTATTCAGCCAAAGCACCGCCTCCTCTTCATTGGTAAAGAGTTTCATGGGCCTGCCCATATCAATAAATTTGATTAAAAAATTTGCCGCCAACTTATGTGCAAGAGATTTGGCCACAATTGCTTCTGCCAGCGACGCGTCCGCGGCCTCTTTGCTTGCCGAGAACTTCCTCACTTCATCAGTAATCGTACCTCCAGATCCCGTAAGAACCAGCACCGGTTTCTTTTCACCTCCCGATAAACTCTTGACAGTGGCACACATTTCTTTAGAATCTTTTAGAACAATATCTGCATTGTCCTTCAAACGTATACATACAATATCATCATCTCTTAAATAAATCGAAGCGGTTCTTAACGCTATACTTTCTGCTATTTCACTAGTAAGTATCATAAGATGAATTCAGTGATTAATATTTGAGATTTGACCTATCTTTTTTGAACCAATAATGGAACTTGATGTTTAGGCGCAGTATTCATCTGCAATTGCAATTGTTTGAGAGATAATTTCCATCCCCTCATCAATTTCAGCCTTCGTTATACACAGCGGTGGAGCAATAAATATCCAATTCCATCGAACAAATGTAAACATTCCCAACTCCCTGATCTTAGCCGCCATGCGATTGGTTATCTCCATATCCTGAGGAGCAGCATTCCAAGGTGTGATCGGTTCTTTTGTTTGCCTGTTCTTAACCAATTCAATACAACCCATTAATCCGGTATTTCTAAAATCTCCAATAGACGGATGTTTGGCTTTGAGTGCTTCTACTTTCGCCTCTACATATTTACCCATCTTCGCTGCGTTCTCTATTAGACCATCCTCTTCATAAACGGAAATATTGGCCAACGCTGCTGCACAAGAGGCCGCATGAGCAGAATAGGTCAGGCCGATCGGCAGCGGCCTGTCATCAAAATAGGATGCAATTTTGTCTGAGACTATTAAACCACCTAGCGGCAGGTAAGCAGAGGTAAGCCCCTTGGCCATGCATATCATATCAGGAACCACGTTATGGTGGTCAATTCCAAACCATTTGCCGGTACGACCGAAGCCACTCATCACTTCGTCATCGATGAGTAAAATTCCGTATTTATCCGCTATCTCCCTGATCCTTTTCCAATAGCCGGGAGGATATTTGATACATCCGGAAGATCCGGATTCACCTTCCATGAGAATTGCAGCCACACTATCTGGATTTTCGTACTGAATAACACGCTCCATGTTATCCGCGCACATTTCACCACATTCTTCCAAAGAAGAAGTCCCCCATGGACACCTGTAGAAATAAGGATTCTCAACGTGAACAATACTGGGTAACTGCTGGCTATCTACCGGGTGCTTTCTTGGATCACCACTTGCGCTAATCGCTGCGTAGGTAGCCCCATGGTAGGAACGGTACTGCGTAATGATCTTGGGTCTCCCAGTGTAAGCTCTGGCCAATTTAATGGAGTTCTCAATGGCTTCAGCTCCACCCAGGGTGAAGAAGGTTTTTGTCAGGTTACCTGGTGTTATTTCAGCTAACTTTTTCCCCAGTTCTCCCCGTACTTTGGTGATCATTCCGGGAAAAACATAGGATGTTTCTTCCATCTGCTTNTACACTGCCTCCCGTATCCTCTTGTTCCCGTGCCCTATATTGACACACATGAGCTGTGAGGAAAAATCCAAATACCTTTTTCCACTTCGGTCATAAACATATACTCCCTCTGCTTTATTGACGTTGATTGGGTCCAAGCCGCCTTGCTTTCCCCAGGAAAACAAGGTATAATCCAGATTTAACGCCTTAACTTCCTCTGCTTCTGTTGTAGTTACTATACTCATCAATAATAATTTAGCTCATCCAATTGGTCTTGGCATCAGCGTTCCACTTTGTAGTCGTTTTCTTCAATTGCGTCCAAAACTCAATGGAACTTTTGCCCGTAATATCACATACTCCAAATTTGGAATCGTTCCAACCGCCGAAAGAARATGGTTCCCGTGGAACAGGTACTCCGATATTGACTCCTATCATTCCGGCACTGGCTCTTTCCATCACCTGCCTGGCAAGTCCCCCACTTTGGGTAAAAACCGCCGCTGCATTCCCATATTCTGAGTTATTTTCAAGCTGAATAGCCTCATCTAAATCCTGGGTTCTAATGATGGAGATCACAGGACCGAATACCTCTTCTTTTGCAATTGCCATGTCAGGCGTAACATGATCAATAATGGTTGGGCCTACATAGAATCCGCCCTCGTGGCCGGCAACAGTACAATTTCTGCCATCGACCAAGACTTTTGCCCCTGCATTTTCCGCATCCGTGATATATCCTTCAATGCGTTCTTTTGCCTCCCTGGAAATAACAGATCCCAAGTTCTCACCAGGAATAATTTTCTTTGCTTCCGTGATCATTTTTTCAATAATATGATCAACAGGCCCCACTCCAATCATTTGGGCTGCAGCCATACACCTTTGACCCGCACAACCCGACATGGACGCTACTACGTTTGAAGCCGTCATGTCTACATGAGCGTCGGGCAACACAAATAAATGGTTTTTTGCTCCACCAAGCGCCACACAACGTTTTAAGGTAGAAGTTGATGCTTTGTATACAATTTGTGCCACTTTAGTAGATCCGACAAAAGAAACAGCCTTAATTCCGGGATGTGCGCAAATTGCTTCGACGATCTCTTTATCTCCGTTAACAATATTGAATACGCCGTCAGGAAGGCCGGCCTCTTTTAACATTTCAGCTATGCGGTTGGCAGAAATCGGCACTTTCTCGGAAGGCTTCATCACCATGGTGTTACCGAGTGCAATTGCATTGGGCAAGGTCCAATGAGGAACCATATGTGGAAAATTGAATGGAGCAATTGAAGCAACAACTCCAAGGGGCTTGTGCTCTATACGACACTCCACGCCTTTACTCACCTCCATTACTTCCCCGCCAATTAGTTGAGGAAGTGAACAGGCAAATTCGGTAAGCTCAATACTTTTTTCAACTTCAGCTGTGGCCTCTCCAAGCGTCTTACCATTTTCTGCAGATACCAATTCCGCCAGTTCTTGAAGATGCTCCTCCATCAACGTTTTGTAGCGGAAGAAGATTTGCACCCGCTCTTTGACAGGGGTTGCTGACCATGATGGATAGGCCGCCTCTGCAGCTTTCACTGCTTTATCCAAATCCGATTCAGTGGATAGTGGCATAGAAGAAATCAACTCACCGCTAATCGGAGAATGAATTTCCATTCTGTTATGGCCATTGGATTCAAAAGAACCTCCAATGTAGTTTCGAACTTCGGGGTATTTCTGCGTTGTTGACATGATTCGCTTATGATAAATTTATACGATATGATTTTTAAAAAGATAGTTTCAATAACCTTACTAATCCATATTAGTTAATTACGATAGTTCTGCGTACAATTCCCCGTTCCGTTACAACCTGGACCTCATATACACCTGAACTTTCATTGAAAAGATTTACAGGAAGATAGACATTCTTGTTAACAACATTAACATCCTTTGCGTATACTATTTTACCCATCAGGTCAATTATTCGGATCGACTTCACCTCATCTCTTGCCGAAGTGATCTCAATTCCGAATTCACCGGTGCTTGGATTCGGATATATATTAACCGCAACATTTTCGGTGAGCGTCTCAATTCCTACGGTCGTATCGGCAATGTTGGCAGAACCAAGCTGCGTACAACTATTGCCATCCGTTACAGTTACATTATATGTGGCCGGACACAGATTACTTATTGCAGCATTGGTTGATGCAGAGGGGTCATTCCAGATATAACTATATGGAGTTGTGCCACCTGTTACGGAGGCGCTCATACTCCCATCACATGAACCCGGGGTAACATTATTGCCCGTTACCATAACATTCAATGAGGTAGGTTCGATGATCGTAATGGTATCAGCATCTGTACAACCTGCTGCGTCATCAATTCGAACAATGTATGTTCCCGCGCAAAGATCAACTGCAGTGGTATTGCTTTGTGCAAGAGGATCGTCCCACAAGTAGGTGTACGGCGATGTTCCGCCGGTAATGCTAGCTGTAGCCAGGGCATCGCAATCACTGTTACAATCCGAAGTCGTATTGAAATTAATGGTAGCAGTTATCGAACCTGCGTTTCCAACAACAGCCGTATCATTCGCCAAGCAACCCTTAACATCTGTTACCGCCACCGTGTATGTTCCAGGTGTTAATGCAGTTGCAACTGAACTCGTTTGGGCCGAAGGATCGCTCCATACATAGGTGAATCCTCCAGCTCCACCTGAAGCCACTACAGTTGCCGTACCATCAGGAGCAGCACAATTAGCATCAACACTTGTTAACGATAACAATATCTCCGGTGAGTCCGTTATCGTAGCAGAAACAGAACCCGTATCACCAGCTAAATCCGTAACGAAAACGGTGTACGTACCTACGCAAAGGTCTGTCGCTGTATTGTTAGATTGTGCGAATGGATCGTCCCAGAGATATGTGTATGGTGCCGTACCACCAAAGGGAACTACAGAAGCAATGCCGTCACAATCTCCGAAACAATCGATATTACTGGTAAAAGTGATCGATACACTTATCGATCCACCGCCGCCGCCATTTTCAACTACCGATATGGTGTCAGATACAGAACAACCATTGGCATCCGTAAGAACTACAGTATAGAGTCCTGCACCAAGCGAGGAGGCAGTTGTAGTGGTCTGCAATGCTGGGTCATCCCACAGATACACATATGGTGCAATACCTCCTGATACCGATATAGAAGCTGATCCATCTGTGTTTCCCTGAGTGGCATTGGTTGAGGACATAGTTAGGACAATTGCAGCAGGTTCTGTAATCGTATCTGCTTGAACAGATACACATCCGTTGGCATCTGTCACTACAACCGTGTAACTTCCCGCACATAAGTTGCTGGCCCCCGCTGTAGATTGTGTCGCAGGGTCATTCCACAGATATGCGTATGGCGTTGCACCACCAGATGTAGTCACGATAGATTGGCCGTCACAACTTGCAAAACAACTGGCAGGTGTTGTGGCAGTAATAACAGTTACCAAACTACTTGAATCTGTTACTAAAGCTGTTGCAATCCCAGTACAAGCATTGCCGTCTGTTACCATAGCGCTGTAGGCACCTGCGATTAATCCAGTTGCCGTTGCGCTTGTTTGGCTTGATCCGTCATTCCATAAGTATGCGTATGGACCTACTCCTCCTGAGGCAGATACCCCTGCTGTGCCATCAGCAAGGCCGCAAGTAGCAAAGGTTGTGAAGATGTTCAAAACTATTTGGCCAGGTTCAGTAATGGTCTGCGTTTGCAATGAGACACATCCCGCATTATCTATGACCGTTATGGAATAGGTACCGGCGCACAAAGCAGTGGCTACCGGCGTAGATTGGGCACTGGGGTCATCCCATAAGTAGGTCAGCGGTGTAATCCCACCTGATACGTTGACCGAAATATTACCATCACAAACACCAAAACAGGAAGCGTTTGTAAATGCGCTAATCGATGTGGAAAGCCCCCCTGTTGTAGAAACTGTTGCTGACATAGTAGCTATACAACCGTTGAAATCAGTTACGGTCACATTATAGTTACCCGCTCCTAAGGATACAGCGGTAGCAATTGTCTGTGAGCTGGAGTCATCCCATATATAGCTAAATGGGCCGGTGCCACCAGTTGGACTAGCAGTTGCCGTACCATCAGCATTTCCACAAGTTGCATTGGTTGTCGAAGTGTTTGCGACCAATAATGCCGGTTCCGTAATATTTATACTATCGCTTGCGCTACATCCAGCGGCATCTGTAATTTGAACCACGTACATTCCCGCGCACAATCCAGTAGCTGTCGCTGCATTTTGAGCCGATGGATCATCCCATAAATACGTAAAGGGAGCGGTTCCTCCAGATACATTAGCAGAAGCCAACATATTACAATCGCCAAAACAATTTGCATTTGTATTGAATGAAATGGAGGCAGACATAGCCGCCGCGTTACTAACAGTTACCGTATCATTTTTACTACAACCACTGACGTCAGTTACCATAACTATATAAGATCCTGAAGAAAGGTTATTTGCAGTTGCGGTTGTTTGAGCACTGAGATCATTCCAAATGTATATATAACCAGGCGCACCACCAGTAACAAATATAGATGCACTGCCATCCGCACCACTACAGGAAGCATCTACAGACGAAGGGATTAGAATCAATTCTGTAGGTTCCGTAAGCGTAACTGTATCTGTCGATGTGCAAGTACTGTTATCCGTAACTAAAACAATATAAGTTCCAGCGCACAAGCTAGTTGCACCCGCATTGGTCTGAGCACTTGGGTCATCCCACAAATAAGTAAAAGGAGCTGTTCCTCCCACTATTGTAACGGAGGCTGATCCGTCACATGCTGCAAAGCAAGAAATATTTGATGATCCGGATATTGATGAGCTCAAACTCGCAGAACTGCCTACTACTCTTGAAGATGTTTGCATACAGGCATTAACATCGGTAACAGTAACGTTATATGTACCAGCCGCGAGCGCTATCGCTGTGGCATTTGTCTGAGCTCCTGGATCATCCCATATGTATGCATACGGAGCTGTACCACCGCTCGTATTAACCGTGGCGGTACCATCTCCTCCCCCACAATTTTCATCCGTTCCACCTGTGGTCAGCACAATTGGGCTGGATATCGTTACCACTATCGTATCATCACCAGAGCAGAAACCATTGTCCACATTCACCGTGTACGTTCCAGTTGAAGCAGCCACAATGGTCTGCGTAGTAGCCGATGTGGACCAAACGAAAGTAGCTCCTGCATTTCCAGCATCCAGCACCATGTTGCCACCTGAGCATATGGTTGTATCAACACCCAAGTCGACAAATAATGTTGAGTTAATATTCACATTGATCGTGTCGTATTCAATACCACAGGCATTTGTAACATCCACATAGTATTGACCGGTAACCGTAGCTGTAATGGATTGACTGCTTGAACCTGTGGACCAATTATAAGTTGATCCTGGATTACCCGCATCGAGAACAAAGGCACCACAAGCGCTGGTATCCGTACCCAAATTGACGGTAAGCGCAGTATCAAATTCATCCGCACCAATATCAGGAAAAGACAAGTCTCTGGCAGCACCATCAATATCATCAGTTACTCCTACGACAGGTGTTCCGGCATTGCTCAATCCAACGGCACAAGAATGCAAGTCTGTGTTGCTTGTAAATGATGGATCAAGGGAAACTGAATTACCATCTTTGGCACTCGCAGCGATCCAGGCACTTAACGTGGTTCTGTTACCCAACCAATAGCCCAAATTAATTCCTGTAGCATAGAAGTCGTTGAAGTTGGAAACCGATATTGAAGAAGTTTGAGCCACATAAATAGCGTATCCACCTCCAGTATTTGAGAATATATTATTGATGAGCTGGTAGTTGCCATTCAAAGAGGTACTCGCCTGATAAAAAGCACGGTTGGAGGTACCTCCTCTGGTCATATTGACACTGTTGTAGTAGATGTTTTGGTAAGTACTGCGATAGGTGTAAAACGCATAGCCCGTTCCACTGCCTCCCATGTGGATGAAGTTGTTACCGATCAATCCACGGTTTGACGAGGTTCCATCACAGTAGTAAAGATAAAGGCCATAAAAGCCGGTGGTGATAAAAATTCGGTTGTTCATTATCTGGATCGCATTATCTGAATATTGAACATGCAGCCCTTTGTAACTGGTGTATCCCGTGTTACTGCTGATGGTATTATCTGTAATAATCACACTTGTGCAATTGGCGATGTATACACCCGTCGTATACTGGTCTGTCACAGTGTTGTTATCCACCACAATACCAGTTACAGTACCTGTATAGTAAATCCCATAGCTGCCCGCCTTTATATTGTTGTTCGATATGGTTGTGCCCGAATTGATTCCTGAGCCCTCATAGACCACTGCCAGGTTAGTGCTTGTACTGGTCGTTGTCGAGCCTTCTATCTCACAATTACTCAACATATTGTTCTGAGAACTGTTCTGTATACGCACCGCTGTCGAATAGGTGCTGCCTATGGCTCGCAGGGTCATTTCACGGAAGGTCACGTAATCACAGCCATTGAACTGAACCGTGTAGTTACTCCCTGAACTGGGGGTGCTGGTAATGGTTACTAAGCTACTGTCGCCACTCTCACTCTGGAAAGTAACYGTATTAACACCCGAAGTTCCGGTGACCGTAGCAATGCTWACTTGTTCGTTATAYRTTCCGTTTCTAACATTGAARATWACYGRRCCGCAAACYCCTCCGTTTACCAAATCAAYWACSGCMGCTCCWAAAGTYSSATAATCCGGGCTCGTWCCACCAATCGTATAAGTTCCAGACATRGCCTGGTAAACATTTACTATATCACTGCGATCATTGTGGGTTAGGCCCTCAAGATTTCCATTGGGGAGAGAGGTCCAGGAACTCACACTGTACGTGCCGCCTAAGGCAAAATTATAAAACCCTATACTAAACGGACCTTCGCTCGCACCTTGTGCAAGATTGCCTGTCCATGCAAATGCAGTTTGTCCTACCGTATTCACCTCCCAGTTGATCTGGGCTGAAGTCAGGTTGCTGGTTCCAAAGTTTTTGATCGTTACATACACACTGTCGTTGGTAATACAATAGCTCAAGGCCTGGTCGATAGACGTTATGCCGGCATCATCCACTGGGGTCGTCCACTCATCAGCTCCCATGTCAGGTGTGATCAAGTTCCTCGCCTCTCCTTCAATATCATCGGTGATCTCTGCTACTGGGAAGCCCAGGTTATCTAACTGGTAGCTTTGGGTGTGAAGATCCGTGTTGCTTATATACTCAGGATCGATCGATATCGAATTGGCATCTTTGGTACTACCACCCTGCCAGGCACTCAAGGTAGTACGGTTTCCTGACCAGTAGCCTAGATTGGTTCCTGTGGCGTAGAGATCATTGAAGTTCGATACGTTGATCGAAGAGATCTGATCGATATAGATCGCATAGCCGCCTCCGGTATTGACAAAGATGTTATTCTGCAGCTGGTAGTTGCCATTAAAAGAGGTACTCGCCTGATAAAAAGCACGGTTGGAGGTACCTCCTCTGGTCATATTGACACTGTTGTAGTAGATGTTTTGGTAAGTACTGCGATAGGTG
>JAESRW010000187.1 GCA_016764395.1 Flavobacteriales bacterium
AAGGTGTTGATAAAGCCCAATGTAAATATTAAATATCCTTGGTTTCTGGAAATTGGAAGCAACACATGGATCGGTGAGCAGGTTTGGATTGATAATCTCGGAGCGGTCACAATTGGAAGCAACGTTTGCATCTCTCAAGGAGCCATGCTCATGAGTGGTAATCACAACTATAAGAAATCCAGTTTTGACCTGATAGTAGAGCCAATTGTAATTGAGGATGGCGCCTGGGTGGGGGGGCAATCTTTAGTCTGTCCAGGAGTGGTAATGAAAGTGGAATCTATTCTTACTGCCGGGTCCGTTGCTGTTGGGGAGTTAAATGCGCAAGGAATATATAAGGGAAACCCTGCTATTCTCGTAAAGACAAGAGAGGTGATCCAACAATGAAGGTTTCCATTATTACTGTTTGCTTCAATAGCGTTACTACCATTGAACAGACATTTCAATCAGTATTTAGCCAGGATTATTCCGAGGTGGAGCTGGTCGTTGTGGATGGCGGTTCTACAGATGGTACGTTGGAAATTATAGAAAAATACAAGGAGCAATTAGGATCGTATATATCAGAACCTGACAAGGGGATTTATGATGCGATGAATAAGGGAATTGGGTTGGCCACTGGAGATGTCATTGGTATCCTAAATTCGGATGACTTCTACGCATCCAATTCAATCATCTCGCAAGTGGTAAAGAAACTGTCAGAGAAGGGAATAGATGCGGTATATGGGGATGTAGCGATTGTGAGTCCAAAAAATGTTGAGAAGATTGTTCGTTATTTTTCTTCAAAGGCGTTTAGGCCGGAAGGGTTTGCTTATGGTTATATGCCTGCTCATCCAACTTTCTTTACCTATAAAAAGTGCTACACTGTGCAGGGCGGTTTCAAAACGGATTATCACATTGCCGCCGATTACGAATTATTGATTCGATTTCTCGTGAATGATAAACTAAGGGCCAAATACATGGAACTCCACATGATCACGATGAGGCTTGGGGGTAGAACGAGTTCAAGCTTGTATGGCTATTATATTTTGAACAAAGAGGTGATCAGAGCCTGTCGCGAAAACGGCATTCAAACAGGATGGTTTAAGATCCTGAAGAAGTATATCAACAAATTTAGAGAGTTGAGAAATCCGGTACCTGTACAATCAAATGGAGATGGCTAAGTCAATTGTTATTACTGGAGCTACGGGGTTCGTTGGAAGCAGGTTTCGGCTTTTGAACGCCGATAAGTATGAGATTCGCGCGATTCCATGGAACCAGTTGTCTGATGATAAGTTGAATCTGAACGGAATAGAGGTGGTAATCCATTTGGCCGCTCTCAATCACAGAATGGAGAAAGTCGCCGATGAGCACTATGTGAAATCCAATTATGAACTTTCGAAGACCTTGGGTGAACGTGCGAAAGAAAGTGGCGTCGGACACTTCGTTTTTTTRAGYACCGTAAAAGTWTATGGMGAGRCCAATATTGRSRRKAAGCCRTTCWCAGAGACKGATTCYTGCMATCCAGYRGATGCATATGGTAAGAGTAARTTAGACGCGGAGAAGGCCTTGAAAKCCCTGCAATCGGATTCTTTTAAAGTSAGTATCATCAGATCMCCTTTAGTGTATGGGCCAGGGGTGAAGGGGAATATGGAGCGCTTGATTAACCTGGCGGCTACTTCTTATCCCTTGGGGTTTAAAGGAATCGACAACAGCAGGACCATGGTCTTTGTTGACAATCTCATTGCCTTAGTGGATTGCGTCATTAAATCAGGGCAAGCAGGTGTGTTTTTAGCAGGTGATGACCATCCGGTCTCCACCAGTGATGCCGTCCGGATGATAAGAAAGGCGCAGGGAAAGGACCCAGGACTGTTTCGAATTCCGAAGTTCATTTTAAACACGGTCGGATTGATCGTTCCTAAACTAAAAACCAGGTTATTTGATTCTCTGCTGTTTGATAATAACGCTACCAAAAAACAACTTAACTTTCAGAACCCCTTTACAACAGAAGAGGGTTTTAATATTATGGTAAAGGGGGACTCCAGAGCAATTTAAAACATGTTTTATATATCTGAATTCATTAATCAAGAGATTACGGGCCGTTCCAGGTCCATGTTTGAGGATGACATCAATGCCCATTCTAAAGCATTAGCAGCAAATATTAAAGGCAAGCGGCTTCTGGTCATCGGAGGAGCGGGCACGATTGGGTCAAGTTTCATTATGGCCATGCTCAAGTTTGAACCCAGTGCGTTATTTGTAATTGATAATGATGAGAATGGCCTTACTGAGCTCACTCGTGACCTGAGAAGCAGAACGGATTTAAAAGTGCCCGAAACTTACAAATCGTATCCGATTGACTTTGGCGATACTGTTTTTGAGAAGCTATTAGMGAACGAGACGCCATTTGACATAGTAGCCAACTTTGCAGCACATAAACATGTGCGAAGCGAAAAGGACCATTACTCCATTGAGGCCATGTTCCGCAACAATGTAATTAAGGCCAATCGTCTTTTGGATCTTCTACTGACCAAACCACCAGATCACTTTTTTTGTGTGTCAACGGATAAAGCTGCCAATCCGGTTAACCTGATGGGTGCAAGCAAGCAATTGATGGAGAACTTGATTATGTCCTATTCCACGGATATGAAGATCTGTACAGCTCGTTTTGCCAATGTAGCTTTTTCAAATGGGAGCTTACTATATGGCTTTGTGGAGAGAATGATGAAAAAACAGCCTTTCTCTAGCCCTTCAGACATCAAACGGTACTTCATCTCCCCGGAGGAGTCAGGGCAACTTTGTGCACTTGCATGTATACTCGGCAGGTCAGGTGATATCTTTTTCCCCAAGCTGGGAGCAGATGAGATGAGAACGTTCTCAGATATAGCCATAGCTTTTTTAAAAGAGCATGGGCTGGAGCCTAAGTTTTGTGCCAATGAAAAAGAAGCCAAGGAAGCCGCAAACGCGATAGCTCCAGAAAGTAAAGAGTATCCAGTTTATTTCTTTGACTCGGACACTTCCGGGGAGAAGTCATTTGAGGAATTCTATACAGATAGGGAGGAATTGGACATGCAATCATTTAAGGCGCTTGGTGTAATTAAAAATGCGAAGACCATTGATCGAGCTGAATTGGCGGAAACCATGAATCGGCTAAAGGCAGTTTTTGACCAATCCCGAGTTAGTAAGGATGATGTTCTGGGACTGATGAAAGAGCTGATCCCAAACTTTAACTATATTGAAAAGGGTAAGAACCTGGATAGTAAAATGTGATGGAGTTATGTACCTCTTGATTAAACGTCTTTTCGATTTTTTTGCTTCGTTTTTGGGCCTTGTTGTTCTGGCGCCCTTGCTTATTCCGATCATGATCGGGCTGAAATGGACAGGAGAGGGGCACATATTCTATTTTCAAAAACGCATAGGCATTAAGAACCAGCCGTTTGATATTTGGAAATTTGCCACCATGCTTCTGGATAGTCCCAATATGAAGGGGGGCTATATTACCGTTCGGGGCGATCCGCGTGTAACGCCCATGGGTGGGTTTCTTCGCAAAACCAAAATAAACGAGCTACCTCAAATAATCAATGTCCTGCTTGGTACCATGTCGGTCATTGGTCCCAGGCCTTTGGCGCAGGTAACGTATGACGCCTATCCCGCAGAAATGCGCGATCATGTCTATGATCGGAAACCAGGTATCACGGGAATAGGTTCTATCATATTCCGGGATGAAGAGCGAATGCTGTCGTCGATCACGGATGACCGTATGAAATTCTATGAGGATCACATAGCGCCTTATAAAGGAGAATTGGAATTATGGTACGGGGCTCACGCTTCATTCCTGGTCGATATGAAGATTCTTTTTCTCACTGTTTGGGTGATTCTCTTTGCAGAATCTACACTTCCCTATAAATGGCTTTCAGGGCTCCCACCGATGCCAGAGGTTCTCAGGAAAGCATAAAAAGCCTTACAATATTATTTGAAAGGGCTTTTGTCGTATTACACAGAAACACTGTTCTTAGAACTTCGCTCTGGTCTTACGTTTCTTGCGTTTGGTCTTGCCGGTGAGTAACTTGTACTTTTGCTTGTAAAAGTTGCCTTTACCTTTAACTACATAGCCTATCGTAACTGCTGTGAACATATACCAATCGTTCTGTTCCGGGTTGCCCCTAACACTACCACCGGTTGTTGAAACCGTAATGCCATTTTTTGCAGCCAAATCAAGATTGGTGTTGTCGGAAAGTGCAGCCGCTGCTGCCCCTGTAGGCGTTCCATCGTCCAATAATGCAGGATCAACATATCTGGTACTTATATCATCAAGGTAGTCTGTGAACGTCATTCTAACCCCCAGTTCCCAGCCTATGCGCCACTTTCTTTTGAAGGTGTAATAAAACCCCAATCCACCGGATACCTGAGCCTGAAAGCGTTTGTATTCTGCTAGGGGTATAACGTTGCCATTCTTATCAGTGGTCGTAACGCCATCTATGCCTTGTCCTTCGGTGTGCAAGGGTTGCAGCGCCCACCACTTTCCATTGAATTCGGCCTTTGGATTGTGGTAGAACATGCCCCCACCGAGCAAAGCATAGGTGCCAAAGTCAACCACCGTTCTGCCTCTCGGAGCTATGTTATGAATTTCGTAGAAGTTATATTCACCCTGAACATTGAACTCGTAGATGTCATTTCTAAAGCTGAGATTCCGAACACGTCTTGCTATATAATCAGATGTGGCATCCTCTGCACCGATGCGAATCCAGCTCAGGCCTGCTTTAACAGAGACCAAAGGGTGCACTTTATATCTGATCCATCCACCGACAGCAAACTTCGTTTGATCCAATCTTAGGTCCGCAACAAAGTTTTTTCTGGGAGTCCCTTTACCCACTCTCTTGGTGCCACCGATTTCTCCCAGATAATTAGATGCACCGATCATTCCACCATAGTCCAGATCATACTGGCCGTGGGCGGAATTTAACCCGAGGAAAGCACCCCCGATGAACAAAAGAATGAAGGTGAAAAGTTTCTCTCTATTCATGGCATGCAAAAATACTCAATTCCCCCCTGAAAGCGAAAAACCTAGATGGGCTGATTATAAATTTACCTAATTAAACTCAAAATTACCAACTTTGTTCTGGTAAAGGTCTAAGGAACCAGAACATTTGTTAACAATCACAGTACTAAACGAAATAGTTAATATGAAGAATCGTGTAACACAACTTTTCGGGATACAATATCCTATCATTCAGGGAGGAATGATATGGAATGCGTCCTGGAAACTGGCATCAGCGGTGAGCAACGCCGGAGGATTGGGATTAATAGGATCTGGTTCAATGAGGCCGGAAATTTTAAGGGAGAATATTGAGAAGTGCCAGGCTGCTACGGACAAACCTTTTGGGGTGAATGTACCACTGCTCTATCCCCAAATAGAGGAGAGCTTACAAATAATAATAGAGTCTGGAGTTAGGATCATTTTTACGTCAGCGGGAAACCCTAAAAGTTGGACACATAAGCTTAAGGATGCAGGTTTGACGGTTGTTCATGTAGTTTCTAGCAGCAAATTTGCAGTCAAATCTGAGGAAGCCGGTGTTGATGCAGTGGTGGCAGAGGGCTTTGAAGCTGGTGGGCACAATGGCATAGATGAGACCACCACCTTGTGCCTAATACCTCTTGTAAAGGAGGCAGTTGACATTCCAGTACTTGCAGCAGGTGGAATAGCAACAGGGGCATCCATGCTCGCGGCGATGACACTCGGAGCGGATGGGGTTCAGATTGGCTCTCGGTTCGCGGCGAGTGAAGAGAGTTCGGGACACGAGAAGTTCAAAACCAGTATAGTAGAAGCTGAGGAGGGAGCAACAAAGCTATCTATGAAGAAAGTCATACCGGTCCGTCTCTTAAAGAATGCGTTTTATCAAACCATACGGGAGGCAGAAGACGCGGGTGCCTCAACGGAGCAATTGAAGGGCCTCCTCGGAAAAGGACGGGCAAAAAAGGGAATGTTTGAAGGAGATCTAGCTCAAGGTGAACTTGAAATTGGCCAGGTTTCCGCCATGATAGATCAGGTGAAACCAGTAAAAGCCATTATAAACGATATGGTTACTGAATACAACGATTTAACCAGCAAAATGTCGGCATTCAAGCTATGATGTATTATCTTTCGGTGATCTTGATATTCAGTGAGTGGAGCCCTAAAGCTTCGCTGAAATAAGTGTAAAATATATTTCTGAACAGTTCGTTTAAAGGTTGAATACCATTTCCCTGGAACAATTTAAAGGGGCACCTAACTTAGTTCTCTCAATATCGCTGATGAGTCTGCAAAGAAATATCGACCTGTGGAAGATATTCACGTCTGCTTTGTTCGTAAGTGGCATCCTCACGGGTCGAAATAGTATCGTTACTTTATATTTTCGCGGTATGTTAGGGAGAGTGGTCATTGGTTTATGCGTAGTGGCATTGGTTTCAATGAGGCCTGCAAATGCGCAAGCACCTGCCTTGAAATGCCTTTCTGTGAATACGTCGGGAAATGTTCAACTCACTTGGCAGCCTCCTTTAGATTCTTGTGGCGTATTCTCCAACTATTATATTTATTTCGCTCCAGTTGCCTCTGGGCCATATGTTTTGATCGATAGTGTGTTCAATTTTAATACAACTACCTATACCCATACTGGAGCAGGAGCAGATCTAAACGCTGCCTTCTATTTTGTGTCGGCGAATTCGGGCTGTATCTCCGCCATCTCTGATACCCTTCAAAGCATTTTTCTCTCTGTAGGAAATACAGCAGGAGGTTCCACAAATATGTCTTGGAATTTGCTTCATACGCCCTCTGTGCCGACGAGCACAGATATGATACGGATATTTCGTGAGGATGGTCTTGGCGTATTGGCAATCATTGATTCGGCATTTCAGATATCTACCTATGCTGATCCATTTACCACCTGTACAGATTCGATCGATTACCAAATTATGGTATCAGATTCATCAGGCTGTGTGAGCCGTTCCAATATTGCGATTTTAGAACCTGATGATATTCCCCCAGCCCAGGTGTTCATCGACTCTGTAAGCGTTGATCCATTAACCGGCTTTGCAACTATTGGGTGGCAGGCGAGCACATCGCTGGATGTTATTCGGTACATAATCTTCGTGGCAAACCCTTTCGGAGGCTGGGATTCTGTAGGTGGGTCAATCGGAATAAACAATACTTTTTTTTTAGATATTGCCTCGTTTCCTGATACCCTGTCCGCATTGTATGATGTAATTGCAGTTGATGCATGTGGAAATAAAAGCCTGTCCACGCTCGGACATTCGCTGATGATGCTAATAGATACGCTGGATACGTGCAAGGGGGAGGTGTTACTTGAATGGACACCATACACTTCATGGCCTACAGGTGGAGCCAGTTATGATGTATTTATCAGTGAAGACGGTGGGGCATTTATTCTTGATACATCTGTAACAGATACGTATTATGAGCAAAAAGGAATAAAAAGGGGGGTGACTTATTGTTATTTTATCAGGGCGAAAGAGCTGAACGGTCCCAACACTTCGTCTACCAGTATAATTTGTGGCTTTGGATTATCCACTGATACAGCCGATCAGGCGTCGTTAGTATTGGAAGTTGAGGCGCAAGACTCTGTTAAAAATCTACTCACTTGGAATGAGATACCGGAATGGGCAGGGTTGGTTGCAACCTACGATATCTATCGAAGCTTTGATGATGGCCCTTTTGTTCTCATTGCCTCTGTCTCCTTCGACACCACTTTCTATGTAGATTTTCTGGATCCACTTTCGGCCTTTATCGAAGGTGAAGGAAACTTCAGTTATTATGTGATCCCGGTTAAATCTGACCCTAACCTCTACGGTTGCCTCAATATTAGCAATGTTGCAAGTGTGGAGCAATTTCCGAGGTATGTAGTGGCCAATACCTTCACGCCCAATGGAGACGGCCGCAATGATGTTTTTCTCCCGATAAGGGTATTTATTCAGACGGAGGATTATCTGCTGATTATTTACAATCGATGGGGACAAAAGATATTTGAAACGACCGATATCACACAGGGTTGGGATGGTACCAACAATGGTTTTGTTGCGCAAAATGACGCCTACGTATACTTCGTTAATTTCAAGATTCGTGGTGGAGTTCCCATTCAAAAAGCCGGCACAGTGCTACTGCTTCGATAATTCCCAGAAAACTATTCTTCCGTACTTTGCTGTTATTGAGTCTTTAAGGTTCTGTTATCCGTAGCAGATGTGAGCAATTTCGTTTGACATTGAAGCATTAATCAATTTCTACTTTCTACTTTCAAATAACCAATACCTAAGGTGTTAAACTAGATCCCGCAACCCGCAACCCGCAACCCGCAACCCGCAACCCGCAACCTGCACCCTGCAACCCGCAACCCACAACCCGCAACCACTAAACAATAACAAATAACCTTCAACCAAATGAATAAAAACACTAATTTTGACCCGCAAATAATTCAACGCTATTGTTTGCACCATGAAAGCCACTACTAGATTCGAAAAGGAGGGCCTTACCTACGACGACGTACTACTCGTTCCAGCTTATTCTGAAGTTCTTCCCAGAGAGGAGGACATAAGCCTCAAAACAAAACTGACCAGAGAGCTAACGCTTAATTGTCCCATCGCTTCAGCGGCAATGGATACAGTTACAGAATCTCAATTGGCCATTGCCCTTGCCCAGGAGGGCGGAATTGGTGTACTTCATAAAAGCATGTCCATTGAGCGCCAGGCTGAAGAAGTTAAAAA
This sequence comes from Flavobacteriales bacterium, assembly GCA_016764395.1. Classification (GTDB taxonomy): domain Bacteria; phylum Bacteroidota; class Bacteroidia; order NORP154; family NORP154. The sequence goes on from JAESRW010000187.1 coordinate 8,722, forward strand.
AGTGAAGCGCTCAGAGAATGGAATGATATTAGATCCCATTTCACTTCCCAGTGATGCTACCACTGAAGATGCCCTTATCATCATGCACGAGAATGGAATAGGCGGAATTCCAATTGTAAGTTCTGGAGGACATCTAGAAGGCATCTTGACGAACAGGGATCTGCGATTTGAAAAAGACCTAACCCGTCCAGTATCGCAGGTGATGACGAAGGACAATCTCATAACTACAGATGAGGTGGTTGATTTGAAGCAGGCGGAACATATACTCCAACAGTACAAGATTAAAAAGCTTCCGGTCGTAGATAAGGACAAGAAGCTGGTGGGCCTCATTACTTTCAAAGATATCGTGAAAGTGCGTTTGAGCCCTAATGCGGCCAAGGATAGTTTCGGAAGATTGGTTTCAGCGGCAGCTGTCGGTGTCACAGTTGATATGATGGACCGAGTAGAGGCCCTGGTAGCGAATCATGTGGATGCAATCGTAATCGATACGGCTCATGGTCATTCGATGCGAGTTGTAGAATGCCTAAAGAACGTTAAAAAAGCCTTTCCTGATTTACAGGTCATTGTTGGGAATATTGCAACTGCCGAAGCGGCGATTGCTTTGGCCAGTGCTGGTGCGGATGCTGTGAAGGTAGGAATCGGACCTGGTTCTATTTGCACAACGCGCATTATCGCAGGAGTAGGCGTACCCCAGCTCACGGCAATTGCACAGGTAGCAGAAGCATTTGAAGGGACGGATATTCCTATAATTGCGGATGGTGGGATTCGGTATACAGGTGACATCGTAAAAGCGCTGGCAGCTGGAGCCGGCGTGGTAATGACCGGATCGCTATTCGCTGGAGTGGAAGAATCACCTGGAGAGACCATTATTTTTGAAGGCAGAAAATTTAAGTCGTACCGGGGCATGGGCTCTGTAGAGGCCATGCAAGAGGGCTCCAAGGATCGTTATTTTCAGGATATGGAAAATGACAACAAAAAGTTGGTACCTGAAGGCATCTCTGGAAGAATACCGTATAAAGGCTCGTTAAGAGAGGTGGTTCATCAAATCATTGGGGGAATAAGAGCTGGAATGGGATACACTGGTTCACCTGACCTTAAAACCCTTCAAAAAGCAGAGTTTATAAGAATTACCAATGCTGGAATTACCGAAAGTCACGTGCATGATGTGACCATCACCAGAGAAGCTCCAAACTATAGCAGATAGGCTTTATTCCAGATAATATAACGGCCCCATATTGATAATTAATTTCTGATTAGCTAGTTTTGCATCCCCTTTAGCTCAAGGATCTTAGAAAAATATTCATATCAAACGAGCATGATCAACGGTATAACACGCAATATGATGACTATGAGCGAGTTTCACTGCGCCACCGCAAAGCTTTGGCGTAGCGCGGTCTGATCGAATTAATAAAAAGTAAAATATAAACAGATGAAAAATTTTAGAGCCACACTTTTCTCTCTTTTGTCAACTTTGTTATTGTTGTCTTTTACTTCGAATCTCACGCTGGCCCAACCCAATGGCGACAACGACATACTCATGAAGGTCGCGGGGGAGGAAATTACCAAAAGTGAGTTTCTGAAGGTATATTATAAGAATGAGAAGAGGAACAAGGAGATTGATCAGAAGTCGCTTGACGAGTATCTGCAACTCTACATCAATTTCAAATTAAAGGTGGCAGAGGCCGTAGAATTTGGGCTTGATACCTCCAAGGCTTTTATTAACGAATTGAGCGGATATCGTTCGCAGCTTGCACAGCCTTACTTAAATGATAAGAACATATCAGAGAGGTTGATATTGGAAGCCTATGAGAGGAAGAAAACTGACGTTCGTGCAAGCCATATCCTTGTAAAAGTGGGAATGGACGCAGGTCCGAAGGATACATTGGTTGCCTTTCGGAAAATAATTCAGTTGAGAAAGAGAATCCTAAAAGGAGAAGATTTTGCCAAGGTAGCCGGATTGGCGTCTGATGATGAGTCGGCTAAAGACAATGGCGGGGATCTGGGTTACTTTACTGTGTTTGGAATGATTTATCCTTTCGAAAGTATGGCCTATAACACGTCAGTGGGGAACGTGTCAAAACCGGTAAGAACAAGATATGGCTATCATATCATTAAGGTTGTTGATAAAAGAGAAGCGCTAGGAGAAGTTAAAACCTCACACATAATGGTCATTACAAAGCAGGGTGCGACGCAAGAACAAATGGCTAAGGCTAAGGAGAAAATTGATGTAGCTTATGCTGAGTTGACATCTGGAACTTCTTTCTTTGATGTTGTTAAGAAGTATTCTGAGGATAAAAAGACGTCGCCCAATGGGGGCGCATTGCCGTGGTTTACTACAGGAAGAATGGTAGGTGATTTTGAGATGGCCGTAGCCGGTCTCTCCCAAAAAGGTACGTATACCAAACCGGTACAAACGCCCTACGGCTGGCACATTATTCAGCTCAACGATAAAAAGGAATTACCCGAGTTCAATCAGATTAAGGGTGAGCTGAAGTCAAGAATAACAAAGGACTCCAGGTCAAATAAACCGAGAGAGGCCTTTGTGAGTAAAGTCAAAAAGGAATATTCATTCAAACAAACACTAAGGGAGCGAAATGATTTCTATTCAGTCGTGGATGATACGTATTTCCGGGGCAGATGGGATATCGCGAAAGCAGCTAAGCTCACCAGTCCTTTATTCACAATAGGTGACAAGAGTTATAATCAAACTGATTTTGCTCAGTATATTCATAAGCATCCAACCAAGAGCAAAAACAAATCTGTGAAATTGGTGATCAATAAGCTATATACTAAGTTCGTTCAGGAGAGTTGCATTGCCTATGCTGATTCAAAGCTAGAATCGAAGTACCCAGACTTCAGATCATTGGTTCAAGAGTATCACGATGGTATTCTGCTCTTTGAGCTAACGGATCAAAAAGTTTGGTCCAAGGCGATCAAAGATACATCAGGCCTCAAGGTCTTTTATGGCAATAATAAGAACAACTATATGTGGGGTAGGAGATTGGATGCTGAAATATACACATGTGATGATGAGATGACGGCCAAGAAAACCAGGAAACTCGTTAAAAAGAAAGCTAAAAAAGGGTATTCCAGTAACTATATCCTATCAGCTTTGAACGAGGAGAAAAGGGTTTTATCCTTCAAGGCCAACAAGTATTCGGAAAATGAAGATGAACTGATATCAAAGATACAATGGGTGCCTGGAATCACCGAGAATATGACAATAGATGGCAAAGTGGTCTTTATCAATGTTGTCGAAGTAATGAAACCAGTACCTAAATCGCTTACAGAGTCAAAAGGCCTTGTTACTGCTGATTATCAAACCTATCTTGAAAAGGAATGGATTGAAATCCTCAAAAAGAAGTATACTGTTGAGGTTAACAAGGAAGTTCTGTCTTCAATAAGGTAGCATCCGTATTCCCGGCCTGTACATGCAAGTGATTGAGTCCAACCGCGTCTCTTTTAAAAAAGATACAGCCACACGATGCATCAGTGTGCTGTTCTTGGTTGCAATGCTCTCATCTTGTTCGCTCTTTCAAGATGACTCCGAATCCTCAAAACCGGTAGTACGTGTATTTGATACATACCTTTACCAAAAAGACATTAATGCCTTGATTGCACTTGGAACCACGCCAGGGGACAGTGCTACATTGGTAACGAGCTACCTTGAATCCTGGGTCAAACAACAGCTGGTTTTGAATAAGGCCAAGCTCAACTTATCGGAAGAAGAAACCTTTAACAGCATTGAGAAACAGCTGGAAGACTATAGAACTTCCCTCATTATTTATGCCTATCAAAAAGAGTTGGTAAAACAACGGCTTGATACGGTTGTGTCGGAACAAGAAATAGTAGATTATTATCGGGATAATGCCAACAACCTTATCCTGAAGGATGATATTGTGCGCGTGCGCTATTTGAAAATCTCAAAAGGAGCTCCAGATCTTAAAAAAGCAAGAGCATGGTGTGCCTCTGAAGAGGTTGAAGATCATGAGGCTTTGGAGGAATATTGTCATCAATATGCGAACAGCTTCTATTTATTGGATAAAGAATGGATCCTACTTGAAAACCTTACACTCGAATTAGGGCAGGAGTTTCAGGGGAACCAAGAACAATTTAAACCTGAGGCGCTGCTGGAAGTAGAGGATTCTTTAAACTTATATTTGATCTATGTGCTGGATCGCATAAAGAAGGACCAGCCTGCTCCGGTAGAATATGAGCGAAAAAAAATTATAGACATAATCTTAAATAGACGCAGGTCCGAATTAATCATCAATATGGAGGCCAGCGCCTACAAAGAAGGAGTTCGAAATAAGTATTTCGAATTTTACAAATAAGAAATTCAATAAACCTTCGTTATTCTGTTGTTCAGTATCTAGATATGAAAAACACACACATCTCAATTGCCCTACTTGTCACCATGTTGGTGAGCACATTCAACTTGATTTTCGCTCAAACCGAAGATGAAATCCCCGGCAAGGGTTTGGATCGGATTGTTGCCGTAGTGGGCAATGAATTGATACTCGAGTCTGATATCGAATTGTTGTATCATTCTCAGGAGGAGGTTGCGCTACAGTCAGTATCGAAAGAGCAGGCAAAGTGTATTATCCTCGAGGACCATCTTTTTCAAAAGTTGTTGATCAGCCAGGCAAAAGTTGACAGTGTAGAGGTGTCCGCGGACCAGATCGATGATGAGTTGGACAGGAGGATGCGGTTCTTTGTTTCGCAAGTTGGTTCCGAAAAAGAATTGGAGGCCTATTACGGTAAATCAATTGCGGAGATGAAGGGTGAATTCCGGGAGCGGATTGAGAATCAGTTGTTGGTTCAGAAAATGAGGGCGAAAACAACGGAAAATGTAACCATTACACCGGCTGAGGTGAAGGCCTATTTTGATGGAATTCCTCAAGACAGTTTGCCTTACATCAACTCAGAGATTGAAATCGCTCAAATTGTGAAGATGCCGCCTATTAGTGAAGAAGAGAAACAGAGAGTGAAGGATAAACTTGAAGGGCTGCGCAAGCGTATTGTCAATGGCGAAAGCTTTGGTGACCTCGCATATATGTATTCCGAGGATCCAGGTTCGGCAAAAAAAGACGGAGAACTCGGTGCAGTTGATAGAGGGGCCCTCGTGCCTGAATTTGAGGCGGTAGCCTTTAATCTCAAAGGAGACGAGGTATCTGAATTAATTGAGACTGAATTTGGGTACCACATTATGCAACTCATTGAGCGAATTGGAAACCGTGTGAATGTCAGACATATTTTGGTAATACCCAAAGTGTCCAGTGCGGATCTGACCAATGCAAGGATCATGTTAGACAGTCTTCAGCAATCGTTGCTCACGGACACCTTAACATTTGATGAAATAGCAGAGAAGTTCTCGGATGATGTTGCAACAAAATTGAATGGGGGGAAATTGCTCAATCCTCAAACGGGTTCAACTAAATTTGAGCCTACCGAGATAGAGCCAATGCTCTTGTTTACCATTGATAAACTGAAAGTTGGTCAAGTATCAGAGCCGGTATTAATGAGGACAGCAGACGGCAAACAGGCCTATCGACTGGTGAAGGTGACTAAAAGAACGGATCCCCATCGAGCCAGTTTGAAGCTTGACTATCAAAAAATTCAGGCGGCAGCTTTAGAGGAGAAAAAGAGTCACGCCATCACCCGATGGATTGCTAAAAAACAAGGTGACACTTATATCAAAATTGACCCCGCTTTCAAAGGTTGTACGTTCACAAATAGCTGGAGCGGTATATAGTGGTTGAATAATTGCTGTTCAAATCATATGATACGTGTATTCTCATTACTGGTGGCTCTTTTACTCGTCGGCAATATTAATGCGCAGTCGGTTCAAATGGATTCGGTAACCAATAAGAGAATTTTGGTGGGTCCTGTCGCGCAATCCAGTATCTCAGACTCTGTTTGGCATAAGGAAAATTACGATAAGGAAAAGCTTTCTAAGAAGCAACTGAAGGCCATCAATACACTCTCGGAGAACGTGACGGTAGAAGTTTATTTTGGTACCTGGTGCAGTGATAGTAGATATTGGGTTCCTGCCTTTATGGGTGTACTGGATAAAACCAATCTGGCTGATAAAATTGAGCTGGTGGCTGTTTCCAGATCGAAAAAGACAAAAGAAACCGCCAAGCTGGAGGAAATAATTGAGTTGGTTCCTACGTTTGTCTTCTGGCGTGATGGGAAAGAATTAGGACGAATCGTTGAAACACCCAAGGCATCTCTGGTAAAAGACATGATTAAGATCCTCCAGCGGTAAATTCCGCTTGTTGCTTGAGTTGTCGATGGAGGCATAGGATCGTCCAAAGGCAGTCCAGTAGATAGTTTTGATTATAATTGGACAGTTGTGAGGTGATAATGTTTGAGTTTCTATGATTTTCGGAGTAAAAACAGCACCTGTCTGCTTTTATCTGCTGGCCAGTTTGTAGATTCGCGTAAGCTTGCGTAGTAAGTGATTAGATGGAAAATTCAGAGCATAACCGAACCATTCGTAATGCGTAAATTCGTAAATATTCGTAATTAGTAGCCCATGGAAGAAGCCAAGATTAGTTTTGAATCAGATGTAAAGGCAGTTGATAGTCTGGTGGAGAAGTATGGCGCTTTACGCAAGGAGATCGCAAAGGTAATTGTGGGGCAGGATGATGTGATACAGGAAGTGCTCATTTCAATTTTTTCACGGGGACACTGCTTGTTAATTGGAGTTCCTGGCTTGGCAAAAACGCTATTGGTAAACACCATTTCAAAGACACTTGGGCTTGGCTACAGCCGTATTCAATTTACACCTGATTTGATGCCGTCGGATATTTTGGGTACAGAAATACTGGATATGGCGGATAATTCTCAGACAAGGGAATTCAGATTTATCAAGGGCCCTCTGTTCGCCAATATTATTTTGGCTGATGAGATCAACAGGTGTCCTCCCAAAACCCAGGCTGCTTTGTTGGAGGCTATGGAGGAGCGCGCGGTTACCGTGGCGGGAAAGCGATATGAAATGGGCAACCCATTCTTTGTGCTCGCTACGCAAAACCCGATAGAGCAGGAGGGAACCTATCCGTTACCGGAGGCGCAGTTAGACAGGTTCATGTTCAACGTTTGGCTGGATTACCCCACCGTACAGCAAGAGCTGAAAGTAGTGAAGCAAACCACGGGCGACTATGTTGCGGAGCTCAATGAAATTCTAAGCGCTGAAGAAATTATAGCTTATCAAAAGCTGATTCGAAAAATTCCAGTACCTGATAATGTTACAGAATATGCGGTGAAGCTCACAACCAGCACAAGGCCCGGAAGAAATGACCAGGATGTAGACGATTATGTAAAAAGCTACATCTCTTGGGGAGCAGGGCCAAGGGCATCTCAGTATCTTATCCTGGGTGCTAAATGCCATGCAGCCATTAATGGAAAGTATTCTCCGGATATCGAAGATGTTCAGGCCGTTGCAAAGCCTATCCTACGGCACCGTCTCATCCGGAACTACAAAGCCGAAGCAAACGGCGTAAGTGTGGAGGATATTATCGAAAATCTCCTCAAGCGGTAAAGGGTAATTTCTAGTCCTGCCCCAATCTATCCAGCAAAAATTGTCATTTCGACCAGACGGAGAAATCTCCAGAAACGTGCCCGGATGAAGGAAAGAGTGATGCTCCAATCAAACACTTTGTCATTTGACATTTAGTATTCGATATTTTTCATTTCTACACACAGAGACTCCACCTCACTAGACGTCTGCACATATATGCTCTAAACCCAATCTATCCAGAATAAAATGTCATTTCGACCGAAGGGAGAAATCTCCATGAATAGGCAGAAGTGCCTGCTAACAGCAATAATTCACATTCCCCTCAACTAACAAGCAAACAAAAACCACCTTACCCTTCAACCTCAACGTCATGTTCCATAAACTCAATCCCCCGCAGACTGAGCTCTTTCAGCGTAGGTTCGTAGATTTCTTTAGTAATTGGAAGTACCACTCCGGGAGTGTTGATGATCCCGTTAACAATGTGTTTCGTAGCAATCGCCAACGGGAGTCCTACCGTTTTCGCCATGGCTGTATAAGTTGAATCATCCCCTTTTACAACCAGTTCTGAGGTCAATTTTTTCTTAACACCATTGATCGTATAAAACACGCGGTGCATCATCACAATCATGTCCTTGTCATCTGGATCGAGCGCCCATTTTTTCTCAAGGATATGTTGTAATATTTGTGCAGGGCTGGCATTCTTCAGGCCCACAACCGAATTGCTAAACATTCCCAGCCACTCAAGCTTTTCTAACTCGTCCGACTCAATGCCGATCCCCATGTGATAGGCTACTTTTAGCTTAACAGAGTCTCCTGGATGATAAAATACAAATGAATTGATGAACTCCCTATGTGTCATGGTTTCGGTATGCTCCATTGTATATGAATCATCAGTTGCACCGAGCTGTACAAACAGGTCCCAGGCCCTGCAAAATCCTGGTCTTCTCAGCGTTCCTCTGTATAGCGTAGGGATATCTTGAAGGCCATAAACTTCACGGTATTTTAGAGAATCTCTATTTGCATATCCTTCAAAAGCACCATAATTATTGATGTTGATCTTTTCTATCCTGTTAAATACCTGGTGATAGGGGATGTACTTGTATTTCCCTTCTTGAATAAACTTCACGACACCTTGTCCTGCGAGTACGACATTGCGCGGATTCCAGGTGAATTTGTAGTTCCAGGGGTTGTTGTCACTCTCTGGAGCAATAAGTCCACCGGTAAAAGACTCAAATGACGTCAGGGTACCTCCTTTTTCTTTGATCTTTTCAATGATCTCCATGGAGGAGAGGTGGTCCAATCCAGGATCGAGGCCAATTTCATTTAAGAGTACAATACCTTTGCTTGCCGCTTCATCGTGCAGCGCCTTCATTTCCTCAGAGACGTAAGAAGCTGTTACCATATGTTTTCCAAGGGTGACGCAGTCCCTGGCCACCTCCATGTGCATACTTGGTGGGAGCATGGACACGACCACATCTGCTGCTCCAATTTCTTTTTGCCGTTGCTCATTATTGGTAACATCAAACTGGATCGCTGTGCCATGATCATGGTTTCCTACGCGTTCTTGCGCCAGCTCAAGTGAAATGTCGCCCACCTTTATGCTCCAATCACTTTTACGTGATTCCTCTAGTAAGTATTTAATCATGGTTGGCGCCGACCTTCCTGCCCCGATGATAAAAATGTTTTTCATGAAAATTGAATAGCTTTGATGTGAATTTAATAAGTACCTCTTTGGGTGCGGTCGCTAAAATAAAAACTAAATATGAATCCTTTATCATCAGTTCAAAAGGTTTTCATACTTCTTGGAAGTTTAATGGGCGCCAGCGGTGTTTTGATCGGGGCGATCGGTGCACATTGGTTAAAGGATATTCTCAATTATTGGGAACGGAGTTCCTTCGAAACCGGGGTGCGGTATCAGATGTACCATGCACTGGCGCTGCTAATAGTGGTGGTGCTGCAGAGCATAATGCCTTCCAAATGGTTAAACTGGGCAGGATACCTTATTATAGGGGGTACCGTCTTATTCTCGGGGTCTCTGTATTTACTGTCCATAAGACTACCTTTCAACATGCCTTTTCTCAGTGTATTAGGGCCGGTTACTCCAATAGGCGGTATTGGGCTATTTGCCGGTTGGGCTCTGCTGGGAGTGGCCGTACTTACTTCGTGGAAAACACGTTAATAACCTGTTCGAGTTTTATTGCTTCTGAGAACGTATACTCATGAGAATAATATTTAATTTTGCAATAATTATTTAAACGAGTTAACCGAATTAAAACTTTGTTAATGAGCAGCGTTGAGACAGCTCCGGGTATCGACTTAAGTGTATACGGTATTTCAAATATAGATGAGCTGGTTTATAATCCATCGTATGAACAATTATACGAGGAAGAGTTAAGGGGAGATTTAGATGGTTACGAAAAGGGACAGCTATCCGAACTAGGGGCTGTCAATGTAATGACCGGTATTTTTACCGGCCGATCCCCTAAAGACAAATACATTGTAAAAGACGAGCAGACTGAAAATACCATTTGGTGGGATGATCAGGCAAAATCTTCGGACAATAAGCCTTTGAGTCAGGAGAATTGGACGGCACTGAAAGAGATCGTCACCACACAGCTCTCCGGAAAAAGATTGTTTGTAGTAGATGCTTTTTGCGGAGCAGATGAACAAACTCGGGTCAAGGTACGGTTCATAGTGGAAGTGGCCTGGCAGGCGCACTTTGTGAAAAATATGTTCATCAGGCCTTCAGATGAAGAGTTGGTGGGATTTACACCTGACTTCATTGTAATGAATGGAGCCAAGACAACGAATGCTAATTGGGAAGCTCAGGGTCTTCACTCAGAAAATTTTGTGGCTTTCAATATTTCAGAAGGCATTCAGCTTATTGGAGGTACCTGGTACGGTGGGGAAATGAAGAAGGGTTTGTTCTCCATGATGAACTACTATCTACCTTTAAAGGGCATTGCTTCGATGCATTGTTCAGCCAACGTTGGTGCAGATGGTGACACCGCAATTTTCTTTGGCCTCTCGGGAACAGGGAAAACTACGTTGTCAACAGATCCCAAAAGAGAGCTCATTGGTGATGATGAACACGGATGGGATGATAATGGCGTATTCAATTTTGAAGGTGGATGCTACGCTAAAACGATCGATTTAGACAAGGAAAGTGAACCTGATATCTATAATGCCATCAAGAAAAATGCGCTTTTGGAAAATGTGATGCTAGATGCAGAAGGTAAAATTGACTTCACAGATGGCTCTACAACTGCCAATACCAGGGTGGCTTATCCAATTCACCACATTCAAAACATTGTTAAACCGGTGTCTAAAGCTGGGCATGCCAAAAAGGTGATTTTCTTAACGGCGGACGCGTTTGGAGTATTGCCTCCGGTATCTAAATTGTCACCAGGTCAGACCAAGTATCACTTTCTATCTGGATTTACAGCGAAGTTAGCTGGAACCGAAAGGGGCATTACGGCTCCCCAGCCTACATTCTCGGCTTGTTTTGGTGCTGCATTTCTTTCGTTGCATCCTACAAAATATGGTGAGGAGCTCATTAAGCGGATGGAGGCTTCTGGTGCTACCGCTTATCTGGTAAATACAGGATGGAATGGAACGGGAAACCGTATTTCTATCAAAGATACAAGAGGCATTATTGATGCGATTCTCGATGGCTCAATTGACACGGTGGAGACTAAAGTAATACCGTATTTCAATCTGTCTATTCCTACTGAATTACCTGGAGTTGATACCCAAATATTGGATCCTAGAGATACGTATAATTCCGTGGAGGATTGGGATAAGAAAGCACTGGATTTAGCGCAGATGTTTATATCCAATTTTGAGCAGTTTACAGATAATGCAGACGGGAAAGAACTGGTTTCCTTCGGTCCTGAACTCTAGGAATACCGCAGCCTGCTCTTTGGTTTGTGACGATGACTGACAGCTTATGATTGAGTAGCTTCGTCATTCGCAAATATTCCGCAATTTTGGCTCCATGAACTTGTTCTACGCCCCAAACTGTTCAGCAGGTGAATGCACCCTCGGTGAGGAAGAGTCAAAGCACGCCTTAAAAGTGCTGCGATTGGCAATCGGAGACAGCATACAAGTAACGGATGGAAAAGGCAAATGCTATAAAGCCGCTATCGCCTCCTTAGATTCAAAATGCTGTAAGGTTGATTTGCTGAATGCGTTGCCAACACCCGCCAGGCGCTTGTGGAGTCTTCATATTGCCATCGCACCAACTAAAAATAACAGCCGTTTAGAATGGTTCCTGGAAAAGGCCTGTGAAATCGGTGTTGACAGCATTACCCCAATTCTCTGCGAACACTCAGAGCGACGCAAAATAAAGACAGAGCGATTGGAGAAGATTCTGTTGGGAGCGATGAAGCAATCTCAGCAATATTACCTTCCTGTTCTCAATCCTTTAATGAGCTTTGATGAATTCTTGTCAGTCACAGGTGCAGATGCATCCACTACCTATATGGCCTCTTATAAAGATGGAAATAAGGAGCTGGTGGATGCCTGTCAGCCAGGACAGCACACCACGGTAATGATCGGGCCGGAAGGAGATTTCTCAGAAGCGGAAAAAGAGCGTGCGAAGCTGAATGGAATTGTGGCTGTAAATTTAGGGCAAACCAGGCTGCGCACCGAAACAGCTGGAATTGTAGCAGCGCATACGTTCGCGATGATCAATAAAATTCGATGAGAGGAAGTTTAAACATCCTTTGTTTAGGAATGGTGGTATTGCTGGGTGCCTGCAATAATGCTGCACCTTTGGAAGAAAAGGCTACGCCTTCAAAGGATCTGGAACCTGCAGTTAATCATCAACATCTGATAGATGGGTATCCAGCGGTGACAGCGGATGGATGGGTAAACGTAGTGGTGGAAATTCCAACGGGCACCATTGAAAAATGGGAAGTTGATAAAGAATCGGGTCAGCTTCTTTTAGAGCAGCGGAATGGCGCCGATCGGAAAGTAGCCTATCTGGGGTACCCTGGTAATTATGGCATGGTGCCGCGCACATTGCTGGCCGAGGAGCAGGGTGGTGACGGAGATCCAATTGACGTGCTCATCCTGGGCCCACCTCTTGAAAGAGGCTCGGTAGTGCAATGCAAAGTGATTGGCATGCTGGAACTGCTGGATCGTGGAGAACAAGATGATAAGCTCATTGCAGTCATCGCCAATACCGTTTTTTATGAGGTTGAGGGAATGGAAGCGCTGGACGCCAAATTTAATGGCGTCTCTGATATTATTCAGATATGGTTTGAGAATTACAAGGGCCCGGGAAAAATCGAGGCAATAGCCTATCGGGACAAAGAGATTGCTGAAGAAATATTAAATTCAGCGATCCAATCATATCAAGAAGAGCATAATTAGCTTTAATTACCATGAGACCGGCATATTTACTTGATTATCCACGAATCGGTCTAGCAATGGATTTTAGGCTTTAGTTTAACTTGAAATCTAAATTTGTCAAATAAGAGATTCGTAAATTCGTATACATTCGTAATTCGTAGATATCTGCATTAATACTATCTCACGTAAATGACGTTATATTGAAGTAGCATGCGTAAGATTTTAGTCCTCTTATTATCTATTACCACATTTTCTGCCTTTGTACCGGAGAGCAATTACCAAATTGCCTTGCTACAATACAAGGGGGGAGGAGATTGGTACGCAAACCTTGAGACTTCCCTTCCTAACCTGATCGCATTTGCCAATAAAAATATTCATACCAATATCAATAGAGAGCAAGCAATTGTGGAGGTGGGAAGTCCTGAGATCTTCAATTACCCATGGGTCCACCTGACCGGGCATGGCAATGCTGTGTTTTCTATGGATGAGGCGAGTAACCTACGTAAATATCTCGAAGGAGGAGGGTTTTTACATATTGATGACAACTATGGAATGGACAAGTTCATCCGGCCGCAAATGAAAAAGGTCTTCCCCGAG
>JAESRW010000188.1 GCA_016764395.1 Flavobacteriales bacterium
ATGTATCCTGGAGAATATTCGAAGACGATAAAACCAAAGATTATTTATTCGGTGTTTTGCCCATTGCCGATGCATTTATCGCCTGGAGCAATGCTGTGGAAGCACATAAATCACAAAAACTCTTCACGGATAACAACTGGAGGTGGAAGACGCAATTGCTTTCCCTGTCAATACTTGTGTTGGGTGCATTGATCATCTATAAATTGTGGAAAAATGTTTCAAACTAATTACCCTCTTTTAGCTGCCACAATAACGGGAAGCCCTGACAGATTTTGAGGTATTTAAAAAGAAATGTGGCAGCCACAAGGAGGTAGATCAGCTCATGAACCGCTGCCGAGAAAAAATAACAACCGCCTCTTTTCAACCACATCCCATTGTCGAGTACAATAGATTTATTAATTTAGGTGCCCACCATCCCAAAGTAAACTGTTAAGTAAAAAGACCTAATCGTCACGAATTAAGTATTTTATGGAATTGAAAACCATTATCATTACACTACTTCTAGGCATTGGAGGAAGCGCTTTCTCGCAGGATGAATTGAAAAACTCTACGATGACCGATGCACAGTCGTCTATCTATAAGGGAAGTAGCTCCCCTGTCGCCACCCAACATTACCTGGAGGCGACGACCTTCGGCCTGACCGGTGATTATAAAACCGCCATWRAGYACTACCWAAAAKCAATYGAWGARGAYCCCRAYTTTGTRGARGCTTATGATGATTTAGGGCTTGCATACCGTAAGTTGGAGCAATATGACAAGGCAGTGGAGGCCTATAAAAATGCAATCAGAATATTACCTGAAGGCCCAATGGCCCACCAAAACCTGGCTACCGTATACACCGTTACGAAAAACTATGAAGGTGCTGTATTGGAGTACCAAGAGTTATTAAACATACAAAAGGACGATCCCGAAGGATATTTTGGATTGGCAAGTGCGTACCTCATGCAGTCAAAATTTGATGATGCCTTGAGAAACGCCGAATTGGCGCTYTCYATCTACGARGCRACCGMATCRCCACTGGTAGGTGAAGGYTATCAAATGGTTGGACTGGTACAGTATTATAGAGGCTATAAAGACAAAGCGAAAGCGTASTTYAARAAAGCGAGGATYGMKGGCGTTCAACTACATGAGCGGTTTGAGMRGGAATTYTTCTCAGGRGTTGACAGCTACATGATGGACRAWCCGGAAGATTATGCAMAATATRARCAGGATGTTGTAGATGGATTCAACTGGCTGATGAAMACWCCATTTGGYAGACARATACCCAAGTCAAARGACATAAAYGCTTTCTTAATTGCCTGGATGAGTGGMAGYCCCTCMRTYTCMATTGCMATCGATGGTGARATTGTYAATTTYWCGGARTGCTCCCAATGYYTGGTAATTTTCATGGCMGGATGGGCCGTTCATRRCATAKMARCMGAMGGRAASGTGGRTSCSYWTSARGGYAACATGAAGGGCATCGAAGCCGTAATCAAGTACTACCAGGCCAACAAAGAAGCCCTAGGTAAAAATAAAGGGATTGAAAAATACCTCAAGATGAAGAAGAAAAATGAGCTGGAAGCTTATATAAAGTCTAAAGTTTAACTCGGCTGGCTTACTCAAGTATATTATTAGTTTCCCCGCCATTGCAAAGATCCCTATCCATACCACTGATCTTACTCACACTCCTTCTTCCTGCTTGCTCCAAAGAGAAAAAATCAGACAAAGCGGGTGAAAAAATGCAGGMCTTTGTSRTTGCYATYTCTGACTACGCGAGRGGAATAGACAGTGACTTTATYGTCATTCCYCAAAATGGRCCRGAACTCGCKTTTAAMAATCTAGATATCAATGATGGCCTCCACAGTTCCTAYGTGCTGGCAATTGATGGAATCGGTTTGGAGGAGCTGTTTTACAGTGGTGGCTTTTCGCTGGACGTTGAGCGTTTGGCATTTGCACAGGAACTGGGTAAGACCAAGACCATTATGGTCTCAGAATTTGTCAGCAGTAACGCAAACGTAGTTGATGCGATTCAGCGAAATATAGAAGAGGGGTTTCTTTCTTTTCTAAGGGTAGGCACCAATTACGATTATCTACAAATTCCAGATAGCGTGAATGCCGAAACCGCGAATAGCATTTCCTCACTTTCGGACGCGGCCAACTTCCTCTATCTAATTAGCACGGACAACTACACGTCCAAACAGTTGATGATTAACGCGATTGCTGCTACCAACTACGATGTGGTGCTAATCGACCTCTTCTTCGATGGTGTGGCATTCAGTGCTCCTGAAATTCAACAGCTCAAAACAAAAGCCAACGGTGGCAAGCGCCTGGTTATAGCCTATATGAACATTGGTGCGGCTGAATCGTTCCGATATTATTGGAAAGACAACTGGAAACAACACAAGCCCAAATGGCTCAAGAAAAAGTACGAGGGATTTGAAGATGAGATCTGGGTAAAATTTTGGAAGAAGGAATGGCAGGACATTATCTACGGCAATGACAACTCATACTCGAAAAAAATCCTCGACGCAGGATTTGATGGAGTGCATTTAGACAATGTAGAAGCTTATTACTTTTTGTATTTCGATTAAAATTGCACCATGATTACTTGCGAACAAGCCAGAACTTTATTATTGGACCAAACAAGCTCACCAGGGTCAACTTGTATAGCTTTGAGTGATGCTGTAGGCCGGATATTATCATCCGACCTTATCTCCCCTACTGCCCACCCGCATTTCGACCAATCCGCAATGGATGGCTACTGCTTCAGTCATAGCAGCCTGTCACATGGCTCAGTGCTCAAGTTGTGTGGGGAGATTCAAGCAGGTGGAGATTCCAATATTGAGATTGGGCCAGGAGAATGTGCTCGAATCTTTACTGGCGCCCAAATACCTGCTTCTTGCGATACGGTAATTATGCAAGAGCAGACGTCAACGGATAAGAATCATGTAACGCTGAACAATGCAGCACTTAAAATCGGCGCCAATGTGCGTGTGGCTGGAGAACAAATCAAAAAAGGCGAGACTGCATTGACTAAAGGTACGATCCTCAATAGCGCAGCAATAGGGTTTCTGGCTTCATTGGGAGTGGAAAAGGTGGAGGTAACGCAGCAACTTAAAGTTCATATCATTTGCACAGGGAATGAATTCGCAGAAAATGAAGCCGACCTGGAAAAAGGAAAGATCTATGAGTCAAACGGACAAATGCTGGTCACTTGCTTGGCCAAACTGGGCATAAAAGCGGCCTACGAAACATGTGCTGATCAATTGCTCGTCCTTAAGGCACTCATTGCATTAAGAGAACAAGAAGCGGACCTCTTGCTAATCACCGGTGGCGTATCCGTTGGCGATTACGACTTCACCGTACCGGCCTTAGAAGCCAATGGATTTGAGACCATTTTTCACAAGGTCTCTCAAAAGCCTGGCAAACCCCTACTCTTCTCCACTAAGCACCACTGTGCGGCCTTCGGGCTTCCCGGCAATCCACGGGCGGTATTGATCTGTTTCCATGAGTATGTCAGGGAATACATCTTGCGCTCCATGGGAAGTGACAAGCCATTTCTCAGCAAGTTGCGGTTGCCCCTCGAAGCGCCATTCAAAAAGAAAGACGATCATCGTACCCACTTCCTGGCCGCAACGATTGAACATGGAAAGGCATCGCTACTGCGTGTGCAGGGCTCACACATGCTGGGTTCAATGGCAGCGGCAGAAGGACTGATTGTACTGCCTCCGGAAGGTAAGGAATACCGAACCGGAGACCTGGTCGAGTATCATCTACTAAATCAATAATGATGGTCTCACTTGCCGCCATCATACTTGCAGGAGGATTCAGCAGCCGAATGGGCATGGACAAGGGCTTGGTTCCTTTTAGAGGAAAACCCATGATCCAATGGAGTATTGAAGTAGCTTCATCGGTCACTGACCATATCATGATCATAGCCAACCAGGTTGGCTACGAACAATTCGGCCATCCTGTCCACCATGACCTCCTTATTGAGAAAGGGCCACTTGGAGGCATACACGCCGGGCTCACCTACTCTAATGCAGTGAATAACCTGGTTCTGGCTTGTGATTTACCTATGCTGAATAGCGCCTTTATCCAGCACCTGGTAAGTGAAATTTCTGTCCAACACAATATCGTAGTACCACGTGTGGGAAACCGCCTGGAACCGCTCTGTGCTGTGTACCATCAAGACTGCTTATCTAAGATTGAAAATGTTGCACAATCAGAAGATTTAAGCCTACAGGGCTTCCTGGCAAACAGCAACACAAAATTCATTGATTTAGATCAAAATTCGCCTAATTATTCCCCATATTTGTTTAGCAATATCAACAGCAAGGAGGAGCTAGAATTACTTGAAAACATTAAGCAATAAGTACGGAAAATAGGTGTTGAATAAGTAGAGGAAAAATTTCCGTACAGGCTTGAATTCAATCTAGTTTGTGCACCCAGATCATGAGAAGTTTTGCCCCTCACACCTTAACAATTACTGAATAACTAAAACTTTTGGAAACGTACCCAAAATAAATCACAATAATAATGATGGACAAATGAAGACTAAAGTTCTCCTCTTTGGAATGCTCTCAGATCACACCCGAAATCCGAGCGTGAATGTGGAAGATGTGAGAGATACAGATCAGCTTAAGAGGCGGCTTGAGGAGCGATATCCGTCTTTAAAAGGTATGCAGTACAACATTTCGGTAAATCAGGAGATCTACAAAGAGTGTGTAGAGCTATATGATGGCGACGAAGTGGCGCTGCTTCCGCCTTTTGCAGGAGGATAATTGTATTCTGGAATTACAATTTTAAAATGGAGATTTGAGATTTGAATTTTGATACTTATTACTTGAGATTATAAATACATTAAATTAAACGATCATGAGTGATACTAAAGAAAAGGACCAAGTCCAGAAAGAAACCAGATTAACCCAGGACGTTAGCGCAAGAGTTGTATTGTACAATGACGAGTGGCATACCTTTGAAGAAGTGATTGAGCAGATCATTCTTGCTACTGGATATAAAACTACCAAAGCAGAGGTAATGACTTGGGAGGTCCACACAAAAGGCAAGTCAATCATCTATTCAGGTGATATTGATAAATGCCTGTATATCAGCTCTATATTGGAGCAAATAAAGCTAAGCACACAAATTCAGTACTGATGATGGAAGCCATAAAAAAGAAACCAAGACCAGCCTTTAAGGAAGGGCCGATTTCGCCGCAATTTATTGCCGATTCAATCGCGAAGCATACCTCCAAAACCAACATTGGTGCACACCAAATTTTTCTGGGACAGGTTCGTGCCGATGTAATTGACGAAAAAGTGGTAACGGGTATTGAGTACTCTGCCTATCCGGAAATGGCCGAAACGGAGTTTCACAATATTCGTGAAGCGGCATTTGAAAAATTCGATATGATCTGTATGCACATTTACCACAGTCTGGGCCTGGTCAAAACAGGAGAAATATCTCTTTTTATCTTCGTATCCACTAAACATAGGCAGGAAGCTTGTGAAGCTGTACAGTATCTGGTAGAACAGGTAAAGGAAAAGGTGCCTATCTTTGGAAAGGAGCTCCTTTCAGATGACAGCCATCAGTGGAAGGTAAACACTTAATCCGACCTAACTAATTCATACAGGATTGGTATCTCACGAAATGATCTTGAAGCCCTATCGCTATCACCCAGAGTTTTTGAGCTCCATGCGAAATCCGGTAACCGTGTGGGTCATCAGAGATATCACACGACATGGGGTATTGCCCAACCAAACTTAAATCCACTCGATAAATCTACACTACACGTTTCAAGCGTATTCAGCAGAACCCTATGATTGATATTACCCATAAGACGAACACCCTGAGGATTGCCATGGCTGAGGCTACGGTAAAAGTAAGCACCCAGGAAACCATTGATGCCATCGTCAATAAGACAGTTGAGAAGGGTGATGTCCTTGAAATGTCGAAAACCGCGGGACTATTCGCTGTAAAAAAGACTGCTGAAATAATCCCAGACTGTCATCCGATGCCAATTGAGCATACGGCCATTACCTTCGAAATTGAAGGCCTCTCCATCAGGGTGAAGATTGTGGTGAAGACCATTTATAAAACAGGTGTTGAAGTAGAAGCCATGCATGGAGCTTCCGTGGTAGCACTCACTATGTATGACATGCTCAAGCCCATTGACAAGGGCATAGAAATAGAAAATGTTCGATTGATTAAGAAAAGAGGCGGTAAATCCGACTTCAAAAACCTCCTTGAGGAACAACTCAGAGCAGCGGTGATTGTCTGCTCGGACAGCATATCAGCCGGTGAGAAAGAAGACAAAGCTGGCAAAGCGGTCATTCAAAAGCTGGAAGCATTTGATATTCTTTCGCCGGAGTATGTTATAATCCCTGATGATACAGAGACGATCACCACTACCGTTGAACGCTTTTGCAAGACTGAAATAAACTTAATAATTGTAACGGGTGGAACAGGCTTGTCGCCAAGAGACAATACACCGGAAGCGCTGAAATCCCTGATTGACAAAGAAGTCCCTGGGATCATGGAGGCAGCCAGGGCACATGGGCAAGATCGCATTCCTTACTCCATGCTTTCCAGAGGTGTCGCTGGAATGCACAAGAACACCTTGATTCTTGCTATCCCAGGCTCTACCAATGGAGCAAGGGAAACCATGGACGCGTTGCTCCCGGGCATACTGCATATTTTCAAAGTACAGGATGCCAGTTTTACACACTAACTTAAGGCAACTATCGTTTACCTTGTAGTGCTATTAGATCAAGTAATTACATCACATGATGAAAGAAGCACATACAAAAAAGGAAGAGCAGGAAGTAGCAGATCGCTTTACGCGGAAGGACAGTAGGGTTTATACCAATTTCGACTTACTGTCCACCAAGGATCCTGCGAGTGGCAATAAGGTGATTTTTGTATTGATAGTGGCTCTATCCATCCTGATGGGCGCTTATTTGGCCTCCTTTTATATTTAGCTAGTGCTTTTTGCGGATCTCCTCGAGCAGATCAACCGTTTCTTGCTCTGCGCCTAGCTCAATGGCCTTTAATGCTTCTATTTCCGCCTCTTTGTAGCGTCCCAACTTGAAGAGAAGGGCCGCTTTAGTATCAATATATATCCACGCTTCGCTCCCTTCTATGGATCTGGTAGACCAGGCCAATGCTTTGGCCAACACCACCGTGTCATTTCTGCTCAAATAGATACTCCAGGCAATTTCGTTGTACGTATTTGCGTGCCTTAAAGGACCACCCTCCATTTCCATTTTTGCCTCCATCAGGTCCATGTAATGGATCACTGAATCTGGATATCCATCATTATCTGCCGCAACATATTGAACAATCTTGTCCTCATATCTCCATATCGCTCCACTTTCAAGAAAATCCTCATAATCAACTTTCATGGAAACAAAGGAGTGTCCCAGAAATGGAACATACAGGGTGAACAGAATAAACGAGAAATACAGTATGGCTCTTTTATTGAGCCTTGACAAGAGCTTCCATTTGGCCACCAGGAAATACATGGAAAAGAGCATGTGTATTGTTGCGAATTTATAAATTACCTCAGCAACGGGCCAGTTGAGAAGATTATAGGAAAACGCCAGTGCAAACATACCCAACGCAAAGCTCACCATTCGGCCTTTCCATTTCGGCCCCTCTTTAAATTTTGGACTAAAAAAGAGAAAAATCGATAACAGCATTGACGAAAGGATCAACATCACACTCGCTCCTGGCCAATGCAAAATATGAAACTGAACCGCAAGTACTGAAAGAATGAAAATGATGATAAAATACGTCCGCATTCGATTACTGAGTACCACCTTAGCGATATTCGATTCGTTCTGAATTTCATCCGGATTAGGCACAAATAGCAGCAAGAGGTGCTGCAAGACGAACAATCCAAAACCTACTACCAGAAAGGCCCCACCAGAAGGAATTTCAAGCGAACGCACGATGACGGCCATTGCCAGCGCAATCCATGCCCCCCAGGACAAGTGTTTGTTATATCGAGCGCTGAATTCTTCCAGCCTAACAGCCACCCTTTTCACCGCAAAAATCAGTTGGTTGAGTTTGAAGTAAAAAGCAGAGAGCAGGGAGATTAACAACAACACCACAGATAACTGCACAGAAATAAATAGGCCTCCTGTAATTACAATGATAAAAAACGAAGTAACACCCAGCGTTCGGAAGAAGCTCATGAACTCCATAATGGGTTCTATTTCGCTTTGCTTCCTGTACCCGGTTTTTAGCTCTTCCTTGATCCGTTGATTGTAAAAAAGAACCCGCTCATCACTGATGTCAACTTGCTGGCCATATACGAGCGCTTCTTCCTTGGCGTTAAAGCTTCTTGAAAGCTTGATGGCCCGGTCAACAAAATCTGTCAGGACAGAGAAATGCAAACGAGATGCAATCACGGCCAGGAAGAAAGCCGCACACAACAAACTCTCATAACACATCAGCGCCAGCATGCCTTCCTTACTCCCAAGAGCGATTAATATATCCTTTGTACCCGTCCATTGAAAATTGACCAAATTACCCATGAGGTTGAGGATACCTTTTGAGAAGGTCTCTATAGTGGATAGGGTGAATTCATCCGTCGCTATTATTTGCAGAAAACAAGAAAAGGCCAAGGCTCCTAATAGTGCCGCTTCCAAAACAAATGAGTTCATACGCTCATTTGCAGACCTCAAATTGACATCTAGGTTGACGATTTCCTCATCATTTTCATCTACCCCCAAATCAACATCCAGATCTCTGTGCTTTTTGAGCGCCAGCTGATTCTTTACCCCAGCAATGCTCGGTACGGCGGTAGAGTAATTGCGAAGGAGCGTAAAGAGGTAAATAAAATATAAAACAGATGCGATCGCCGAAATTCCATGTGAGTGCCCCTTTGCCAGGTTGATCAAGCTAAAAATCAACACACCAGAAGCCACATAAAATGCCAGTAGAGAATAATTCCACGCCGTATTTTTGATGACCAGCTTCAAGTTGCGGATATTGAGTCCTTGTAATATGAGCGCAGTTCTCTTTTGCACCCGCTGGTCCCGGAAATAGGCTATTATGCTCACAATAATTGGAATGATGAGCGCATTACCTACGATCAGAATGGCTTCCACATCAATCTTCCATATATCCTTGGCCCCGCCTCCAAGTCGATAAAAACCAAGCAAWAAYCASMNTMAAKARRTMATCGAGTGTAATAATTTTTAGCGTAGCGGGAATAAATATTTCGGTAGAAAACCTTTTATCCATGTCCATCTCCAGCCATGCCTGGCTTTGCAACCTGGCACTCGCCCTTAGCTGCACAGCGTCAGGAACATCGGCACCGATAATGCTTAATCGGGTTAAGTTCTCATCAAGGGCARGGTAATCACCCAAGCTCCTCTCTATGTCCAGATACAGCTGAATAAGGGCTGTCGTGCGTTCCTGGTCGTCACCCAGCCTATTGATAAAGGCGGCCACCTCCGCATCTGATCGAAAGGTTTTACGCCTGCCAAGGCATTGATTAATGATCAGGCCAATCTCTGAATTACTGTATTCTTCAGAATAGATGCGAAGGACCAGTCCCCTCCAGCCATGCCAGGATTTCTGTGATTTTTCCTTGCTCTTGGCTCTCAGGTAAAGGATAATACGTGCAGCAGCTTGAACGGCATTCATGAGGGAATGAAACTATAAAAAAAATACGCGTTATCCGAATGCCTGGATTTTTTTCAGAAACACCTTGTTTGCCTATCCAYCAGCTTTGAGATCTACAGATGTGTTCTTCATGGCAATACCATTATTATTGAATTGATTGTTGTTATATTGCGACGATGGCTGAATTAATGAAATACAATCTTGGAAATCCCAACAGTCCTAAATTCAATTTATTTGGCTATGCCCTTTTGGTTTCAGGTGTCATATTCATTGGATTGAGCTATTACAGCTTAGACTTCACAGCCTTGGGAGTGGTGGCCCTTATTTTCGGGGGCGTGGTGGTGACCTCGAAAGACGGGGTAATCATCGATATGCAAAAACGAAAAATTAAAAGTTACACGAGTTTCTACATGTACAAATATGGAACGTGGGAAAATCTTCGCAATTATGGATCTGTGAGCGTTTTAGTTTCACATAGAGTTTGGAAAATAAAGCACCTCAGTTCAAAGCACTCGGATGTAACCCCACGAGAATTTCTGGTATGCTTACTCGGAAAATCTCACCGAAAGAAGCAAAACATCGGGCGCTTTAGCGCTCAGGCCGAGGCCCTCAAGTTTGCCAAAGAAATAGCGACAACACTCAATCTACCAATAGAAAGATACCAGCAACAGCAATTCAACTGAGTGTCTCAGTCGTGTGACCACTGCATATTTGGCCTGTCATTTCAAGAAATCATCAAGAACGTTTTTTGTGATCGTACTGATGACCGGATCAACTTCCAGGCTTCCTGTAAAGCTTATCGATCCTACGGAAAACACTTTACCACCGGCCTGGTTCTCGAGATAGACCATATGAGCACCTCCAGCATTAGAATTTGTTCCCCTTGCCAGTAAAACCGTATTCACAGGAGAAGCGTCACTCATCTTATCCGTTTCATGTCCGCTTGCCCCTCCTCCATTGTGATTCTCTCTACCGAACAATTCACCTTCCTTTACTCCGGTGCCTTGAAATATCCAGTGGCCAGGTTCCGTAACCCTATAGGTGGCATATGACCCATAACCAGCTGGAGAGAACTGTACGCCAAGAATTTCAGCTTCCGGGGATCCAATATCTCTCCATTGCCCACTTTCTCCTCTTCCAAAAGCCGGTGAACCGCCCAGCTTCTTTACTTCCATTCCACCGTCTTCCAATGCTACTTTCCAATACACTCCATTTCCCCCTAAGTACATCAATCTACCACCATCATCCAGGTATTCAGACAATTGAAGTCGCATCGCGAGGCTCCAATATTCGGGATGAACATTTAGAATAAGGACCTTGTACTGTTCGAGTATATCCGCTTGAACATGGAGATCATAATCAGCAACCACATCGTACTCATATTGGTTCTTTTCCAACCATCTTAGCAAATGCAATTCAGCATTCACCAAATGGCCTTTGTCCCCAATGGGGGAATCAAACACATTGGGACGATGAAAACTGAGTCTATTTGCGCTCTTTACACGGTCGTTCAACCCGTACAGATAAAATGACTGACCACTCCAATTGTTATAAGCTTGCCAGGTGTTTGTATTGGCTAGAACCAGAATCTTGTTCCTGGATGGCAAGAGACTCTTTATAACAAAACTTATGTAAGAGATCTCCCCGTAATCATTCATTAAGGTGGCTGCATAGATGCCCGACTTCCAACTTTTTTGGGGAACGATCAACTGATGTGAAGTCTTCCAATCACACCCCATAGAATAGGAGCGACAGTTGTAGTTCTGGACACGAGTAGCTACGTTGTCAACTCGATAAAGCAGTTCTTGCCGTTCACCACATCGGTATATTAGGAGCTCCACCGAAGTTGTCAATGAATGAATCTTAAACTGGATCGTCTCACCAGGGGCATAACTCTGTTTGTCAGTGTAGCCCTCAACTCCATGGGAATTTTGAATCGGATCCTTAGGGTCACATTCTAAATTTTTCAAGCCTGTGAAAGAAAGGTCCTTCTCGCAAGAAATCAATGAGAAGACGCAAAGAACCAATAACATTCGAATGGATGCTTCCGTACCCAACTCTTTATGTAAAAAACAATCCATTTTCCCATTATACTACAAGCGTGTATAGGTTATTGTTCTATAAATTTAGGCAATTATCCCCTATCCATGTAAATTATTAATGACTGATTTACAATATACTTACATAGGTTTACTTGAATACTAATTCAAGTAAGTCCCACAAGACCTAAGCGGCTAATCAACTGCCCTCTTCGACCGAATATCCCGGAAGTTGATACGGCTGTTTGTTGTGCCTCGGTCACTGACCTATTGAATGCGTGATTGTTTAAAATTGACCGCGCCCAAACAGGCTTTCCCTATCGATTTGGATGGAGCAGCATTGCTTGAGCATCGGTAGGCTGATAGGTGGTCACAAGCAGACACCTATGGTGAAATTGAAGCAGCTCTTTTAAAGGTTACTTAATAACCTGATAAGAGTCAGGAAAGCATCGAGAGGTGGCAAGGGGAAAGGATATGAGATCGATTGATTGCATGAAATGGGCTCAATCTACTTTTCCCGATCCCATTATTCGTCGATTGGTCCTCACAATTCCATCTTGGAGCATGATGCTATTCGGGAACATAATTGTCCCAGTGGCAAGGATTGTGCGGGCGGATTCAATCAATTGATCAGCCCTCACCGAATCCGCTAAACTTTCCTCAAAGAGTTGATTGGCATATAAAATTACTGCTTCAACTGCCGCAGGTTCAGTTATGCTGTCCGAGGAATAGCCTGATCTAATATCACTTAGTGCAGATTGGATGTTTATTTCACCAACACTCACGTTCTTCGCGAGAATATCATACACACCTTTGACGTATAGCGCATTTTTGTTCCCCGGGTCTATCTTCAAGATATAACCATATTTGGTCGCCGCTTTGCGATACTTCTTTCGTTGAATATCCTTCTCAGCCTGCTCTAAACCCCAAATCATCAGATTTTGATAAAATTGAACGTTCGCGTGGTAGAATGAGCTGTCTTTATCCAACTTTCGAACTTTCGCAGCTTGCTTAAAAGAGTATCGCAGGGCGTTTTTATAAAATTCCGCCTGTTGTGGAATTCGGATGAGTTCATAAAAGCACATGGCCATATATAGATAAGGCTCAGGATCCTTCTTATATTTATCTTTTTGGATCATCGCCTCAGCTTTAAAGAGACATTCTTCATACCACCCTTTTTCGTAAGCTTTCAACAGGTTAGCGTGGACCCCTCCTGCAACCTGACCGGATGATTTATGGGTGGTCAGAAGAAAAAAACCGAAGGCCAATAAATAGAACTGCAATCTATATCGTCTCATGTTTTGTGTCTTTATTCTGACACCATACGCAATTTCACCGTGTTTTGTTCGCTTAATCAAATAACTGATAATGAGCAAAGCCGACTCAGATGATGTTGAGCAAGCAGCAATCGACGTAATTTCAGGTGGCTATATCAGCGCTGCTTCGTACGTCTTCCCCTGATAGCTCCCTACCGCTCTTAACCTTGACTCGAAGACATTGGTAAATTCAAAATTCTTTAAGCCCCATTTGGGTGCAACCAAAATATTTTTGGGTGCTTCTGCAGTAAAGCGTTCCATTATTATATCCGGACGCAAACGCTCCATAAACTTGACCAACACGTCGCAATAGGAATCAACAGAAAACAAGTTTACAAAATCAGGGTTGGCTTGATACTGCTTGTACATCGTTGACCCTGTAACAATTTGTAGATGGTGGAGCTTGAGCAATTGAATGGGCAGTGCGGATATCTGATCAGCGAATCCTACAATGCTTTCAGGATCATCTCCCGGTAACCCCAACACCATATGACCACCCACAGCAATACCGCGCCCACTGGCATTGATGATCGCGTCTTTGGTTTCCTGCACCGTATGGCAACGGTTAATGTTCATCAAAGTTTGATCATTCAAACTCTCCATACCAAACTCCAGGCTGATATAATGGTCCACAGCAAGCGATGCTATGTAATCAAGTGTTTCAGGTTTGAGACAATCTGGCCGGGTACTGATCACCAACCCTTGTACACCAGGATAAGCCAGGGCCTCCTCATAAAGATCTTTCAACAAGCTTAAATCAGCATAAGTATTGGTGTAAGCCTGAAAATAGCCAAGATACTTTTGTGACTTACCTTTTCTCTCAAAGAACTCGGCTCCTTCTTTTAATTGTTGTGTGATCGACTTCTTTGGTTTGCAATAGGCCGGATTGAACGAGAGATTATTGCAGTAGGTGCACCCTTTCACCCCTTTTGTACCGTCTCTATTTGGACAGGTGAATCCTGCATTCAACGAAAGCTTCTGGACCCGCTCCCCAAATGTCCGCTTGATATAAGTCGAATAATCGTTAAACGGTCGTGTGGTACCCCAGGAATACTCTTGCATGTTCGCTTTGTCTGCCATGTGGTAAAATTACCTGTTTCAACCGGGCATTCAAACACCAAAGCTATTCAGTACGTCAGTAATCCAGTTGGTTCTTATGTGAAACTCAGTGACCATGACTATCAGCATTGCAGGAAATATCAACAGCAACGAAGTAAACACCTGTTGACTTAGCTGTTGTAATCGTTCGATATCAGTGCCAGGCTCCAGCAATTTTCTCCGCTTGACATGAATGAATCCGATTGCGCCTGCTGAAAGCGCAAAAGCCTGAGATAGTAGCATGATGTTGTAGGTTGGAAACTGTAAATTGTCCGCATTAAATAGTATCACTGCACTTATGAGTACCATTACCAACAGCGGGCTTTTCAAATACAGCTCAAGCTTATACTGGATTCCGACAACCGCTTTTAATCTGGACGGATGTCGCCTCCCCATTATTTCAAGGCCAAGCTGAAGCAGTACAGTTGCCAACCAAAGAGCGAAAGCTACCATATGTGTAAGATCCCAAATATTCATTCAACTGGTTGTAGTGACCATATATGGCATGCAAATTACGCTGTAGTAATTATGTTTTTTTAGAAACAGTGAATTATTAGCAGTCTCTTCCAATGAAAATACAATTTCTCGTACCTTTGCAGCCTTAAATTTCAGTATCCACATACTTAGACCATGATCTCTACAGACAATATAGTACTTCAATACGGTAAACGCATTCTATTTGATGATGTGAATGTAAAATTCACGCAAGGAAATTGCTACGGCATCATTGGCGCTAATGGTTCTGGGAAATCCACGTTTATGAAAATCCTCTCTGGGGATTTAGATCCCAACAAGGGACATGTTCATATTGAGCCTGGTAAACGCATGGCGGTACTTAAACAGGATCACTTCGAATTCGATGAAGTTAGTCTGATCAATACCGTCATCATGGGCCACAAGCGATTGTGGCAGATCATGGATGAAAAGAACAAAATCTATTCAAATCCAGATTTCTCTGATGCGGACGGCATGCGTGTATCAGAGCTGGAGGAAGAATTTGCGGAAATGGAAGGATGGAATGCTGAATCCGATGCTGCCACTATGCTAAGCGGTTTAGGAATCAAAGAGTCGGAGCACGAAAGGCTCATGAAGGACGTAAGTGGGGCCTTAAAAGTAAAAATCTTGCTTGCCCAGGCACTTTTTGGCGATCCTGATATCCTCATCCTGGATGAGCCTACCAACGACCTGGATGCCAACAGCATCAAATGGCTGGAAGACTTTTTATTGGATTTTAAGAACACCGTTATTGTGGTCTCTCACGACAGGCACTTTCTAGATACCGTTTGCACGCATGTGGCAGATATTGACTTTAGCAAGATTCAACTCTTCACTGGAAACTATACTTTCTGGTATGAGTCTAGCCAGCTAGCACTGAGGCAGCGATCCTCACAAAACAAGAAGGCTGAGGCAAAGAAGAAGGAATTGGAAGACTTCATCGCCCGCTTCTCAGCCAACGCTTCCAAGTCAAAACAAGCGACCAGTCGTAAGAAGGTGTTGGATAAGATCAATATTGAGGATATCAAACCATCCTCAAGAAAGTACCCAGCCATCATATACACGCAAAAAAGAGAAGCAGGTGACCAAATATTAAAGGTTGAAGGGCTYGGRGCWAGCRTYGGTGRCAARCAGCTTTACRGCAASYTGGAYATGAATRTTARGAAAGGTGATAAGATTGCRATYYTATCRAAWGATAGCATGGCAGTTACCAATYTMTTCCGGGTCCTCATGGGRGAAGCGARTGCTGATGCCGGTACCTTYAMCTTYGGCCAAACAATCACCACCKCYTTYTTACCCAATGAAAATGACCAKTWCTTCAAGGAAAGCATGAGYCTTATTGATTGGCTCAGACAATTCTCAGAGGATAAAGACGARGTATTTATCAGRGGATTYYTKGGAAAGATGCTCTTTTCGGGAGAGGACAGTTTAAAAAACTGTGACGTRCTCTCAGGAGGAGARAAGGTGCGTTGCATGATCTCGAAAATGATGCTCGCMCAGGGAAATTTYCTCATCCTTGATGAACCAACCAATCACCTGGATYTGGAGACGATTACCACGATGAACAATGCRCTCATCAARTTCCCGGGAACCGTGCTTTTCACCTCGCATGATTACGAGTTCACGCAAACGGTGGCCAATAGGATTATTGAAATAGGCCCTAATGGATATGTGGACAAGGAGATGAAATACGAAGAGTACCTGCAAGATGCCAGAAGCCTGGAGCAACGTGCTCAACTGGTATAAATCGTTCAGGAATGCGCAATTACTTGCGTGGCTCATTTACTTTTTATTAATTTGGCCAGAACTGGCTGCTTCACAATTGTTGAAACTTGAGTGAGTAGGGCCAGGAGGCAAGAAGAACCTGTACGTAGATGAGACTTGCTGCACCCAGCTGAAAATGAGCAAGGCTAAATTCTCCTCTAAAACCGCCACTATCCTGTCGTTGATCGGCGTGGCGGTAGGCTTGGGTAATATGTGGAGGTTCCCTTATATGATGGGGCAATATGGCGGCAGTGCCTTCTTAATTATCTTTCTCATTTTCATTTTTGTCTTCGGCATTCCGGCGCTTACCGCAGAACTTGCGTTGGGAAGATCAACCGGTAATGGACCTGTGGGGGCCTTGACCAAGGCATTTGGCATCCGGTTCGGGAAAACTTTCGCTTATTTTATCGTGCTCACAATCTTTGTCGCCAACTCCTATTATCTGGTGGTTATTGCCAATGTGATCTACTCCGCCTACCACGGTGCGGTGATTGGATTTGGCAATGAATCCAACCCTTTGAATGATGGGCTGGGCCAGCACTCAGTGCAAGCTGGTATCGCCTTACTTATTATTTGTGCTTGCTTGTTGGTGGTGTACAGAGGGGTGCAAAAAGGCATCGAAAGAGTGAGTACCATCATGGTTCCATTTTTCGGGATGGTGATGTTATACCTGATCTATCATACCCTGAACCTGCCAGGCGCCATCGATCACCTCCTGGCATTTTTGAGACCAGATTTTTCTGCATTGAGCGCACGAAATATTTTCGCAGCCATGGGCCAGGCCTTCTTCACGCTCAGTCTTGGTGGAACCCTCATGGTAATCTATGGCAACTATGTTGACGAAAAAGAGAGCATTCCTACCATGGCCATAACCACCGGCCTCGGTGACCTCGCTTCTGCATTGCTAGCCTCCCTCTTTATCGTTCCGGCAGTGTTGGTGTATGGCTTGAACATGGAAGAGGGCTACACCTTGCTGTTTTCAACTTTACCTTCTTTGTTTGGTCAAATGCCTGGAGGAATCATGCTGGGCACCTTGTTCCTCGTATCGCTTTCCTTCATGGCTTTTCTATCAAGCGTTGCAGCGATACAATTGTTCATCAGGACGCTGGCTGACAACACAAAAGTACCTTTCAACAGAGCGCTGGGAATGGTCGGCATCGCACAGGGGTTACTCGCATCTTACTGCGCTTTTAATCCTGAGATCATAGGCACCCTTGATCTGATTTTTGGATCTGGAATGCAGGTGCTTGGAAGTTGCGTGGCCATCATTGCCCTCACTGTGGGCATGGGGAAGGTGGTAACCCTCCAACAGATTTTCGGTGACAAAAGCAAAAAATTTCACATCTCCTACTATCACTGGCTACGGTGGGGAGTCCCGACCGCGCTAATCGCGACCTTATTATTATATGTTTATCATAACTTGCAAGGATAAACCACACAGCTATCTATGGATTCAAATTCTCAACAAGGTATAGATGCTTTCAACCAGGAGTTCGCCAAATACGATCAGGTTGAAAAACTACAGCGATATCGGCTTTCAGAAGGAGAAGAAGATCATTTTGACGATGAGTACGTACTTCAAACTTGTGATATCAGTGAATATTTATATGGTGGAGCATCTGGAAAAGCAAAATTTGCCCATGAGCTGGGTAGTTCATTGGAAGATATTGGCTTTGCCATCATAACCGGACATGGTGTAAACAACGATCATTACAAACAGGCCCGCACATTGATCACCGATTTATTTGAAAATTATTCTGTGGAGTCCAGAATGAAGTTCAGGGCCCAACGCCATGGCTCTGTTAACCAGGGATATTTTCCGATTAAGGAGACTACCATTATCCATCCTGACCTTGTTGAAGGTTGGGTGTTTTGTCGACGCGCCTTTGACTTGGATAATAATCCGAATTACAAATGGGAAGACTATTGGCCAGAAGCCAGGTTCGAAGAGTCCTTCCGCAAGATAGTGCTGGCACACGAGCAGCTCATTATACCGCTAATGCAAAGCATCCTGCAGTATTTAAAAGTTGATATCAATACCTATAATGAACGTTTGACCCATACCAATTTCGGATTCCGATTGAACTACTACCCTCCCCTATCAGATGGCGAAGGTGATACAGGCGGAAGAATGCTGGGCCATGAAGATGTAGATTTATTCACAATTTTACCGGCTTCGGAAATAGAAGGGCTACAGGCATTGCACCGAGGTAGTATGAAATGGGTACGCGTCAATGCACCAGAAGGAAGCATTGTCTTGAACACAGGAGATTACATGCAGCGCATCACAAATAACCGTTTACCTTCAACAACGCATCGGGTAAGCCGTCCTCAAAATGCCAGCTTAAATAATAAGGCAAGGATCTCATTCCCGATGGCAGTTTATGTTTGGGAAGATGAGATACTAGAAGTCCTGCCAGGCTTGGGGAAGCCCAAATATCCACCAGTGCGAGCGGAAGCGTTTCATACCCAGATTACCAGTAAGTATTATGGGGATGATTATGCTAAGAGCTAGGGCTACTCATTTCCGCCAATTTGTGAACTGTTTTCCAGTTGCGTGTAGTGGCTGACACCTTCAGCTTTTTCTCAAAGAAGTTGTTATTCATCTTTGCATTTCCGTATCCATTTGGGGAGTAGAAGAAAATATTGGTACCATCCAGCACATATTCCTCAGGGCTATAATTCAGCTCTTCGAGCTTCTCCACCAGTGCCGTTTCGGGTTCACAGTCAAGGAAAGTGATATAAAATCGGCTTTCATCCTTAGCAGGATCAAGCATAAAGGGGCAATTGGCAAGCACATATTCGAAATCCTTGTGTTGCTTAACAAGAGTGGGCACTTCAAATCCATAACGCTCTAATATCTTTGCCCTAATAACCTGTGCAAGCTGTGTTGCATTTCCTTTTGCTTTAAACACGATGTTCCCACTCTGAATATAGGTCTCTACATCCTGAAAGGAAAGTTCTTCCATATACCCTCTCAGGTCTGCCATTTTAATTTTCTTTTGGCCACTGACGTTGATGCCTCTCAGCATCGCAATGTATGTTTCCATGGAAATTATTATTTTTCAGGATAGCCGTTATCTACCCAACATTGAATGAGGTCGATTTGCGTTTGAGTGAGAAAACTATTCCTGGGCATGGTCTGATTAATCAGCACCCTTTTCTCGAAGTTCCCRTTGGATATCGCCAGAGACATTCCCGCGAAKRAGGTRAATTCAGCCTGATTWGATCCAGGCCCGTGGCACTGAAAATTGGTGCATTTTTCGTTGATTATTGCGGAGATACCRTTGTCATARGTAGGCTTATCCCCCTGGCACTCAGGTTCCARCTTYTTATCCTTACAGCCRGAAGCAGCTAAACTAATCAGGATAAAACCRGTGAACAAATATTTATACAWAGGATGCAAGSGCTTAAATTYCAACAYTGAGATAAMAGAATTTYCAATRACAATGCCCTGTAATATGAACGAACCAGTATGGATCATGTTTCATCGCAGATGRTCMAGTCTCACCACAGGTACCTGCGAAAATACGAATACTAGCGGGAGAGCAGGTGTCAAGTCAACAATTCTTATTTAAGCACCAGACTCACGGCTATTATGCAACGCTTTGGCCTCTTGAAGACCATAAACATCTAGTTCGCTTTGGTTGGCTCGAAATTTAAGGGAGACCCACGCCATATCCACATATTTTCGTATTTTTCAGATCATATTTCTCAAATAAATCACCATTGTCAAGTTCATAGATCAACATTCGAATCACAAAAACCATCCTTTCCATGCTAAAATCCAGTCTTCGTATAAAGTTGAGTGCCGTGGTCATCGTTTTTTTGATGTGTACCTCAGTTCGTGCACAAAGCACTTTTTCTCAGGTTTATACCATCTTCCAAACGAGCTGTACATTCAGCTCGTGTCATGATAACGTGAATCCAAAAGGTGGTTTGTCTTTAGTAGGCCTGGGAATTAACCCTATGTCGGATGTGCATAGTGCCCTGGTTGAAGCAGTTCCTGAAAACTCCTTTGCAGCTGGAAAGGGATATGTTCTGGTTAATCCTGGAGACCCCCATAGCAGCTTCTTGTTTAGAAAAATTAACGAGGGGCTTGACGGCCATTTAACCCTCCACCCTTCAGAAGGAGGCCCGATGCCTGTGTCTGGTGTAATGATAGATGAAGAAAAGGAATTGATCAGACAGTGGATCTTGTTTGGAGCTCCAGATAGCGGCACCGTGGTGGATTATTCCTTAATACAGGATTACTACGCCAACGGAGGGATTGAGAGCATGCCTGTAATACCAGCGGCCCCTGATTCCTCTTCAGGGTTTCAGATGCATTTTGGCCCTTTCTTCGTTCCACCAGGCCAGGAGCAAGAGTATTTCGTCAAGTTTGATCCCGGATTTAAAGACACCCTCGAGTCAAACAGAATTGATATGTTGATGAGTGGTAATTCCCATCATTTCATACTCGAAAGATACCGGATGGGGGAAGAAAACAACATTCAAGAGGGTTATCGAGAAGATGGGGCCCACCTTTCAACTGAAGGGGTTACGGCAACACAGTTCTCGGATTCCATATTCCTACCCCAAAACACCGCATTTCTTCTACCGAAGGATGCATGGCTGGATCTTAACTCACATTATATCAACTTCTCTCCTGACTCCATATTAAAGGCTGAGGTATACATAAATGTACATACCCAACCAAAGGGCACGGCTAAACAAATCATGCACACCACGGGCTCGCCGGGAGGAATTTCTTTCCCCGACATTTTATCGGTCCCCAATGACGGCTCAAGTTATACGTTTGAGTCTGCATTCTTTGATGGTTCCTTCATCCCTTTAGAGAATGATGTATTTATTTGGTCCATGACCTCCCACACGCACCAATGGGGCACTGACTTCGATATCTATGAACGAACCAGCACGGGCTCAAGAGGTGCACAACTTTTTGATGCGTCATACCTTGATGCTATACCAACCAGTACCTTTATCGGCTACGACTATGCAGAGCCCCCAATCCGCTATTTTGATCCATTTTTATTTACAAAAAAGGAGGAGGGCTTTATCTTCGAGGCATCGTATGTCAATAACGGCCCCAATAACCCTGTAAGTTGGGGCCTGACCTCTGAGGACGAAATGTTTATCATGGGTATCTTCTATGTGCTTGATACAGCCGGATTAAGTGTGGTAGGAATTTCCGAGACGGAATCCGGCCCTGGTGCAGTTGCGGTTTACCCGAATCCTGCCAGTACAGCAGTGTATTTTGAGACTGACAAACAACTTCATGGGAACCTAACCATCTATAATTCCATGGGTATCTTGGTGGATGAGTTCAGTTTAAAAGGTGGTGGCCCAAGGGAAATGGATGTATCAACACTGAGTTCAGGTGTCTATTTTTACAGGATCCAGTCAGAAGATGGTATTGAATCTGGGCCGTTCACCATTGCTCACTAAATAAATTATTTCAGGAGCTTCTTCTCATGAACGCTAAATAGACAAGGCATTTTCAGAAATTTTGCTTCTGGATGAACGGCTTGCTCGATAGGTATCTCATGCAAAAACTTGTAATTAAGACGGGTGTACCACTCCATCAGCTGTACTTTACTCGGGTTTTCTCCGGCAACTGGAATTAATATATCCAGCGTCATACGGTCGCATCCAAAATCTTTCGCATAAGATTCAGCCGCCTTTACCAACAATCCTCCCACACCAAAACCCTCATATAGCCATAAAAAAACCCTTCTCCCGATAAGGAAGAAGGGTTTATCAATAGATAAGATAGCCTATTTTCCTTTCAAGAAAAGAAGACCTGTTCTTTCATTTTCTACAATAGTTTTACCAGCAGGGATATCGTCCAAAGCGCCA
>JAESRW010000026.1 GCA_016764395.1 Flavobacteriales bacterium
AAGTCCGAATATTTCGGTTCGGTAATCATCCAGCCGATCGCTCCAACGGAGGCCACCTCTCGCTAAAAGTCCGGATCGAAGATGGCAACCCTCCATTTCTGCGTGGCGCACATATATTTCGAACAATGGCCTGGGCTCCGGGCAGTGGTCCAGTTTGGCGCAGTCAAATTTGAAGGAGAGATAATGAAATCTTCGATCAGGACGAAAGGCATTTGTACGAACCGTAGCTTCCATAAGGTTGAACAAGACTCGGAAAACACGGTCTTCTGTTGAATCCCGTACTTTGTCCATCCCTGCAAGAAAAACAGATTTCTTTTTCTTTATGAAATCTGCACGGGAAGTTCCCTTTCTTAGTTCCAACTTCGGATTGAACTTGGCATGAAAGAATTCTACCAGGCACTCAGTAAGGTTGGGGTATTGGCAGAGAATGCGGTCAACCGTGCTGGAGTCAAAGAATGGCCCGATCTGAATGGAGTAGCGCATGTAGGAGCGCAGAACATCTACATCATTCCAACCTAATCCAGGGCGTAACATGAGGCGGTTCATGGTATCTGAAGGAATGCAGCCTCCAAATATGGCGTCAAGTCCGTTGATCAAGCGTTTTTTGTCTTCCACATAATCCTTCTCTCCTGATTCACTATCCACAAGTAGCCGAAAGGTGTCAATTTGAAGATTCGATTGGTCAGATGGTGTAACTAAAGTTGGAATTTCGTCCAAAACACGAAATCCAATGTTGTGCATGATGGGTAGAATCTCCGAAAGGAGCAATCCCTCAGATCCACTGCGATACAGGCGCAGCCGTACTTCCTTGGTTGAATCCTTGTCCTTACCTGGCAGAAAATCAAATTGAACTTCACCCTTTTCCAGTACCTTTTCAAGATGTATTACATCGCTTACCGTTTCTTCAATTGGCTCGCTTTGCTCGTATGAAAAAGGAAAAGCTTCAGCATATTTTGCATAGAGTTGCTCTGATTTTCCGTCCAACTTTTCCCTAAGGCTCGACCTGAATCGCACATGCCAGGGGGTGCAGAGGTCGATCACCTCCTCTTCAAGATATTCTGTTCGCGAACTATCAAGCTTGGAACACCCTGAAAAATAAAATGCAATCGGTACGATTTGTCCTTTAGCTCCCTCAAGTTCTGATTGAACAGTTTTAGCGCCTAATTCATTACAGAGAAACTCCTTAATTCTTACGATGAGTTCATCTGAGTAGGATTCATGGGGAATAGCAAGCAATGCATACGCACTTTGCTTGTTGGGCATGATGTCAATATGTGTACTTGCTTCACTCCTCGATTCCTGATCAATTCGACTATGAATGAGGCGATTGAGTTCATCATCCTCACATTCAAATAGGTAGTCAATCATCAAGGTGTTAAAGGCTTTAACACGTGAATTGAAAGCAGAAGATTGCGGCCTCACTTCATCCAGGTCCATGATTTTGTGCAGCCTATTTTTCAGGTAAGGAATGGTTGAGCGCTGGTAGGCCATTGCTTTGCGGGTGAACATTCCAAGAAGAATCATTCCACCATCTGGATGTCCGTCTTCGTCAAACTGACGCAAGAGCAGCATATCCATTARGCCKGCATTCTTAAATGGGGGAGGCACACTTGATTTGCGGAGATGCATGACGTGTCCCCCRTTGGGCKTAGAAGTRAAAAATTCATKYCCTTGYTTRAATGTAGGGTCATTTTTGCTGAGATTGAGCGTAGCGCCTAAAGTTTTATCCTTYGATATCCCCTTRGTYGCTCYAGCTCCTGTTAAATCCAGAAGACTTACATGAATGAAGTTGTTATCGAGTATCCATTCCAATAATTCGTTGGCTTCTTGGAGATGCACTTCTGTGGGGCCGTGTGCCATTCTCGCCTGTGAAAGGAAATCATAGGAATTCATGACATCTCTTAGTTTCTTTCGAAACCGCTGATAGTCTTTAGCTGCAGAGGCAGCTGCTTCTAAACGCTGGCATATTTCCTTGGCAAAAGTTTTCTTATGCTTCTTGTCTTTGAAACCGGTTAACAGAAATCGCGTCACTGATTCAAGACGATGATCGTCGTCTTCTTTGTCTGCGGTGCTAATCAGTTTTCCAGATTTGTCTCTTCTAATTGGGATAGTTGCATGAACCCAACCCTCTTCCCTGAGCTCCGTTTGAGCAATGCAAAGCTGAACAGTATCGGTTATAAATCGTTGGTCTGCCATGCATGTTTCCAGTGCCATCACTTCATCAGCCAACCCTTTTTGGGCATCTTTGGCTTCCACGATTCGTATCTTTATTTCACCCTGTTTGCGCAGCGTTGTGAAATTTACAAACTCGGAGATGGTGTCTAGTTCTCGGTCATCATCAATCCTACGCAAATAGCGATCATTTGCAGTTCTTAAGAAGAGGTGGATAAGATTCTCTAAACCATTTTTGGATAATCCACTGTTTTTGATCTGTTCCTTTGTCAACTTCGAAAGCCACTTTGCTGAATCTATCGGCTCTATCCTTCTCTTATCAGACGCTGTATCAATTTCCATGAAGCTAATTTTACTTTTAAAAACTGCAAATCAAGTTCTTTATTTCATTTAAATTTAGAGGCCAAATCTAGTCATTATCTGAAAAAAAGGCGGTTTTATATCCGCAGTTCAGGAATTGAGAAACTTGCTTCTGAACGCCCTTTTCATATTCCTATAGCTATCCTTGTTCTCTCGCTTCGGGATACTCCTTCTCCTTTGGCGGCTATAGAGGTTTTCGCTAACAGTATACTTGTAGCATCACGTCATCTTTGGAATACGCATAAAAAAATCGCCAATTCATATTCGAACTGGCGATTTATAAGGATAGATATACAGAAGCTTAGATAATCCCTTGGGCGAGCATCGCATCTGCCACCTTGAGAAATCCGCCGATATTGGCGCCCTTAACATAGTTCACATAATCCCCTTCTTTTCCATGTCTTACACAGTTTTCGTGGATGTTTTTCATGATGGACTGGAGCTTGTTGTCAACCTCCTCACTGGTCCACATTAACATCTGGGCGTTCTGAGTCATTTCGAGTCCTGACACCGCAACGCCACCTGCATTGGCGGCTTTTCCAGGGCCATACAGGATTTTTGCCTCTTGAAATAATGTGATCGCTTTAGGCGTACATGGCATGTTGGCGCCCTCTGAGATAACGAAACATCCATTGGATAGGAGCTTCTTGGCATCTTCTTCGTTTAACTCATTCTGTGTTGCAGATGGAAATGCTGCCTCACAGGGAACTTCCCACGGCGTTTTTCCCGCATGGAATTCACATCCATATCGGTCAGCATATTCACTGATTCTGCCTCTTCTGCCGTTTTTAAGTTCCATTACATATGCCAATTTCTCCGCGTCAATACCATTCGGATCGTGAATGTATCCAGCAGAATCAGATAAAGTCACCACTTTGCCACCAAGCTGCGTCACTTTTTCCGTAGCATATTGTGCTACATTTCCCGATCCGGAAACAACAACGGTTTTACCCTCTAGATTGTCTCCTTTGGTTTCAAGCATATTTTGCGCAAAGTAAACAGCTCCGTAACCTGTTGCTTCTGGCCGAATTAAACTGCCCCCATACTCCAACCCTTTACCCGTTAGCACGCCGACAAACTCGTTTTTGATGTTTTTGTACTGGCCAAAAAGGTATCCAATCTCTCTACTCCCAACACCGATATCCCCGGCAGGTACGTCAGTTTGAGGTCCTATATGGTGACAAAGTTTAGCCATAAATGCTTGGCAGAAGTTCATGATTTCAGTGTCMGATTTGCCTTTAGGATCGAAGTTAGAACCTCCTTTACCTCCACCCATGGGCAGCGTGGTAAGAGAATTCTTGAAAACTTGTTCAAATGCAAGGAATTTCAAAATACTGAGATTTACAGATGGGTGAAATCTCAAACCTCCTTTGTAGGGCCCAATTGCACCACACATTTGAATTCTGAATCCCCTGTTTACCTGTACTTCGCCACTGTCATCAACCCAGGAGACCCTGAACATRAAAACTTTATCAGGCTCTGTAAGTCGCTCCAGTATTTTTGCTTTCTTGTATTTTGGATTTTCTTCAATTATCGGGATCACCGATTCTGCAACTTCTTCGACAGCCTGAATGAATTCGGGTTGGCTAACAAGCCTATCCTTAATAGTACTCATAAACTCATCTATTTGAGGTTGGTACTTATTGGCCACTTCTGATATTTCGCTCATTGTTAACAGGGTTTAGTTAAGATGTGATTTTATTGATTCAAGTGCAACWTGYAATTTAAATATACTWCCGGTGTAGYGGGTCGAACATTTGTGAAGCTAAAATACACCGTAGGGGNAATGATATCCAATGAATTGATTRTTTAATTCAGCTGAAACACCTTRCCTGGTAGGCAAGTTACAATTCCTGAGAATTCTAAATTGGTCAGTGTAGCAGCCACTTTGCTGGTGCTTAACTGAGACTTTAAACACAGCATATCTATCCCCAGCTTCTGTTCTGAAAGAAGGTCCACCAATATCCGTTCTTCTGGTTTTAGGGTAAGGAATAGTTGTTTTTGTGCTCCRGGTTTCTGTCCTTTTTCTTCCCAGCCCATGATGTATTCCAAGTCTTTTGTTGACTCYAACAAAACRGCCTTATTGGACTTTATCAACCAATTGCATCCCTTTGAATATTCATCGYTAAGTCTCCCCGGAACTGCAAAAACATCACGGTTGTAGGAGTTTGCAATTTCGGCGGTAATCAATGAGCCGCCTTTCTTGGCACTCTCARTCACCACAACYGCATCTGAYAAACCGGCTATAATTCGATTGCGTTTTGGAAAATTTTCTCGATCTGGATTGGTGCCACTTACAAATTCGGTTACCAAGCCTCCGTTTTCGTACATCTTGTCAAGCACACCGCTGTGCAGCGCTGGATAGACTCTATCATGACCATGAGCAACCACTGCGCAGGTCTCAATTCCATGTTTTACTGCTGCTTTATGAGCCGTAATATCGATGCCATATGCCAGGCCACTGATTATCGAGACATTGCGGTTCTTCAGTTGCTCAACTAAATCTTCACAAAACTTTTTTCCATGGGGCGTCGCACTTCTTGTCCCTACGATACTGACCGTTCGCTGTCGATTCAAATCCATTTTTCCAGCACAGTAGAGCATTACCGGGCTGTCATCACAGTACTTCAAACGCTCTGGGTATTCAGCGTCTAGAAAGAAGAGCGCATTGATATTTCGTTTTTGTATAAACGCAATTTCCTGCTCTGCTTGTGAGAGTACGTTTTGGGTAAGTACCGCTTCCGCTGCTGCCTGTCCGATATTGGGAATTTTAAGCAGCGCACTCCGTTTTTCCCGGAATACCGCCTCCACACCACCACAATAGGCAATTAGCTTTTTTGCCGTGAGGTCTCCAATACTGTCGATCAGCGTTAGTCCAATTTTATATTTTAGGTCGTTATCCATGTTTGAAAATGCGGCATCTAATGTACTTATTATTACGCGTATAGAGAGGGCTCTCGTTATAAATATTATAAACATGAAGTTGCAATGTTTTGTACTTTCGCGCAAAACGTTTGAATCTAGCATTTACGGATAAAATCCCCAAAGAATTGAAGGCTATAGGAATCATACCTGCGCGATATGCATCAACCCGATTGCCGGGTAAACCGCTAGTTGATATTGGTGGGAAAAGCATGATCCAACGCGTGTATGAACAAGTAATGAAAGCGGGTCTTGAGTCTGTGATTGTAGCTACTGATGATGCCAGGATATTGGAGCATGTTATTGCATTTGGAGGCGAAGCGGTAATGACCTCAGAATCCCACACCAATGGCACGGAAAGGTGCGCAGAAGTAGTTGAGAAATGTGTGAATAAATATGCCGTCGCAATAAACATTCAGGGGGATGAACCATTTATTCATCCTGAACAAATTGCGCAGCTCAAGCAATTGATGGGTAAAGAGGATTGTGAAATAGGAACGCTGATTAAAAAAATAGAGACCCTTGAGGAATTGAACAATCCCGATGCAATTAAGAAGGTGGAGGTGAATGAAAAAGGGGAGGCCATGTGTTTCAGTAGATCGGTGATTCCCTATATTCAAGGTGTGCAACAAAGTGAGTGGTTGGCACACCACACTTTTTACAAGCATATTGGGATTTATGGATTTAGAACGGAGACGTTGGCGGAATTGGTGAAGCTCAAACCAACCAAAAACGAAATGGCAGAATCTCTGGAACAATTGAGGTGGCTCGACAATGGATATACCATTCATACGGTGGAAACGGTGCTTGAGTCTCCCTCTGTGGATACAGAAGAAGATCTTGTGCTGGTGAGGGATCTTGCCAAGGGGGCCTAGTGTGCCGATTACTAATTATTGCGGCTTGTTAAAAATAGCCTACTGATTTTATCTAATTTAGCACTTGTAAATGCACATCTAATTGAATCGAAATTTTGAAGGTTGAAGCACATATAGAGTCGTTACTTTACAGATATGATTGTGTAATTATACCTGGATTTGGGGGATTTGTGATGAATCCCAAAGGTGCTGCAATTCGAAAGGGGAATGACCAGTTTTATCCACCTACTCGAGAAATTACCTTCAACGAGAACCTCACGCGAAATGATGGCTTGCTTGCAGATGCGATAGCTGCCAAGGATGAGGTGACCTATGATGTAGCTGTTCAGCAGATCGAAGAATTCAACCGGGAAAGCCAAGCCAGGCTTGCCGCAGGCAAAGAAGTCGAGTTTAGCGGAGTTGGTACATTTCGGCGGGACACTGCGGGCGTTTTGACGTTTGAAGCGAACAGTAATACTAACTTTTGGAGAGCCTCTTTTGGATTGGGTTCTTTTCATTCGCCTGCAATTCAGAGAGACACTGTTGGGCGTACAATTGAGAAGCAAATATTAAAGGCTTTACCGAAGGAGGTAGCTGCTGATGCTACCACTAGAGTTGCTAAGGACAGGGTGAATATTTTGAAGTATTGGCCAGCCGCGGCCGTCATTGTGCTTATGATTGTATCTAGCACCGTACTGGTGAAAACAGAGGTGCTCAATAAGCTTTCTCTTGGCTATTCGGACTTAAACCCCTTTGCCGACACCGTTGAAAGTGTATATCATTCAAGATCAAAAAATACCACACCAGAAGCAGTAGATTCAGCAAAAGATGAGATTGAACGCTGGCTGGAGAACGTTCCAGAACAACGGAATGTTAAACCCGAGAAGGTAGCCAAGGTAAACGTGGTTAAACGATTTCATATCATTGGTGGATGTTTCCAACAGAAAGTGAATGCCAACAAACTGATCCGAAGATTGAAACGCAAAGGTTTCGAAGCACATTTTGTAGGCAAGAATAGACGAGGCCTACAGCGGGTAGCCTTTGGAAGCTATGAGACGGATTCGGAAGCCAGAAGAGCTTTGAAAAAGATCAAGCGGAACCATATGTGGTCAGCATGGCTCTATGTCTCTGGTTAGTCTGACTGTTTTGCCCTTATCCGTTGGTAGATTCTAATCGCTATCATAAGCAGCAACCCAAGTACCAGAAACCCTACGACGCCTCCTATCCAGGAAAACGTGTTTTTTAGAACGGCCAGGAAGACAATACTCACAAGAAAAAGTGTGGCCACTTCATTCCAGATACGCAGGAAATTTGATGAGTGCTTAATCTGGTCCTTAGCGAGCTGATTAAAGATCCTCCCACATTGAAGGTGGTACAGTATCAATCCTCCTATCAATGCGAGTTTGATATGGAGCCAAGGGCTGGAGAATTGTCCGGTATCGTATGCCAGCCAGAATCCAAGTATTAAGGTGCCAATCATGGATGGCCAGGTAATTCCATACCACAGCCTCTTTTCCATTAATTTATATTGAGTCTGTAGAATCTTTCTGGCGTCTTCTGGGCCCGACTGGGCCTCAACGTGATAGATAAATAAACGCACGATATAGAATAGACCGGCGAACCAGGTAACCACAAAGATGATATGTAACGCTTTAATATAGAGGATCGTCATTGGTATCAGGGTTTTGATACTCAGAATGATGCAAATATCGAAATTTTGGACGAAGGTAAAGCATTGCTTTACCAAGGTGTTGGTACTGCTGGTGCCGTCAATGCTGCTTTTCCAGTATTTTCTTTTGTTTGTCTGACATATTGTTACTTTAATTTTTCCGCTATTTCGTTTCTAATCCACTCAAACGCTTTTGCTTTATCGTACTCGATTCCCGGACGAATCAAGCCTTCCATATCTCCAAGAAACTCCTTGTTCTGTTCCTTTTCTTCTATGAGCTGCAAGAACTGTTTTTGCGTAGGCACTGATCCTACTGAAAATTTTATATACTCGCTAAAACATTGAATAATTTTGTCAAGGTCTAATTCAATGTTCAGGCGAGAGTAATTCAAATCGAATAAATCGCGACCTTTCCTTCGTTGGCAAAATGCTCTGAGCTTAGTGCCCAACAATTCGTTGATACTGTAAGTTCGAATATTCGCGCTACCGGTGAACCACTCATTTTTCATTTGAAAGGGGAATTCTACCCAATCCAATACATTGAAATGTTCCTTACAATTGATTTCGATTTTTAGTCGGAGTCGAATGCTTTCATATTCAGAAGTGAATCGATAGTACATTTTTGGGCCATGTCCCCTTAGATCTGTTTTTCTGGGTTCGTCGAAAAATGTGATTGCTTTATTAAGGCGTTGCATAATAGGATTGATCGGTCCTTCTTTAATTTGTACCAGGTCAATATCCTCCGAATATCGTGGGGCAGGATTGAGATATAATTTATGCAATGCGGTTCCACCTCGAAATGCCAAATGCTCTTTCAGAAAATCATCATTGAAAATTTCGACCAACGCCCGGCTTATGACCAAATCCTGTTCTACCTGCTTAAAGGTGTTCCACGGAGCGTGGTCTTTCCATTTAGCTATGTGGGGTTTAGGTATCATAAATCGCTGTCCAATTCTATGTTTACATCAATTTTCCAACGGTTTCCGGAGCTTCCC
Source organism: Flavobacteriales bacterium (assembly GCA_016764395.1). Lineage (GTDB taxonomy): Bacteria > Bacteroidota > Bacteroidia > NORP154 > NORP154. Next base: position 8,973 of record JAESRW010000026.1, read on the forward strand.
GCCTTAACCCCATTTTTCGGAGTTAGCAATATGGGGTAGTATTTCTTTTTGTTTAGGTGTATATAAATGGGATCAGTCCAGTTTTTCTGTACGTCCAGTTTATCCATTAAGTAACCCAATCGCTGTAAAGTACTTTTGTGTGGGTACCACGACAGCAGGTCGTTGATATCAGTTGGTGTAATTTCTTCGGTCAACTCCTCAAGGTTTGCCAACAAGCGATTCAATCCACCTATTTTCGCCTGATGATGGATCAAGTCCGCTGCCGTTAATGCCGGGGAAGATATTTTGAAAAGACCCGCATCCGATTTCCTTTCCATGATGTTCTTCTTGGGCCAGTGCGTTGACTTAAAAAAACGGAGAGTTGTTTTTTCTTTTTTGATATCCCGCAATGCCGGGGGGGCGGTAATGATGTAATCCAGTTGTGTTTGTTGGTGTGAAGCCCCATGAAATGCCGCAGCCGAATACAACCCTACATAGTAATTTTTCTCAAGGCAAGTAAAGAGCTTCTCTACATAGAGTTGAACCGGTAGCTTACCAAGATTTCGGTAACGAGGAGAAATGATAAGATAAAACCCTTTTCGTAAATTGAGAATTTCATTTCTGTCTGCTAATCTTGCCAGCTCCTTTCTCAATGTCGATTCCGAAGTATTGCTATGCTGAAGCAACTCCTCCCACGAAAAGGAGTACTCCTCATAACTTTGGAGCTGGTTAATATATTCGGCAACAACGGGCATGTTAGTTTTTGGTTGCGGAATATACCTGTTTCTGGACAATATCGCGACTAAATACTAATTATTTGTGTTGATAACTACTTATTCGTCTATTTTTATAAGCCGTGTGAGGTTCATCACAAAGAAGATGGCTGCGATCCATGACTTTGAGGTGTCCTGTCGGAGGGCCCGGATACGGTTGAGTCTGTAAGAATGCTTGGCTTGTCCGAACTTGCCCTCAACCTGCTTGCGCTGATTCCGTTCTTTTTCTTCTTTTGAAGGGAAATAAAAACGGGAATAACTCTAGTTTTAAGAATTATTCCCGTTCAGTACCCTCGGCAAGAATCGAACTTGCATCTAGAGTTTAGGAAACTCCTATTCTATCCGTTGAACTACGAGGGCATTTCTGAAGGCGACAAAGTTAGATTAAAATCCAAATCCTTTCGCTGATCAATTGATAATTTCCTTGGACAGGAATATTGCTTTTGGTCACCATTGCGGCTTTTTGGGTAACCCATCGCCAAATAAATATGTATTTTTGATAATCGACTCAAAACCATGAGAATAGCCGCACTCTTAATAAGTCTTCTTCTAATGCTTGCCCAGGCATCTTTTGGCCAGGATGAGAAAGCCCCTGTTCCTGAAATCAACAATGCAGGGACCGTGGTTCCTGATCCCATGGAATCTGAGTTTACCGGAGGTGGGCCTCAGCGGGTAAACGCTCAGATCAATAACGCATTTAAAACCTACAACAAGAAAGAAGGCAAGGTGCAAGCTCAGGTAGTGAGCATGCTGGAAGATGCCAATGGAAATATATGGTTCGGCACATTCGGTGGTGTCACCATGTACAACCCACGCCTCATAGGAACGGGTGAAGCTACGCTTACCCACTATGCAGTGCGAGAAGGTTTGAGCGGTAATAAAGTAAAATGCATTTACGAGGATAAATGGGGAACAATATGGTTTGGCACCCTGGGAGGAGGTATCACCACATACAGACCAAGCAAARACGGGTCAGGAAAGGGAAAGTGGACACATATCACGGAAAAGGAGGGTTTGATTGATAATACGGTCTACTCAATTACCCAAGACAAGAATGGGAATATGTGGATTGGTACCATGCAGGGCGTATCTGTTTACATACCCAGAAAGTTTGGAAGTGGCATCGGAGCATTCAATCAAATTACCAGGGCTGATGGACTTGCMCACAATACCGTATACTCCATACTRGAAGATGAGGCTGGAAATATGTGGTTGGGAACCTATGGTGGTGGAATAAGTATCTTCACTCCCGATCCTAAAGTTATTGGAGGTGGAACTTTTACACAGCTAAGCCGTGAGCAAGGCTTAAATAGTTCCAGTGTTCTCTGCATGAAGAAAGCCAAAGACGGGAAAATATGGGTGGGCACCTACGCGGGTGGAGTAAGCGTATTCGAGCTCATGGAGAAGAACAGAGGCTTCAAGCATGTCAAAAACCTCAGTCTATCAGATGGACTCAGTGACAATAATGTCTATACACTTCGTGAGGATGACTGGGGAATCTTTTGGTTTGGTACAAGCAAGGGGCTAAGCCGATACGATCCCGACTTTATCGACGGTGAAGGAAGCTTTATAAATTATAGTATGGACGATGGCCTGGTACACAATAATGTCTGGTCTCTTCTCCACGATGCATCAGGAGATCTCTGGATTGGCACCTTCGGAGGTGGTATCTCTCGCTTTGATGGTATTGACTTCGTAAGCTTCCAAACAGATAATAAGATCAGGCACAATCGTGTACTATCCCTAATTGAGGATCATTCGGGAAACATTTGGTTCGGTACTTATGGTGGTGGAGTTACCAAATACGAGCCTGCCAACGAGATGACCTGTTCAGAGACCTTCGTGCCCTTAACCTCCAAGGAGGGATTGGTGCACAATATCGTATATAGCATCTGCGAGGATCCAACTGGAACCATGTGGTTCGGAACTGGCAGGGGCGTTTCCAAATATACACCACCTGCAGAGGGGGAAGAGAAGGGCACCTTCACGGGAATAACAACAGATGATGGACTAAGTGATAATATGGTCTACAGCATCCTGGCAGATAGTAGAGGCATGATGTGGTTTGGTACCGTTAATGGCCTGAATCAGTATGATCCTCAATCTGGAAAAATAAAAATATTCAATACGGATAATGGCTTGAGTCATAATGTGGTGTATGCAATGACGGAAGATACACTCGGAAACATTTGGATAGGCACTTATGGCGGTGGGGTTATGTTGTTTGAAAGAGACCGCGCCGGTGCACCTCACGGAGTCTTCACCCAAATTCCAACATACGGTGGATTTGGAAGTGATAAGATTCTTTCTGTACATGCGGACAATGGAGGGAATATGTGGTTCGGATCAGCCGGAGGAGGGTTAGTAAGATTTAACCCCCGTCAGGAAAGAACCGACCCTACGGCGTTTACCACATTTACCGTGAAGGACGGATTGGCTAGTAATCGGATTACCTCCATATTGACCGATCAATTTGGCAGTACTTGGTTTGGAACTTATGGAGGAGTTAGCAAGTACATACGAGATCCTTTGGGAAGTCCTCGTGGTAGCTTTACCAGTTTTACCACAGCGGAAGGCCTGACCCATGATGAAGTCATTGGCCTGATTGAAGACAAAATGGGAAAAATATGGATAGGCACCTATCGCCAGGGAATTTGCATCCTTACTCCTCCACCCGGTCCATCACGTTGTAGAGAGTAATCTTAAAAGCATGAAGTTAACTGTAGGTTGATCACCGCAAGGAGGACCACATTTATGAACGGGCACCTACGATAGATTGGGAAATCCATTACTATTTCCTAGATTCACCTTTAATATGTTGAAAAGGAGCTCCTTTGTAAGGAAACTGTTCCACAATAATAACCTGGCGAAAATGCATAGGATATTCAAACGTTTCCTGCCAATAGCCGCCATGTTGATCGTTACGCTATCAACAGCGTGTCTTGCACAAAAGCCCCTTAGATTTCAAAACCTTTCTATTAATGACGGCCTGTCTCAGAGTCTCGTCTTTTGCATTACCCAAGATTTCCATGGATATATGTGGTTTGGAACTGAAGATGGGCTCAATAGATACGATGGATATGAGTTTGCCGTATTCAGAAATGAGTCTACTGACACCAACAGCCTCTCCAACAACGGAATTCTGTCCATTTTGGAAGACAGTAAGGGCCGCTTGTGGATAGGTACCAATGGTGATGGATTAAATATGCTCAACCGGAAGACCGGTACCATAACACGGTTTAAAGATCAAGTGAAAGGTTTCGTCGGCGGGTATATATATAGCATTTATGAAGATGGAGAGGGGATATTATGGCTCGGATCATACGGTATTTTGAGCCGCTATGACCCGAGCACTGGGGAGGCGAGTTATTATAAGCATGTCCCTAATGACAGTAACAGTGCACCTGGGGGTAAAATCAGGGCAATCGTCGAAGACAAGAAGGGCAATTTGTGGCTTGGTTCCAGGAGAGGGAGTGGATTAAGTAAGTTCAATAGGGAGACTGGAAAGTTTATGAACTATACCCACCGGGACAATAATCCAGAAGGCCTATCCAGCAATAACGTTATCACCCTATTTATAGACAGTAAAGAATATCTCTGGATAGGAACTTACGGTGCAGGTTTGGACCGAGTGGACCTCGCCAACTTGGACAACCATACTCAGCGTATTAAATTCGATCATTTCCGTCATGATCCTGAGAATCCGCATAGTTTGTCAAAGGACCGTATTGCTGCGATTTATGAGGATTCAAAAGGGCAGCTCTGGATAGGAACCCATGGGGGAGGGCTCAATATGTTAGACAGGAACAGCGGCGTGTTTCACCGATATGTACACGACCCCTTGATAGAAAGTAGCTTGTCTAGTAATACCGTCTATACAATATTTGAAGATGATTTCGGGGGCCTATGGTTTGGAACCAGGGCAGGGATCAATAAATATGATCCCCTTGCCGATAAATTTTTGGTCTTTAACCAAAACGCATACGATTCATCCAGCCTCTCAAATAACCAATTGCGGGGTATTGCAACGGGAGATGATGGAATGGCTTGGATAGGAACCCAGGGAGGGGGGCTCAACCGGTTGGATTTAGACAATGGACAAATTCAGCATTATACCCATGATCCTAAGGACCCTGGCAGCTTAAATAATAATTCTATAAGGTCGCTACTTAAAGACAAAAATGGGAAGATCTGGATTGGCTCTGTAGGTACTGACCTTTGCTGTTATGATCCCGACACTGAAACATTTACGACGTTTACTCAATACGGCTTAGCGTGTAAAAGATGTCTCGGAGGTAATCGAGTCAACGTATTGTTTGAAGATTTTGACGGCAATCTATGGATGGGTACCGATGGGGGATTGGCGCGTTGGGATCTAAATTCAGACAGCCTGATACACTACAGGCGGATCATAGGTGATGAATCAACCGTGTCCTCTCCAGCCATCACCTTCATCTATCAAACTCGGGACAGCGTTATTTGGATTGGAACATCTAAATCGGGTTTCAATAAATTCAATGCTACGGATAACACATTTAAGCGCTACCAGCACGACCCTATGAACCCGGCATCATCTCCTTTTGACAAGATACGTTGTATTACCCAGGGAAAAGACGGCGCCATGTGGATTGGAACCCTTGGTGGCGGCCTCGTGCGCTTCGATCCAGACTCGGAAACATTTAAGAACTGGAGGATGCCGATTCAAAGTGATTTATCTCCGGATTCGGAAGTAGGCCTACCCAATGATATGGTTTATGGCATCCTGGAGGATGATCATGGGAACTTATGGATGAGTACCAACACCGGCATTGCCAAATTCAATCCGCGGAATGAATCTTTCAGGAATTTCGATGTGTCGGATGGATTGCAGAGCAATGAATTTTCTTCAGGAGCTTTTCATAAGTCGGCCAATGGTTTGATGTTTTTTGGCGGGATTGAAGGATTGAATGTATTTCATCCAGACAGTATTGTTGACAACCCGATCCCGCCTCAGATGGCCATTGGCAAATTCAGCATTTTCAACCAGGAGGTTATCCCTGGTAATAACCCGGAGTCGAGACTCACCAAGCCAATAAATTATACTGATACATTATTCCTTTCCTATAAGGACAATGTGTTCTCCTTTGAATTCGCTGCACTACATTATGGAATATCCGAGAAGAATCAATATGCTTATCAAATGGAGGGCTTTGAAAAAGAATGGAACTATGTGGGAAGGAGAAGATTTGCAACATACACCAATTTAGACCCTGGAGCGTACACTTTTCGGGTAAAAGGATCGAATAGTGATGGCGTTTGGAACGAAGCCGGTAAGTCAGTTTATATCATTATTGCACCTCCGTTCTGGCAAACTTGGTGGTTTAAGGTGTTGACAGTCATGGCTGTGGTTGCCGGTATTGTTATCTACATAAAAAGGCGCGAAGCTTCACTCAGGCGGCAAAGAGCGTTATTGAGGGAAAAGGTTAATCTTAAAACCAAACAGCTGCGCAAGCAAAAAGATGAAATAGAGGAGAAGAATAAGGATATAACAGACAGTATTCAATATGCAAGCACCATTCAGCAGGCCATCCTGCCGAAGGAAGAGGAAATGAAAAAAGTCTTGCCTGATCACTTTGTGTTTTATGCACCCAGAGATATCGTGAGCGGAGATTTCTATTGGTTCGCAGAAAAAGGGAAGAAAATATTCATTGCTGTTTGTGATTGTACCGGGCACGGTGTACCTGGAGCATTTTTGTCGATGATTGGAAACGATCTGCTCAATAAGTTTATCATGGAACACGACCTCAAAGATCCAGGAGAAATACTGAGTCAGCTCAGCAATGGGATTCAAGCGGTATTTACCAGGAAAGGGTCGGTACTTCAGACGAGTGACGGTATGGACATGGCCTTGGCTGTATTTGATCGGCAATTAAATACCATGGAATGTGCAGGAGCGCATAATTCGATTTTCATATTCCGTAATTCAAATGGTGAAGAGGTACCTACACAAGATGATTCTGATGATTATTTTACGACGTTTGATCAAGATGGGCGATATCGGTTTCGAGAAATCAGAGGGGACCGCTATCCTATAGGTGGTAGAACGGAGCTGGATTTTAAATTTACACGGCATACTGTCAATCTAAAGAAAGGAGACGCCATTTATCTTTTTTCTGATGGAATAATAGATCAATTTGGAGGCAAAAGAGAGAAGAAGTTTACCAAAAAACGTTTGGTGAATACGTTGTTCAAGGTGCAAGACGCTGCCATGCCGGAACAAAAGATAGCACTCGAGGAAAAGTTTATTGCATGGAAGGCAGATTTTGAACAGATTGATGATGTGCTGGTGCTTGGGATAAAGGCCTGAAACCAACTGCTTGATCGTGGTTACTTGTCATACCTTTGAAGAGATTAACATCATGGATATTATGGGATTGCCAAACCCCTTCTTGGCGGCAATAAGGATTATGAAAACGGTATTGCCACTCCTTTTAATCTTATGCGCCTCATGTGGACGTGTTGAAGAAGGCGTTACAAAAACGGGAGTTAAAGAGGGACCCCTTATCCAGGATGAAGTAAAATCCCATCAGATTACCGTACCAGAAAGACTTAAAATTAACATAGAGCAGTTTAGCAACGTAGTATTTTTAGTAGCAAGTGAAGATCACATGACTGATTCGTGCCATTTTGTTCTTGCTGAGTCATTGAAGCTACAAAAAAATGCCTGTTTCTCTATCATCATTCGTAAGTTCCTGCGCATCAAGTGACGATCTCCGCTTTCCCGAGAACTCTTCCATTAAAGGCAATAAGACCTACCAATATCCGTCTGTTCCAACACGTAATCGGTAAACATCACTGAACAACGGATTACCAATGCACCCAGTACACGCTTGCATCAGTCCGTCATGAAACCGAGGTCAACTCCAATACCCATTGGAGTTATATTCTCTTTCCCACCGTTAGCCCTTCTGTGACCTACCTCTTTCCCAATGAATCTTCTTAACAGGGCATTCGCCAATGGAGGTGTTAAAGGTGACTTATCCGCTCTTTGTTTACTCATCCTTTGTGTCTTATGTTGTATGCTATTACACCTCAGCTAACAAATAACTGAACCGCCGATTTCAAATCAGCATAACTCTTGAAACTGTTTGATATCATGGTATTATATTGTGATACCTGTATATAATATTGTTCACAGTAGGCAGGCTTACATCGTATTCTACCGCCAGATCAAGTTTTACTTTTAAGCGATTGACATCATTATACCGCGTGCGCTTTTGATACTCAGCCTTTATAAGATATCTAATGATATGTCGCTCTTCGAGGACTCCATTATCTACAAGCCATGATACTAAATGAGCAACATCACCCTCATCTCCAAATCGCTTGATGGCTTTAATAATTAGCTGCTTCCTTATTTCAAGTACTTCAACTGGCATAAATCTTCCCCGCCCTTTTATCGTGTATCACGAAAGTTATTTTCGACTTACAGTATGCTATATAAGTACCATCCAATTCTATAAGTTTTGCACCTACCGAGTAATATGCCTGATGCCAGCTATGATGCTCATCAAAACAGCATGGGCACTGATAGTTAGTTTCGATCCCTTGTTGCAATTAACCGTTGTAAGATGATAGGCACAAAGTAAGCTCTTGAACATCACGGAACTATCACAGAAGAGTATCATTTTGACTCTGTTGCGTAGGTCTTATTTATTCCCTTTTCATTGCCGGACTCATCAATCCTGTTAATTCCCCCGCATCTACTCATCGCCCTTTTTATTAAGCTCAAATATATTTATCACTAAATACAACAGCTAGAAAAGAGGGTTAACATAAGGTTAGCAGGGCAGTAGCTACCGGATAAAAAAGAATATTAAGGCATTCTGGTATTTATCGCAAAAGAAGGGCGTCAAAGTTCTTTGAGAAAGTCGGCAATATTAGCGTGAGGCTCCAATTGGAGTTTTTTTCGAAGTCGATTTCTATTCACTTTGACGCTTTCCGGAGTGATATTGAGTACAGCTGCAATGTCTTTGGAAGAGAGTTCTAACATCAAGAGAGAGCACAATCGTTTTTCAGCCTTGCTAAGTCCTGATGAATAGTTATCAAGTTTATGTAGAAAAGCTTGGTTAACCTGGTTAATTCTAATTTCTAACTCTCGCCGGTCGTGGTCTAAATAGAGATTGTGCTGAATGGTATTGGAGATTTGGCGTACCTCCGGTGCAAACTCTTGTCTCGTATGAAGATTAGTGATTGTACTCTTAAGTTGTTCAAGAAATTCGTTTTTTTCGACAATACGCATAGCGAAGTTTTCCAACTCTCTGTTTTTGAATTTAATCTCCTCTTCGGCCAGGTGCTTTTCACCACGGGTGATTTTAAGAGATGTCATTAATTTGTTTACAACAAGCACCCCAATTACGAATAGTCCGATAATACCCACCACAAGCATATACAACCGAAACTCTTTGATATGGTTGTCCTTGGCAAGTAACTGCTTCTCCTGATCAGATATTTCTAGCTCATGTTCCTTTCTATCCAGTTCATGTTTGGTTTGCATCTCCGCTATCTGTCCACTCATCCTCTCGTTGAACAAGCTGTCCTTAATATTGTTATACCGCTTATAATTCAAATAAGCCTTCGAAATATTTCCAGATTTTTCATAAATATTCGAAAGTGCCTTATATGTTTCTTTAAGTTCATTTTTTGCACCTATTTCTAATGCCAGCAGTATGCTTTTTTCACTGTATTCAACCGCTTTTTCATAGCTGCCCCATTCAGAATACAATGTTCCTATATTCGAATAAGAATAGATCATTCCATATTTATCACCCGCATCTTCATTTATCTTTAATGCCTGTAAAAAGTAATTCAGCGCTTTTGTCCCATCTCCATCAGTAAAATTTATTATGGCCAAGTTCTCATAACATAAGGCCAGGTTCTTTTTATCTCCCAATTGCTCATATAAATTAAGCGCCTCCAGATATAATTTCAGTGCCATCTCGATATTCCCAAGATTGTAATGCGCTGCTCCCATACTTAAATGGTTGGAAGCCTCCGTCTTGCGATATCCCAATCCATTTACAATGTCCAGGGATTCCTGATAATATATTAACGCCTGTCTGTAGTTCTGCTGCATTTGGAAACAACTGCCTATATTCGATAATACCGTTGCTATACGCGAAGTATCCTCCATCGCTCGATTAACATCCAGGGTCTTGAAGAACCATGCTAAGCCTTTCTGGAAATCTCCCTGTTTGAGAAATGCCACCCCCTTGTATCCACAACTGGAGGATATTTTCTCTAGGTCCCCAATCTCCTCCGCCAGTGGTAACCCTATGGCAAAGAACTTATGGGCCAAATTGTATTCGCCCAGATCACTATGTGCTACTCCTATCAACGAGTATGTATAGAACAATCCATCTTTATAGTCCAATCCATCAGCGAGGGGAAGCGCCTCTTTCATGTATTCAAGCACTTGTTTAGGGTTATCAGCTTCAAACTGTTTTGCCAATGCAACCAGTAAATCAACCTTATTTGTATCTTCTCTAGCGGTTACTAGCAAGAGATTAAGCGAGTCAATTTGCGCGCTTTCTCTAGAAAAAGCAGAAGGTTGAAAGCCAGCCATTACAATAGGCAGAAGGTAGAGGTACTTGGACAGTATTTTTCTCATCTTTGAATAGTCGCCATTTATCATTACCCAAATAAAAGGAGACGAGCTGTTGCGGAAGATGCTCGCCTATGGGTATCCAACAGTTAATTTACAGAACGTTATGCATATGCTATTGCATCTTAGCACAATAGCGTGTTTATGTAGTGCGGGATAACGGCTGTGGGACCAACCAACAAGATAGAACTTTTTTTCAAAGAGGTGGGTAATAGAATATAAGGTATTTCTTGGATCAGTTACGCAATTCCAAGGGTTAATGGAACGGAGGGGTTGTGCAAAAACTGATCGGGAAATCCTGGGATTTAGCATGTGAACGATAGGGGGAGCAACCTGATAAGGTTCTGCTGAATGCTGCGAGGACTACCATCAATAAACGGCTGTCAGTGATTGGTCGATTCACCTAGTTTGAATGGTCAATTTATTATAAAATGTTAAATTTGTCATTGTTGATGGTGCTTAGCTTACCTAATCTTCAGTTGAACGTCACAACAAGAATACCGCACTATTAGGGCATTTCTTTGTCCGCTTGGCCAGTATAGGCCAGATTTACTTGTATTAACTCCCACCTTGTTAGCGTAATCATACGTGCTAACCTGAAAACGGATAAGGTGGAATGAAGTATGTCATTTTATCTCTAGTAATGCTACTTGGTGTTTTTAGAGCGAGTGCTCAGGATTTAATTATCAATGGGGATATGGAAATAGGAGGGCCTTCGGTTATGGCTGTCCCAACAGGTTGGTCATTGGTTACTGGTACCCCAGATCACTGCACCTCCGTACCCGCTAGTAGTTGTATGCCGCCACTACAAGCTATTATCCCGACTAATTCACCACAGGGAGGTAAATGGACTCGCTTTTTTCATAGTTCAAACAACAATGAGAGGTTTGGACAGTATATGTGTGCATCTTTAACAGCTGGGGAAAGCTATACCTTATCGTTATGGGCATCCTATAGCAGACTCAATGGGGCGTCCATAGCTACAAGTACGGGGATAGACATTGGCTTTTCAATGGGCTTACCAATTGGCACGGGTGCTGGCGCAAACAATGCAACCAATATAAGCTTAACGACCCCTGAGCAATGGGTGCAGCATAATTTTACCTTCGTGGCCAGCGGGAATTGGGACTTCATCAGTTTTGCGAAAAACACGGTAGACGTTGTGAATGCTGTGTACATTGACAACGTCGCATTAATAGGTCCTTATTCAACCACATTTCTTGGAAATGACACTACATTGTGTTTAGGGGATACGCTTACCATCTCTCCAACAATTCCCGGGGCTACTTATACGTGGCAGGACAATTCGACAGCCGCTACATTTAATGTAACTGGACCAGGAAAATACTGGGTGGAAGTAACCAATAGTTGTGGAACTTTAGCGGACACTTTAAACGTCGACTATGTGAATAAACCAATATTTGAACTGGGTAATGACACAATTTTGTGCCAAGGGGAAMCCTTGCTATTGGATGCTACCACSAYAGGYGCAACATATCTTTGGAGTGACAACTCCRCYAACGCAGCCTATASKGTMAACRYSCCCGGGACATATTGGGTAGAGGTTRCAATAAACGGCTGCACATCGGCAGATACCATTCGTGTGACTTATAATCCWTTGGCTATSGTTAATTTGAACGATACCTCATTATGTCAAGGACAAATATTGACTCTGGACGCWTCGGTRGTGAATGCCAGCTACTTATGGCAAGATGGGTCARCAATTTCAACATTCAAYGTCAYTCAAKCCGGAGTCTATTGGGTAGAGGTGACMAACAATTGTGGGACTACRMGTGACACGATYAATGTAAGCTATTCTCTWTCATCTAWGGTGRAMTTGGGAAATGAYACGCTTCTGTGTCCGGGAGATGTGTTAACATTAGATGCAACGAACGTAAACCTCAACTACCTGTGGCAGGACAACTCAACCAGTCCAACATTTGCTGTAACTCAGCCGGGAACCTATTGGGTGGAAGTGGCCAACAGTTGCGGAAATATCGCCGACACACTTCTTGTGACATACAATCCGGTTCTTAGCATTCAATTAGGAAGTGACACCTCGCTGTGTGTTGGGCAAACCTTAACGCTCAACGTAACAACATTCGGTGCTACTTACCTGTGGCAAGACAATTCAACAAGTCCAACTCTTGATGTTGCCCAGTCAGGAACCTATTGGGTGGAGGTAGCAAATAGCTGCGGCACGGTGGCTGACACGATTACCATAACCTTTGGCGTCTTACTGGAGGTGGAATTGGGTAATGATACCCTCTTTTGTAGCGGTGATACTTTCACGTTAGCCGTAACAGATATGAATTCCACCTATCTGTGGCAGGATAATTCAACGAGTCCAACTTTTGATGTTACCCAAGCTGGAACCTATTGGGTCCAGCTCACAAATAGTTGTGGAACATCTGCTGATACTGTTGAGGTAATATCAGGTGCATTGCCTATGGTTGAGTTGGGAGCTGATATAATTCTCTGCTCTGGAGATTCTTTAACGCTGGATGTGACCAATTCAAATTCAGCATATCTGTGGAACGACAGCTCAGCAGATCCAACCCTTAGTGTCACTCAGTCCGGAATTTATTGGGTGGAGGTGACAAACAACTGC
>JAESRW010000189.1 GCA_016764395.1 Flavobacteriales bacterium
CACTCGAACCCCAAACCGGAAGTCGAAAAAAAGAGGGTAGGGGATTGAGTATGTAATAGACTGTTGTTATTCCACGACAAGCTTGCCGCTTCCCAAAATCCTGCCTTCTTGCTTTCCGCCTAAGGCTGACAGGCGAAGAAAATAAAGCCCGGAACCCAACTCTTTGGTATTAATGGTAAGGGTGGATTGGTTTTGTATGGCATAGCTCTTTAACTCCCGACCGGTGATATCATAAATGCTCAGAGTAGCCTCAGTGGGTAATTCTCCTATCTCAATGGTGGCCATGCTGCTAGCCGGGTTGGGGTAAATCTTTAGCGTTAAACTTGTTTTGCCTGTGATTTCTTTAATGCCCACCAACTGCTGACACAGACTGTCACAACCTACGTAAGCACAGCCGCAACTATCTAACTTTAAAACCCATATATCCTGGGTGCCCGTATCACTGCATGGGGAAGCGGTACGAGGAGCAAAAAATCCCGCTGTTATAAAACCACCGTCAATAGTAGGCTTCATATCACGGATATAATCTTGATTTTTGATACAGGTATCGTATTCATGCTCCCTGTACCATATACTGTCTCCCTGTGCTGACACCTTCAAGATAAAACCGATTGGAAAACCATTTCCGTTGGGCGTGCCCTTATTGTTATTGGATTGACCTGCCGCAGCGAAGCTGCCATCTGGTAATTCCCATACTGCATTTAACCCGGCAACAAAACGGGAAGGGCCATACTTTTTTTGCCAAATAATGGTACCAGCTGTGTCTATTTTAATTATTGACGGCCAATTTTGTTGGTATGATCCGGATAAAAAGGTGTCAAATTCCCCACCGCATCCAACGAAATTCCCATCAGAGGTCTCAATAAAGTAGGCAAAGGATCCGGTATAGATCTTCTTCCATAAGACATTGCCTGATTGGTCTACCATATAGACAGAATCGCTACCCCTGAATAGATAATTCCCCTCGCTAGTTACAAGTATTGTAAATCCAGACTGGGCACCTGGGCCGCCATAAGTTGTATCCCATTCCAAATTACCCAGGCTATCAGTTTTGACTAACCAAATATCCCCTCCTCCTGAGCTTGCAGCTCCAATTAATATAAAGCCACTATCCGGCGTCTGCTTGCATTGGTAGAAGGTTTCAAAACCGCCGCCGCCAAGTTGTTTTGTCCATAATGTATCTAAATCTGCATTAAATTTAAAAAGCACCGCATCATCATTTCCCCCGATGGTTATACCGCCACCCAATGCGTAACCACCGTCATTTGTTGGAATAAATGAACCTGATCCACCAGACCAATAATCGGCATTGGATTTCCCATAATCAACTTTTAATATGACGTTTCCATCAAAGTCCAGGTAAAGAATACCCAATTTACGATCCCCAGCGGTGCTATCTCTAAACCCTCCTGCTACTAAATAGCCGCTGTCTATTTCCAGTACGCCGGTTGCAGCGCCCAAGCCTTTGTAAAAGTCATACCTGTTGCTAAAGTAAACCTGCGCTAAAACACTTTGCTGGATACAAAGCCCTGCTATTATGAAGATCACGATTCTCATAGAAATCATTTGGCGTGGGTAACAATTAATWTACCCCTGGATAATACAGCCGTTTTGTTTTGCACCCTGTAAAAGTAAAGGCCACCATCCCAACTATCTACCTGGATCTCAATTTTTCCGGTTTCACCTTGCAAAGCGTACTCCCGGAGTTGTTTGCCGGTGATCTCATAAATGGTGATGCCGCCTTGTTCATTACCCGGCATAAAACGATACTCTACATACAGCTTACTGTTGGCTGGGTTGGGATAGACCTTGATGTATTGAGGGATATTTTGTATTTCTTCGCTCAAAATAAAATCTGCGGTTTCCTCAAATTGGCCACCTTCACTGTCACCGGAAGTTTTTAATTGCTGTTGCTGAGGTAATGGTTCAATGTGCTCAGGGAATCTCGTACCAAACACCATTGACAAGATCGCCCTGGCCTGCAGGTACCCATGCTCTAGTGTGTCACTTGCAATGTCTTCCACTGTAAGTTTCAAAGTGGTATCGGCAATCAGGGTATCAAACGCGGCATTATCTTCCAAAATATCAATGATGATATTGTTAATCTTACAGAAGTTGGCAAATCCGCCTTGAAGGTCCAATTTATCCAATTGCAATTTTGCTTCAGCAAGTCTCTCTGCAGCAATATAAGCTTCGGTCAGTTGCAGTGAACGGTTGTCTCCACTTTGGTCTTTGATTATATCAATTACACTATCCACCGCATTAACAGTAAGTGAGTCGTGCAAAAAGAACCTACTGAGAGAGTTTAATTCTAAGCTCAATTGCCTTTCAAAGAAGGCTATCTCCAGTTCCAGTTCACGTCTTGGTGAAGTTCCTATTTGTGCCGCATCAATCTGGTTTTGTATGCCTATGGGCAGATTTCTGTTATCCGTTGCCGCTTTCACCGTTCCAGTCACGGGAGAATTGGCTACAATAACTTCTTTAACATGGCCCGGCGCTACGTGACCTTTGCCTTTGGTGGGTTTGTTCAGATAAGCGAGCAAGACTGTGTCAGATACGTAAGGAGCTGCATCCATCAATGCACTTTTAACCTGGCCAGCTGATTTGGTTGCAACAGTAGCTAGTAATCCGGCCGTGTTTCCACCATCGAGCAAAGAATCAAAAGCTATTCTCAGCTCTGCTGTTTTGCCTTTCAGCTTAACGATAACCGGACCGCATGGTCCAGGGCCGAAGCCGCAGGGATTTCCGGTGATGGTAAAATTGGAAGGGCAGCCTAAAGATTTATCAAATGTTACATCGCATTCAAAAGGATCAACAACAGTGCTATGACAAAGAGGCGTAGCAGGTCTGAAGATCGTATCGATATCGGTGTGATGATTATACACAAACCCATTACCCACATCAAACGCATCCCCTTCAAAAGAATTACAGGTATGACTAAAAGTATTACCGGCTGGTCTTTGCAAAGCTAGGGAGTCAGCCAAGGGGTCTGTACACAACCCTTGCGGATCCCCAATATCTCCGGTAATATTTAGTATGTCGAAAAAATTAACAGGATTATCAAATTCATTGCATTTGATCTGTAAACCGGCATTAGAGTTAAAAAAGGGATGCCCCTGCGTTTGTATCCCAATACCCAGATCGTGAAATACCATAGCTGTCATTCCACTACAAGCTTGCCACTTCCCAGAAGCCTGCCTTCTTGCCTTCCTAAAGCGGACAAGCGAAGAAAATAAAGCCCCGAGCCCAACTCTTCGGTGTTGATGGTAAGGGTGGGCTGGTTTTGCATGGCATAGCTCTTTAGCTCTCTGCCAGTGATATCATAAATGTGTAGTTCGTAATTCCTTATTCCCTCTGCGCTATTCGGTACTTTTACCGTGGCTATGCTCCCGGCCGGGTTGGGGTAAATTCTTAGCGTTAATTCGGCATCGGTAATTTGCAAGTCTTCTATTCCTACCAATTGCTGGCAGGCACTGTCACACCCCGCAAATAAACAGCCACAACTATCCAATTTCATTACCCACATGTCTTGACTTCCCGTATCATTGCAAGGTGTTGCGGGTCTAGGGCCAAAAAAACCTGCAATGATAAAACCTCCGTCACTCGTTAGCTTCATGTCCCGGAGATAATCATCGTTTTTATCACATGTATCGTATTCATATTCCCTGTACCAGATACTGTCTCCTTGTGCTGATACTTTTAATGCAAACCCGATAGCCCAACCGTTGCCATTAGGAGTACCTTTATTATTATTGGATTGGCCTGCTGCAATAAAGCTGCCATCCTGTAGTTCATCGATAATTAAAACATGTGCAGCAAAACGTTCCTGACCATATAATTTATCCCATACAACTTTCCCTGAACTGTCCAGCTTGATTACTCTTGGTTTTGACTGATAAAAATCTGGTGGATTTTCATATAAGGAGTAACCGCATCCGACAATATAACCACCGTCTTGAGTTTGTTTTACAAATGTGCCTAAATCTTCAAATGCCCCGCCGAAAATTGTATCCCATTCTACATTCCCAACACTATCCACTTTTATAACCCAGTCGTCAATATYATCACTCGGAATGTCAATCACTTCTCCCCCAATAATATATCCGCCATTATAACAAACATCAATAGTAAAAGCGAGTTCATCCTTTCCTCCCCCATATATTGTATTCCATAATAAATTTCCTACACTATCGGTTTTGATCAACAGAATATCATCATTCCCAGATACATTTGTTACTCCTATAATGACAAAACCTTTATCGGGAGTTTGTTTGCATTGATAGCCGATTTGATCATACGAAGTGTCCCCATAAGTCTTGGTCCAAAGGGTATCCATATTCTCATTAAACCGCCAAAGCATTGCGTAACTTGTGCCTCCCGTACTTATACTTCCTCCAAGAGCAAAACCTCCATCAACTGTCTGAATAAGTGAACTTGAAGTGCCCGAAAACTCTTCCCCAGCCGGATGATTGAACGATTTTTCCAATACTTGATTTCCTTGTTGATCAGTGAATAAGATTCCGATCGTATTATTGCCTGTTAAGCTATCCCCGGCGCCACCAACCATAAGGTAATTGCTATCTAATTGGATTATATTCCAGGCTACTYCCCATGAATTGTAAAAGTCATACCTGTTGTTAAAGTAAACCTGTTGCGATAAAACACTTTGCTGCATACAAAGCCCTACTAATATGATGATCAAGATTCTCATAAGAGTATATTTACCTGCCTTGAGAAGGGGCGACAATTAATTTACCCCTGCGTAATACTGCCGTTTTGTTCCGCACCATATAAAAGTAAAGGCCGCCATCCCAGTTCTCTACCTGTATCTCAATTTTGCCAGTTTCTCCTTTTAAAGAATGTTTATGGAGTTGTTTACCCGTAACTTCATAAAAGGTTATACTTCCTTTGTCAACGCCTGATACAAAACTATATTCTATATATAATTTGTTATTTGCCGGATTGGGATAGATATTAAAGTATTGGCTTTGCTCTTGCATTTGAGATTTTTCTTCCTGCACTTGGATTTCCGCCTGGTGTGTAATAACAGTGTCCTCAGCATTCGATGGGTTGTCTATTTTTAATTGTTGTTGCTGCGGTAATTCCTCAATATGCTCTCGGAATCTCACACCAGATGCAATTGACAACATGGCCCTTGCCTGAAGATATCCATGTTGCAAAGTATCCTTTGCTATATTCTCTACGGTTAGTTTTAAGAGAGAGTCCGTTAACAGGGTGTCAAATGTTGCGCTGTCCTCCAAAATATCAATGATGATATTGTTGATTTTACAGAAGTTGGTAAAGCTGCCTATTGTATCTAAGGCATCCAAAAGAAATCTCGCCTCACTAAACCTATCCGCACTGATATATGCTTCGGTAAGCTGTAATTTTCTGGCATTGCCGGGTTCTTTTTCAAGCCTGCTGATCACACTGTCTTTCCCGTCAACAACACTAGTATCATGCAGGAAGAACCTGTTTAATGAATTAACCGCTAAAGCCACTTGTCTTTCAAAGAACCGGATAGCCCCATCGAGAGAATCTCTTGAAGAAACTCCAATTTGTGCCGCATCTATTTGGATTTTAATACCCAAAGGCAAATTTCGGTTGTCTACAGCGAGTTTCACTTTGCCTGTTAAAGGCGAGTTCGCAACTACCACCTCTTTTACATGTCCAGGTGATACATGATTTTTCCCTTTGGTGGGTTTATTCAGGTATGCGAGCAATACTGTGTCAGATACRTAAGGAGMTGCWKCYATCAATRCATTTTTGACCTGGCCAGMTGATTKGGTTGCAACRGTGGCCARTAAYGCSGCAGTATTKCCACSATCGAGTAAAGARTCAAARGCYGTTCTCAGCTCTGCTGWTTTACCTTTSAGCTTAACGATAACCGGCCCGCATGGCCCTGGGCCGAAGCCGCAAGGGTCACCGCCAATGGTAAAATTCGAAGGGCAAGCGGTTTCTTTATTTGTATAAACAATGAAACAGTTATTTACATTTATTTCTGAACTGCTAATACACTGAGGCGTTCTTAAAGTATCATTGTGATGGTTATATTTAAAAAACGTGCTGGTATTGGCAAATGCATCACCTTCCGGAGAATTGCAGGTGTGGCTGAAGGTATTCCCAGCGGGTGAGGTTACATCACCTGAAATACACTGTCCCTGCGGATCCCCGATGTCTCCCGTAATATTCAGAATGTCAAAGAAGTTAACATCGTTAACAAAGTCATTGCATTTGATCTGGAGGCCTTGGTTGGAGTTAAGGTTACCATCACCCTGCGTTTGTATCCCAATACCAAGATCGTGAAACGCATTGTTGTACAGCTCATCACCAGAACTTCCTGAATTGTTGGCTAGAATGCCAATGGTCAGGGTTTGGGAACTGGCTGTAAAGAACTCGTTCTCTTCCACCTCATAAGAGGTGCTCCCATCCAGGTAAATGCCATAGGGCTGGCTGTTCGTTGACACTGGCATATCAAACACGTTGCTATTCAATTGGGCGCCATAGACATTGCTCAGATAAACGCCTTGTCTTGTGTCAGTGAAGGTGCTGTTATGAATATTTACAGCATTGAACGCATTGACATTGGAAACATCAATGCCATAATACATCCTTTGAAAACTGCTGGCGTCAACTTCAAATTTTGCATCAAAAGAACGTATGGCGGTGCCTCTACCCGTTATTGAGAAAGATCCAGTATTCTCAAAAGTGCAACCGGTAAGCTTGACACCGTTTGCATTGTTGAATTGTACATGGATGCTGGTGCCTTCCCCATTGTAAGTGTCTGTATCTAATAATGGAGCCGTCGTTAAAAATTCAGTTGATGCGAAAGAGCTCTTCGTTTTTAAGTCATAGTTACTGAGCACCACATCTCTCCGGTTGTTGATCAGTTTGGAATTTACGGTCTTCACAACACCTCCACCCGCAGGACGAAAACATTGGCCTTCGCATCCACTCTGTATCGCTGTATGGGCATTCTCAATTACACTGTTGTTGCTAAGCAACACAAACCCATGGAAAGGGTCTGTAAAAGGTGATCCTTGTACGAGACCCTTACCCATCACACCGATACCATCCCACATTACATTGCAGTTGGGGACACTGGTTAAAGTGGAATTGCTGATCAGTAACTTAGCCCCTGGTTCAACGTAAATTCCCTTTTCCCCAAAGCCGTGGGGAACTGTGGGCAATGTCCCATTGTCTGAAAACCGGATCGTTGAATTGCTGATAATGAGTTTTGCGCCCGAAAGTATGACAATCCCATTATCAATGCTAAAGTTTACATTGCTCCATGTGGTGTCGCTAGCGATAACAACCCCGCTCTGAAAATTATACGTTATCACATCAGTTATTGTGGTGCACTTTGATGTTGTGCAGGTGTCGGCATCGGTAACCGTTACACAATAAGTTCCAGGAGCCAAGCCGGTCGCCGTTTGTGTTGTTTGATTTCCAGCTGCTGCATCCCATTGGTAAAGAAAAGGTCCAACACCGCCTGTTAGAATGACGGTGGCTGTTCCGTTTGTTCCTCCTCCGCAAGCTGGACTTGTTATGACACCAAGGTTGAATATACTGTTAATCGATGTATTTTTAGTTGAGGTACACCCGTTTATATCGGTTACAGCAACAGTTACGGCACCAAAGGGAAGGCTGGTTGCAGTCTGTGTGGTTTCTCCATTAGACCATACGTAAGTATAAGGTGCTGTTCCACCTGTTACGTTGGCCGTTGCCTTACCGTCATTGGCAGTACAAGAACTTGCCGAATCCAAGCCGCTCAGCGTTACCACCAGTATCGCCGGACCTATGATAAACGTACCTGCACTTGAACATCCAAGGCTATCGGCTACTGTGAATGCGTAACCATTTGGAGCCAGTCCGGTAAAGGTAGGCGTAGGCTGGCTGCCAATACCTATAATTTCATACTGATAGGGCGGAGCCCCACCAGACGCATTGATCGTTACCGCTCCATTCATATCATCGCTGCACGTTGCATCAACAGTTACAAAGGTGAAAGAAATAGGCCCAGGTTCACCAATCGTTACACTTACGCTTGTATCGCAACCTTTGGAATCGCTTACTAATACCGAATACAGTCCGGCGGTTAAGCCAGTAGCCGTTGAATCCGTACCTCCCTGGGGAGACCATAAATATTGATAAGGAGCATTGCCTCCCGAAGGAGTTACTGTCGCAGCTCCAGAAGCGTCACCGGCGCAAAGTAGATCAACGCTACTGGTGAGCGTCGCCTCCAGTAAAGGGGGTTCGCCAATAGGAACAGTTACTGATTTAAAGCATTGATTATTGTCAAAAATAATGACTAGAGGAAATCCTGCACACAGGCCACTATCTATAGAGTTAGTTCCACCGGAGGGAACCCACTGATAAGTATAAGGTGCTGTTCCACCCGTTAGACCAACCGATGCCACACCGTCACAGCTTCCATTGCAGGTGGCATCAGTTCCGGTAAATACGGAAGTCAAGAGAGCTGGTTCCGAAATATTCACACCAGCGGAATCAAAACACCCATTTGCATCAGTTACCACGACACTGTAAAAGCCMGCACCCAGATTTGTTAAATCCTCAATTGATTCACCGTTAGACCAGAGATAGATATAAGATGGTATCCCACCAGTCACCGTTAAATTTGCAGCTCCCGAATTATCCCCGTTGCAGGATAAATTAGTAGCAGCTAAGATGAGATTTAATGACGCGGGCTCTTCAACCACGACCATTTCTGAAATGGCACAGCCGTTAGAATCGGTTACATTAACGGTATACGTGCCAGCTACAAGCCCTGAAATGTCTTCAGAAGTATCTCCAGTGGACCACAAATAGGCATAAGGTGGAATACCACCGGAGACGGTCAAGTTAGCTGCTGCGTCGCTTCCGCCGTTACAACTCACCGTGTCGTTAATAATAGTTGTGCTAAGCTGTGTCGGCTCAACGATGGTTACCCCCTGGCTGGTCATGCATCCAGAGCTGTCTGTAATTGTTATCGTAGTGTTTCCTGCACACAAATTATTGGCGGTGAGGGTAGTTTGAGCCAAGGGATCATCCCACAGCAGGGTATAGGGTGTGGTTCCCCCTGTCACAGCCACTGTGGTAGAACCGTCACAAAGTCCAAAGCACGTAACATTGGAAATATTGGTTACAGAAATTGAGATGGGGTCAGGAGATGAAATCGTCACCAAGGTTGTATCAATGCAACCGTTATTGTCGGTAACAATTACTTGTTCAGAGCCATTGCACAAGGCATTGGCAATTGAACTGGTTTCTCCGTTGCTCCACAAATATAAGTAGGGAGGGGTACCTCCAATTACCGAATCAACTGCTGCTCCATCGCAAGTTCCGGCAAGCGAATCGCAGGAAGTAGGCGTGGTACTAATTATAATGGAGCTCAAAAGCTCAGGCTCGTTGATTATTAGTGTAGCTATCACCTCGCAGTTGGCGGCATCTCTAATGACCAGGATAATGGTGTCGGCACAGAGGCTGTCAGCAGCGGCAGTGTTGTCACCGTTGGGCCATATATAGGTGTAAGGTAGCCGTCCGCCGGATGCAAAGGCGATAGCCGAACCGTTGCAAGAACCGTTACAAGTATTTGGAGCCACAGCGGTGGAGTCAATTACCAACGGTTCTGAAAGACTCGCGGTGGTCGAATCCCCTGCAGCCGGAAGATTGAACTGGCAGAAATTACTATCGTTTGTCGACGAATCAATTTTACAGAATAGACTGTCGGGCACCGTGGTATTTCCTTGTAGTGAGAAGCTCGTTCCGCATGTACTGCCAGTTATCTGTATATCAAACTGAAAAACCATAAGGCTGTCTGCAGTGGCAAAAACGTCAGGAAGCAGATTCCATGTTAAGGTATTGCCAATGATGACCGGTACGGTGTCAGTCGGGCCCTGGATACTATCTACAAAAGAGCTTTGGACAAATTCAGTACACGGCGGAAGCATGAAGTTGAACAGATCATTCGCATCCGTAGTGTTCAGACTATCGTTATGGACGATCTCAACGGTTATCGTTGCAATGCTGTCACAGGTGGAGAACTCCGTTGAAGATACCGTAAGTGCTTTGGGGATGGCACTTGGATAATTGTTAATGGTGAAGGTAGAAGTAATCTTTAATGCAGTGTCAATAGCCCCGCAGTTGTTAAATCCATAAACATTCGTTGTAACCGTATTGACTCTTTCAAGGTTGCAATTACCCACCAGGTCAAAAGACAGCACGAATCGGGAAGAATCGGCATCCTTTACAAAGCCAGATCCCGGAAACCCGAATGCTGTGATAAACGAGTCTAAGCTGTTAATATCCCAGGTGTATCGATCATTCACAAGTGCTGGAACTGCAATGGACTGAGGCAGGCTACCGCCAGGAAACCCAAATGTCGCACTGGATGAATCAATAAATGTTCCCCCCAGTATCTCCGTCTCTACCATAAGATCATAGAGATTGCCAATTCCTGCGCTGCTCACAAAAACATCTACGCCCATCGTATCACATATATCCATAGTTGTTGCACTGAGTACTACGCTATCCTGAAGGATAGAGAATTTAGGCCGAAACTTTAGAATGAAAGAGTCCATCTGACACGGGTAGTCCGCAAGTGACGTGGGATAATCGGGGCAGTTCCAGCCGAAATAGATGTACACACTATCTTCGGTCAAGGTATCGCACGTATACTCAGCACATATGATAAACTCTTTTGATGCCTTATAGCGTGGAAATATCCCACCTTGAAAAACACCGCTATCTTCAATCAACTGATTGCCGTTCACAACACTAATATCAGTTATGGTAATATTACCTGACGGTGAACTATCAATCATCCAAAAGTTAGATGCTTCGCCACCTGTGTTTTTTATTTCCCAACCCTCCCAACATACCTCTCTTGTCACCCCATCCACTGTTAGAATCCCACCATTTATCTCGAAGGAAGGGGCCGTATAAACCAAGAGTCCCTGTGAAAAACCCGTGGTGCCTGCAAAAACCTGCCCTGAATCAGCATTGAAAGCAGGAGAAAAGCCAATAAAAGGTGTCAATTGGATGGTATCCGAAAGTGTTGAACAAGTGGGATGGAAATATACATCTACCGAAAAAGAAGATTCTTCATCACCAGGATACAAACTGTCTGTAAAACAGTGACTCGCGCAAGCCCATTGGGTATCCTGGGCACTCGCATAATACTTGGACAAGGAGAAGTAAAGGAGGGTATCACCGATGTTAAGATCTGGAATCACACCCACAACGGTTTGGATAACCGATACAGTGCCGTTTAGCCGGACTTGCCGAATTTGAACGGAATCAAAAACAAAGCCTAGGGGAATGGGTACTATTGCAGTGTCTGTAATTCCGAAGTGGCGGTATTCACGCTCAAAGTAGTTTTTCTTGGCTAATGTTCCAATATTGAACCGGTTCGTCACCGAGAGCCTGGAGGGACATCCCAAAGACAAAAGGGAATTATCTGTATAATCATAGCGCACCAGTTTGAAGGCTCCGTTTTGCTTGGTACAGGCGAACCTGATGGTGGAGTCGCACTGTGAAAATCGATTACCCAGACAATCCTCAACGCTATCTCCTATAAGCGAATCCGGCTCACATTTTCCCCCAACAGGATCATCGCACTCAGGAAAATCTGAAATGCCTAAATAGATGAAGTTTGGGCCCGTGAAGCAGTTCCTTTCAGCGGTGGTTATGTTCTTCGAAACCAAAAATTTGGGAAAAACGAAGATAGAATCTCCAAATCCGAAGTGATTCGATGTGGGGGTGACATTGTATCCCAATATTTGCTCTATGCTGAGGTCGTAGATGAGCTCATTGCCACTTCTAGATATACCACTCGCTGGAATTGTAAACTCATAGGTGCTATCACAGGTGCTACATGCTGTGTCAGCTGTATTGGCATCGTATACGAAGACTCGAGCATCAAGGTGCGTAAGTGCATTGTTACACATCGTGTCACTGATATTGTGGGTGTAGTAAGCAAATTTGAAAAGGGTATCGCTGAACGCAGGCATGACAGGATAGCTTAGCGGCTGCACAAATGCACCGGCCTCTACCTCAAACGTATCACCTACCATCGCCAAATCTAAAACCTTTGGATTGGGCAATCCCGAAGGATCCTGTACACCGTTATCGTTATTGTCCGGCCCGCCTAGAGAAATTCGCTGAATTTCGTAGGAGGTATTCTCGGTTCCATGGCGGTCACAACCGCAGCATTGAATGCTTATAGGGGTCAGATCACATGCTAATGACAGCGCACAGGGATTGGTGCAGCTGGGATTGCGCGTAGGCAGGTGAAATACCTCTAAAGTTAAATTCCCATTGGGAGGAGCAGGGCACATACCAAAGACTCGAATCTTGTACTTTGCTGTCGGCCAGTCAAAATCCTGGGGCATAGGCAATGGAAACCAGGCGCTGACAGTGCCTCCACATTGATTGGAGTCAATATCGGCAACAATCGAATCCGGTTGCCAAATTACCGCACCACTTACAAATGTCAGCGTATTGCCATTTAAATTATCGTAACAGAGTCCAGGGTCAAGGGTAAAAACCACACGAATGGCCTCGGTGCTATCTCCTTGCCAGCGATTTAAAGCGGCCCTGTTCTCAAAAATATATTCTCCGGTGTCTACCTGTGCGCATGAGAGGTCACTAAGCAATTGAGCGGGGCCACTCTCCCACTTGAGATCTGAAGAAGAAACCTCATTAAAGATAGGTACCTTTTGTATATACACAGTATCTGTATCTGCCTGACATTGATCCTGGTATTGAAAATCAAGCCGGAACCTGCTGGTAGCTCCCAAATCGCATATGGTATCTGTGGGACAACAGGTAGTAACATTGAATAGCAGAATCACGCTATCCAATGGGCCTATATCTCCCAGGTAGAAGCGGGCAAAATCAAGCACAGAGTCTTTACAAAATCCAGGAACCGTGTTATAAGAAAATGCTGTTAGCGGAGCAGGTACCACAGTATCACCAAATACATCTACAAACCCAAAGTTTTGATCGATAATGGCCGAAGAGACCCCGTCTTTTAGTTCTATACTGCTGTTGAGCGCAGGAGCCAGGCCGTTATTCCTGATAACTAGTTTCATTCTTGTACTGTTATCAGGTCCATAACATACATCAGGATTTAAAATGGTAGCTGGAAATTTCATATCAACGATATTGGCTGAAGGCACCTTGACATTTGCGGTTACCGAATCTTCCTGGCAGACTGCGCTGTTACACTCCCAGAAATAATTAAAGCTTGAAGTTCCCAACGCAACACTATTTGAATCCGAGGTACATGATGTAATTATTACACATTCTCTGATGGTCACAAAATCTTGGGGCAGCAGTACACTATCAGTCAACAAACTGTCTGGAATGAAGATGGTAAGTTGACTACCGACAGTATCTAACACCAACGGTATTGAATCAATGGAAAGTGACACAATTTCAATAGAAGGCCCAAAAGTCTCAATAACGGTAAAGCCGGATGTCAATGTCACATTTCCTGAGTTTTCGATTACAATGTCCCGGCACAGGGTATCTCCTACATTGCCTTCCAGCAGCTCCGGCACAAGTCCATTTGTCTGTGGAACGGTGAGGAACGGCGTAAGTATCCGTATTGAGGTTGTCACATCTAAAGTTTCAATAAGAGTGTCGCTTGTGTAAACTACGCTGGTTGATACCAATGCTGAGTCATTCGCGATCGCTCCACACACTGCCCGGACGTCATAGGTTACCGTTACAGTCGTATCAGGGCCAAGAGGGCCCAAAGTGCACTGAGAAGGAGAAAAGACAGTATTCTCGATAAAGAAAGTTGGAACACTGGGTTGAACAGTGTTGTCCGTCAAGGCGTAGACACCACCGTTATCAACAGATCCGGAAACATATTCAATGCCGTTGGGTAAGTCAATAATTATATCCAGTCCACAGGTGATATCTGATATGAAAGCGTTCACGGAGAAGGTCGTCGTATTTCCACAAACATCCACATTGGCCACAGTGACACTAATGGAATTGGGAGGTCCATGCATTGACATCTGTATGGGTGAAAACAGATAGACAGGATCCAAAGGTCGCTTATTCAATAGCGTAATTGAACTCTGGCTGGTGAGCAGGGCCAAACTTCCCTTATTGAGACCACTACTCACAATATTCCCTTGGGTCAATACGATGCCTGAAAAGTTGGTATTGCTACCAATTGAGACATGGCTATTTAGAGTAACCCAATAGATGTTCTCTGGCTTCACATTTCCGGTATTTAGGATTGCACCGGAATCTACCGCCAGTGTATCGTCAATCTTGAAAACATATATTGAGGCCGAATCTCCTGTAAGCGTGAGATTTCCTGATAGGAATGCATTGGCGGAAATGTCGTAAACGCCTTCACTTAATGATTGTCCGCCCAGGCTACCAGATACTGAGGTTCCCGGGATTACTTTAATCACATTTATAGCATTACCGAGGTCACCTATTGCTTGCTGTACAACAAGATCGTTGGGCAGGAATAGCGAGTCGGAGGCAAAAACGCTATCGGTTATGGTGCCAACTGCTCCTACGTTACCTATGGCAAGTATTGGATTGGTCGCCTGTATTGCGTTTCCAGCCAAAAGGGCAAAACCCGCAGCTACTCCCAAATCAATATCGTCTACACTGCGTGTACTTGGAGTTGCACTTCCCAGCACAAACACCCCAAAATCACTAACCGGTCCAGCGGATTTTACTGTTCCATTGTTCGGATCACCAGTGGTGCCGCCATTTCCAAGATTTGTCCATTTGGCCCCCTCCCAGTGGGCAACTCTCGTATCTGAAACCTGAGGCGCATCACAACTGTTTGCATTCCACCCGAGTGTTACCTCAACTGACGAGGTGCCGACTGTATGGTCCAGTTGCCAATATTCACATATGCTGATGCTTCCAAGCCCCGTATCTAGTGAACTGCCAGAAGTTTGTACGGTATCGAAGTACTGGCCAATGAATTCATCCTGGACGCTCGTTGGCGGTGAAATGCCTATTGGTTGGTAACTTGATCCGTTCCCCGTCGGAAAGATAAACCCATCATTCCCGATCTTTCTGACCGGCCCCGCTACAAAACTGATCGGCGACCCACCACTTACAACAGCGTTGTCCCTGAACGTAACAATGTTGACTATGTCAGAGAACAGGTTGCCTGTAGTTAATTGCAACCTTCCCGAAATGTCAATGGCGGTATTCAAAGTAACGCCTAAAGGGTTGTCGATCTCCAGGCTGATAAACGTAGGAGGAAGGGACGCAGTACCGTTGATGGCCTGAGCAGTTGGCCCATTGAGCAAGATCCCTTTGAACTGAATCTGGCCGCTCCCGGTTCTATTCGCGGTTATGTCCCCACTGATAAGCGCACTTCCACCCGCTCTACCAAAATCGATTCGTCCTCCTGTGCCATTGACAAGMACACTGCCACCAAAGAGGTTTCCGTCACGTTTCTCGGCTATCGATAGGAGCCCGGTTCCAAAATTGTTAAAGGTGACTGCAGTACGAAATGTATCCACACCTGTTGCTCCAGGTGCTCCATCGCTCATATGTAAGGCCCCTCCGATGCTGCTCATGGTAATTACCGTGGTGTCATTAAATACACTGCCACCTGTGCAAAAGTCAACAGTTGGTCCGGTTTTTTCGAGGTTGGCTTTTTTAAGAAAAGTAGCTCCGTTCAGGCACAACCCCGGAGTGGTGCTGTTTACTTCACCGTGGAAGACACTGCCCGCATTAAAATGCAACCTGGCAGCACCGGTAAACGCAATATTCCAGGGATTGGGATCCAACATCTTCATGCCTCCGAGAAGGAGTGCCACCCCAGAGAAACCGCCAGTGTCTACCTCAATGGTATTCCCAACAGCAAGTGTAGCCGATCCGCCAAGCATTCCAAAAGCGATTATGCCACCTGTACTGCTGATCTTAATGTTGCCACCGAAGAAGTTTCCGTCACGTTTCTCGGTTATCGATAGGAGCCCGGTTCCGGTATTGTTAAAGGTGACGTCAGTACGAAAGGTATCCACACCCGTTGCTCCGGGCGCTCCATCGCTCATGTGAATGGCTCCTCCGATGCTGCTCATGGTAATTACCGTGGTGTCATTAAATACACTGCCACCGGTGCAAAAGTCAAGGCCAGGCCCTGTTTTTTCCAAGGTGGCTTTTTGGAGATACGTAGCTCCGTTCAGACACAACCCCGGAGTGATGCTGTTTACTTCACCGTGGAAGACACTGCCTGTATTAAAATGCAAGCCGGCAGTACCGGTAAACGCAATATTCCAGGGATTGGGGTCYAACATSTTCATACCCYYGASAAGGARMRWTCCYCCRGARAAWCCWCCACTGCCTACCTGGATGGTCTTGCCAAYRGCMAGYGTAGAGSWTCCGCYGCSWWWWCCAAAMGCSATTATACCKCCYGTGGARTTGAKSSTAATATTACCRCCAAAGAAATTYCYATCACGTTTYTCAGCTATSGAYAGSAGCCCTGTWCCGGTATTRTTAAAAGTGACTTCTGTWCGAAAGGTRTCMACACCTGTWKYKCCSGGTGCKCCATCGYTYAKATGTAAGGCTCCYCCKRYRCTGCTCATMGWAATTAYGGTGGTGTCATTRAACRYATTACCWCCRGCRCARAAGTCAKWRAYKGMGCCCGTTTTTTCCAAACTCACKRCRCGGTTGAAAGTGCTTCCATTGAGCAAAAGGCGGGCGCTAACGGACGATACAGAGGTATTGAAAATGGTACCGTTGAACAGAACAATTGACGATGATTGAATATTTAATGCTCCGTTATTTAACGTCCCTCCAACAAAAGAAACCTGGCTGGTGCCTGAAATGTTTAAGGTAAATCCGCTGAGTTCAATAGCACCTGTATAACCCACGTGAATGATAAGACCAGACAGAGATAGATTGGCACTTAGCGTAGCATCTCCAAGCCCATTGGCATCGAAAATGACCTGGTCTGATGGCCCGGGAATGGAGGCGCCACCGACACCACCTGAACTTGTCGACCAATTTGAAGTGTTGTTCCATGTCGAATTGGTCGCTGACACCCAGTAACGGTCGGCAGCGAAGGAAGTTTGAAAAGTGAAAAGGGCCAGGAAGAGTAGGGGTGTTAGTTGTTTGATCATCGCGGTGCTTTAATTCGGGTTGAGTGAATTATTCTGAATCAACTTCAAAACAACCAAGAGGGAAGCTCAACAGCAATGATCAAACAGGGGGTGCTCCTTTTTGGGACTTAAAATGTCTTGTAAATTATTCTACATCCGAAAATATTTAGACGAACAGCATGATTATTTCGCTGAAAAACAGCACTTTGAGTAGTTATACTCTATTGTAACTTGCTCTTAGGAGTCATTTCTGACTCAAAACGGTTATCCGTTTTCTATCGTCTCTGACGTAACAGTTGCAAGACCGTTTTTATAAAACGACCCTACTATTACTCACAGTCTTGAATTGTTTTTATCGAGGTGTATTTGAGCATCATTTATGTGGCTGAATAGTCCTTCTAATTTAATTGTTTCAGGTATTGAATGAATATTCAGACAGCTTAGAACGAAGTCCTTCAACCAGAAGCTGCAAAAAGGTGATTGTCGAATATGTACTTCTCCGGACGCTTACCTGTAGCCGTTGCAAACACGATTTCGTGTTCATGAAACCTTTGAAAATCAATATATCAGTTGAGTAAACACTTCTTCGTGTTCATGAAACACCTTTGAAAATCAATACATCAGTTGAGTAATCTCTAACACAAAAACCCAGGTGCCTGCAGTCAGTTCATTTCGTTCGGTCCTGCCTCCCCCTCTACATTCACCCACTTCCAGTACCCCACAACAACCGATAAGCTTCGTCGCTTGCCAAATTCCCTGCCTCCGTCGCCTCCTTCTGCCCGAGAATTTTGTGTGATCCTATGCTGAACCGTTGTTTTTAGCCACCGCACAAAAACAAGGAAAGCTATAAAAAGGAAAGACAGTCTCTTTCCTATCGCTCAGCTCTCCCGCTAATGAGCTATTCATTTCTGAAAGTCATTCTCGTGGCAAGATTGATTTTGTATGCTTGCAAGGTGCCAGGAGTTGTCTTTTGCTCCTTCGATTTGAATAGTTCGACCAAAGAAACGTTACCGTTCTGTGTTTAATTTTATCAGGTTGTGCATCAACTATCAGTGTTATGTATGGTTTAGCCCTTCCCGTTTAAAAATAAAACCGCACAAACAGATTTGATTCTGTTAAATAGCTTTTGGTCTTGTCTTCGTCATGGTTGTGGGTAGAATCACTGTTGTCAACGTCGTTGTGAATGATGGAATATTTCAAGCCCATTTCGCCACCAAAACTAAAATGTTTGGTAAAAAGATATTCGGCGCCTAGGACTGGTCCAATTAGATATTGCTTTGATATCAACTCTTCTTTTATAAATGTGCCATTCCCAGGTGGACGTGTCGGTGGGATAAACTTTGCGAATTCGTCTGTAAACCTTATTTCCGCCAATCGAATACCTAAATACAGATTGGTATTCCCTTTTTGCAATATTGGGTAAATGCCCAGGCCGATATGATAACTTTTGTCTGTTAGATCCTCCTTTAGTTGTTCATCATGGCTTTTAGAGCTGAAGTATCCAATCTCTGGTTCGATTCTGAAATTTTTATGAGGAGTTATGGCAATTGTAATTGTACTAGATGGGGGGCGAATCTGGAAGACTTCATTATACCACAATTGATTTACTCTTAGTCCGATACCAAAGATTCTATGACTCCTTGTTTCTTTCTCAGTAACGGTTTTAAAATTTTTCTTTGTAACATTACTTTCGACTATTTTCTTGGTCATCGTAAAATGTTCTTTTGTGAAGGTCCTGTTTTCAATTCTTCCATCTTCCAGAACTGTTTGAAGTACGATTGAACTATCAGGCATTTTTAAGAATTGAGCAGATTTAAAGTCTTCATTTCTATAAAATGGAAAAAGACGATATCTTGCCTTTTCGTTCGAGTCAATTGTTTCGCCTACTTTGTGGCTTAGTAGAATCACTTCATGGTCTTGAGCGATCATATTCTTAATTCCTATGAGGGAATATGCAAACACCACCGCAGTGATGATAATTTTTTTTGATTTCATGACCCTATGATATTAAACGGTTATCAAGTGAATTAATTTACTGGTCTTCACGGGGTAAGGTACACATACCGTATATGTAAATAATCATAGATATACCTGGTAGGTTTCCAATGTAAGAACTGAGGTGCAATAGGAAGCACAATGAACCGCGTGCAATTTCCTGTATGATTGCGTAAACATGGTGCGCTTGCCCCTTAGTTTATTTTTCGCATTGGGGAATCTTGATGCGACGCCTTTGTCTGACGGTATAGAGTTGAAACAATGAATGGAAGGGTTTGGTGTGAGAGTGAGTTGGGTAATGGAGCTAGTTTCATTGTTGAAGTCAATCGGATATCATAATAGTTGAATAAGTGATATTTATCTTCAACAGTCCTTTAACGTTTGCAACAAATCTTAATGGGATCAATTTTTTTAATAATGCAGGGCCAATCCTTTTTGGTGCATCTGCAAACATACTGGCGCAAAGTGGCGGTACCATAAATGCATCTATAACAAGAGCACAACCGTTATTTGGAGTGATAAATGCCCCCGTTCATTTGGTTGGTTGGCCTGTCGTTATGGCAACACCTGGGGTTTCATATCGAATTGGTGTAAGGGTAAACCGATAGACAAAATAATGATAGGCAATTGCAAGTCTCTACTTCTACTGTTGTTGGTTTCGTTAAATACCTGTTTAGCGAGAGCACAAAACCTTATTCGCAATGGTAGTTTTGAGGAATATATCCTTTGTCCTGTTACTGAAAGTGATAATATAAATATATGTGTGGATTGGGTATCTCCAAATCCAAGCACCCCTGACTATTTCAATCAATGCAGTGAAAGTGAGTATTTTACCATTCCCAAAAATGACTTTGGATATCATCCGGCACATTCCGGGTTAGCATACTATGGAATACTATTAGTAGAACCCAAATCGGGATGGATGGAGCACATACAGAGCCGGTTACTTAAGCCGCTTGAGCCCAATCGAAGATACGAGGTATCCTTTTATATTCGCTTCCCCTACTTAGCGAGTTTGTATTCCGCTGACCAAATTGGCGTGCATTTTTCGGAAAAGAGGATATTGACAGACCTATATATGGCCGGAATCTATGAAAAGCAGATGAAACCTCATCTTGTGGCTCATATTGAAAATGAAACAGACTCCATAATGCAGCTTGGAGATAAATGGGTTTTAATTTCTGGAATATATAAGGCCAAAGGTGGAGAAGAGTTCATTACCATAGGAATGTTTTGGGATGACTCGCCTAAACTTATTAAACGAATAAATAAAAACAAGAGATTTGGAAAATACAAAAGCATTGAAAAATTTCTGTTTAAAAAATGTGTATTGAATGAAAACAAAAGACCCGAATATGGGATATCATTAAAAGAGCATCCTTATTATTTTATTGACGACGTATCCGTTATAGCCGTTCAGACAAAAACAGAAAATATAGATGATGATTTAACAAGTCTAAAGAACTTGAATGAGGTGGGTGAAGCTGAAAGGAATGTGTTGACAAGGGAAAGGTTGAAAGTAGGTACTACGATCACACTTTCTTATGTATTCTTTGAAATAAATAAATGGGAGTTGCTGCCGGAATCATTTAGGGAGCTTAATTCTTTGGTGGAAGTATTGAAAGAGTCCCCAAGTCTGAAAATAGCGATAAAAGGACATACGGATAATACAAGAGCAGAAGAGCAAAACCTTGAGTTATCGGAAAACAGGGTGAGGGTGGTGTCAGAGTATTTAGCAAGTAAAGGAATAGAAGCAACGAGGCTTCAGTACAAAGGATATGGAAGCAGTTTGCCGGTGACAAGCAGTGAAACCGAAGAGGGAAGACAAAAGAACAGAAGGGTGGAGATCCTAATATTGAAAAAGTAACGTGCAGTAAAAAAGCTAAAACTCACACACCGGGAAATTTGAATAAAATAGCTTGATCTTATATTTAAGACGGTGACCCCCTATCGCTCAGCTCTCCCGCTAATGAGCTATTCATTTCTGAAAGTCTTGTAGAAAGCTTAAGCTATGCCCATTTTTCAGGATTCTGAAAACAGAACTTTATGGACAAGCGTTGACTTTTTAAAACAAAAGACCTTCAAGCTTAAGGCGAAAAAGAGGGTAGGGGATTGTGTATTTAAGGCGCTGTTGTCATTCCACTACAAGCTTCCCACTGCTCAGCATTCTGCTATCTTGCCTACCTCCTAAGGTGGACAAGTGAAGAAAATAAAGTGCCTATCACTTACTTCGTACTGCGCTTTTTCCCGATGTGTCTGTCGTTTGCAGATTATTCAGAAAGTTTATCGGGATTTTCACCCAGCTTCTTTGCATCACTTTTTACCTTGCGCTCCAGTTTTTTAAGGTCTTCTTCCGGTGGCAATTCTTCGGGTTTAATGCCTCTTTCAAGTAATACTTTGCGAACTCCTTTGTTGTTTTTGATGTGTTCTGCTGAGATTTGTCCTTCGCTTGCCAGCTTTTTATCCCGTGTATTAAACACCGTTATTTCTGTGGCAAAGTCCTTTGCCTTGATCGTTATGGTTGGAAGAAACTCTGCTAACGCACGATTTTCAGGTATGCCCAGGCGTTTTTTCATTTGTTTGGTGGTTTTACCGCCAAACAGCGCTGCGTCTCCCTTGCTGCGGATGATGCCGAAATTTTTGTCGCTG
>JAESRW010000190.1 GCA_016764395.1 Flavobacteriales bacterium
CCGATGTGATTGCCAAATTTCCAAACACCTCAGAAGGTTATTTAAATAGAGGGCAGTATTATACAGATCACGACCAATTCGATAAGGCGATGTTAGACTACGATGCCACTTTACGACTCAATCCCAGGTCAACACTTGCATACATCAACCGGGGGAATGTATACGGGCGCAGTGGTACGTATGACTTGGCTTTGGCCAATTATAGCAAGGCTATAGAGCTAAGTCCCAACGCTTCTAAAATTTATCTCAACAGGGGCAACGTGTATGGTTTGCAAGGTGATATCCCTGCGTCAATTGTAGATTTTACAAAGGCCATTGAGCTGGAGAGAAACTATCTGGATGCCTATATCAATCGCGGCATTTCTTA
This sequence comes from Flavobacteriales bacterium, assembly GCA_016764395.1. Lineage (GTDB taxonomy): Bacteria > Bacteroidota > Bacteroidia > NORP154 > NORP154. The sequence continues at coordinate 368 of JAESRW010000190.1, forward strand.
CTCCAAGCTTCAGGATTTTGATAAAGCACTGCTGGATTTCAATGCGGCATTACAACTCAATCCAAGCTCTTTCAAAACGGTTGGGATGCGGGCCTATGCTTTTCTGGATATGGGCCGGTACGACGACGCCATAGCGGATTATAACTTCCTGCTACAGGTGAATGCAAGTGATGGCAACGCCTACTTTTACAGAGCGCTTGCCAAACAGCGCAAGTCTAATTTTCAAGGTGCTGTAACTGATTATTCGCTGGCCTTACAGTATACCCCTTCCAACAGCGGTGCCTACCTGAACAGGGCCTTGTGTTACGAATCCCTAAATAATTTTCCCAAGGCTTTACAGGATGCCCTCATGGCTCAAAAAGCAGGGCAGAACTTGCCAACCAACTATATAGCAAGCCTACAAGCACGGATTGGTAATTAGCAAGGGTAGACAAGCGGCTCAATCACATGAGCACTCATAATTTCTGCTGAAATCTATAGCATGCAGAACCGTAGAAGTGCTGTCACACTTAAGAATTATGACCCGTAGTGATTGGCCATCCTTTGTTTCACCTTCAATAATATACGAAGGGCAGGGCTTGGCTCGTACGTCACTTGCCGAAAAATCGACATCTCCATCATCCAAAATTTCCTGTACGCCTTCTTTCGAGATGTCTCCACATTCCATCAGACATATTGCCCTCGGGGAATAACTCATTTCTGTCCGATTGATATCTTCCAATACTCGAGAACCAGGTAACCAGGTAGGATAGCGATCTCGAAAAAAAACAAACGTAAGTAAAAGGCCGAGTCCCACGCCAAAACCGTAGAGCTTTAACCTTCTAAAAAATACCGAGGATTTGGTTTTGAGCATTTACCAGGCTGCCATTAAAAGGTCAATATCCTTATATGAGATATCTAGGTGTTCACCCAGCATTTTATTGGTCAGGATGCCATTGAAGATGTATACACCGTTTCGAACACCTTTATTTGACTTGAGCATTTCATTAACCCCGCCAGATTCACCTATCTCCAAGAGAATGTCAGCAAAGATGTTGCTCAATGCATAGGATGCAGTTCTGGCCACTCTAGAAGTAATATTTGGGACACAATAATGAATCACACCATCCTTCATAAATGTTGGCTTGTTATGATCAGTAACCCTGGATGTTTCAAAACACCCTCCCTGGTCAATACTCACGTCGATCAATACAGAGCAAGGCTTCATTGCCTGAATCATTTCCTCCGTGACAATGCACGGAGTGCGTGTATCAGGAGCCCTTATGGCACCAATCACCACATCAGCGCTTTTAAGTTCTGTGCTCAATACGTCAGGCTGCAGAATACAAGTAAAAACCCGCATTCCCAGGTCATTTTGAAGGCGTCTTAGTTTATAAAGAGAATTGTCGAAAATCTTCACCGTTGCCCCCAGCCCTAAGGCCGAACGAGCAGCAAATTCACCAACTGTTCCAGCTCCCAATATCACAATTTCTGTAGCCGGTACTCCTGCAACGCCTCCAAGCATGAACCCCTTGCCTTCATTCACGTTGCTCAATAATTCCGCGGCTATCAAGATCGAAGTGGTTCCTGCGATTTCGCCCATGGATCGAATGACAGGGAACTTTCCATGGCTATCTTGAATAAGGTCGAAAGCGATTGCATGAACCTTCTTGGCAAGCATTTTCCTGATATACTTCTGCGGGTGAATGGACATTTGCAAAGTAGAGAAAATGGTTTGCTTTCGCTGTACTAGCTCCATTTCATCACCGGTGAGTGGCTCTACCTTCATAAGAATATCCGCCTGATAAACCCTTGTATTGTCTTCTGCAATTTCAGCGCCGGCCTCGCTGTAATCGCTATCGGAAAAGTTGGCTCCCTTTCCAGCATTCCGTTCAATTACAACCCTGTGTCCGTTATTGACCAACAGGGCAACAGCCTCAGGAACAAGTGCAACCCTATTTTCTTGTAAAGATGTTTCCTTGGGGATTCCAATAAAAAGACTGGATTTTTTTCTTGCTAACTCAAGAGTTTCCTCCTGGGGCATGAGGCCACTCATGACGGAAGCGGACAGGATAGATGATTTACGGGCTTTCATAGGCTTAACTCAGTGCTTAAAGATAGTTATTTCCCGGTTGTTTTCATCAAGCACATCTCGGGATATCTGTATTTCAACATAATGCTCAGGTAGTAACGAGGCTATTTTATCGGGCCACTCAATAAAACAATACTGATCAGAGTAAAAATACGCTTCATATCCTATATCGTATACTTCTTCCAGGTTATCAATCCTATAAAAGTCAAAATGATAAACCATTTCCCTTTTACTGCCCTCGAGAGCGTATTCGTTTACCAGTGAAAATGTAGGACTTGTAACCAGGTCGTTCGAGCCCAATGCTGCGACAAGCGCTTTGATAAGTGTGGTTTTTCCGACGCCCATTTCTCCAGAGAAAGTAAGAAATGAGTAATCCTTTGAGACCTCAATAATAAATTGTGCAGCCTCATCGAGATGCTGCAAGCGTGCTTGTGTGCTGCCTAGCTTCAATGGGACTATTTTGGCGTCAGGGTAATGAGCGGAATTAACATTTCCTCCATTGAAACGCCCCCGTGCTGAAACGTATTTTTGAAGAAGTTCATGTAGTAATTGTAATTGTTCGGATAGACAAAGTACTTGTCTTCCTTTGCAAACACATACCGGGAACTGAGGTTCGCTTTGGGTAGAAAAATATCATCTGGGTTACCAATATCAAACACATCCCTGCTTTGATACGTCAAGCTCTTTCCTTGTTTATACCGCAGGTTTGTTGTGGTGTTTCTATCTCCAATGAGCTTTGATGGATCCTTTACCCGAATGGTGCCATGATCAGTGGTGATGATCATTTTAACCTTTTTGTTGCTGTTATTTCCAAGCTCTGCAATGCGCTTTAATCCCGCTAAAAGTGGGGAATGGTCAAACCATGAACGGGTTAGTGAACGGTAGGCTGCCTCATCACCGGCAAGTTCTTTGATCACTTCCATTTCAGTCCGGGCATGAGACAACATATCCACGAAATTATAGACGATCACATTGAGCTGATTGGTCATTAAATTCGGCAGGTTCTCAACCATCTTTTTACCCTTCGCCAGGTTGGAAATCTTTGAATAAGAGAATTTAACGTCCTTTCGATGACGTTTTAGCTGAGCTTCAATAAAAGCAGCCTCATGCATATTTTTGCCGCCTTCGTCTGTGTCGTTCACCCACAGGTCCGGATATTCGCGTTCAATTTCAGAGGGCATCATTCCGGCAAAGATGGCGTTTCTGGAAAATTGTGTGGCAGTGGGAAGTATGCTGCAGTAAATCTCCTCCTCTTCCACCCTGAAATATTCAGAGATCGTCGGACTAAGAACCTTCCATTGGTCGTAACGAAGGTTGTCGATTAAAATGAAAAACAAAATAGTATCCTGATTCTCGAGGATGGGGAAGACCCGATCTTTAAAAAGATTATGAGACATAAGAGGGCCATCATCACCCTCTTCATTGACCCATTTTCTGTAGCTTGCTTCAACTTTACGGCTGAAGAGGTTATTCGCTTCGGTCTTTTGCATGCGTAAAACCTCATCCATCCCTTCATCCTTGGCTGTTCCTAGCTCCAACTCCCAGTATATAAGCTTTCTATGAACTTCTGCCCACTCTTCATAGCTGAGTTTTTCACTAAGCGACATGCCGATATTGCGAAAATCTTGCTGATAATTCGAGGTTATTTTTTCGCTAACCAGGCGCGTTTTGTCGATGTTCTTTTTTATGGAGAGCAGAATCTGTTTTGGATTAACAGGTTTAATAAGGTAATCAGAAATTTTGCCACCAATGGCATCATCCATCAGATCTTCTTCTTCGCTCTTGGTAACCATTATCACGGGTAGATCGGCATGTGAATTCTTGATGATCTCCAATGTTTCAATACCGGAAAGTCCGGGCATGTTTTCATCGAGAAAAACCAGATCGAACTGGCCCTCTTCAATCATGGTTAGCGCATCATCACCGTTGTTGGCAGTCGCTACTTTGTATCCTTTATCTTCCAGGAAGATCACATGCGGTTTGAGGAGATCAATCTCATCATCAACCCAGAGTATACTTATGTCGGTCATTTGTTCGTTGAATTATTGCGCGTCAGGATGGAAAAGATTCTTGCGTTCAGGTAATAATTTATAATTTTCCAAATCAACCATTGCTGCCAACAAATTAGATAATATTTTTTGAAAGAATGGAGTTGAATTGAGGTGTTTTTACAGAATACCCTAACAYGAATWNGGCTAAGATTATTGTKGTCTTAGAGCCTTAGAKAATGGCMAAACGCAARSAGATAATTATYAAYGACCCTATTTATGGGTTTATCAGCATTCAGGATGGATTGATCCTGGAACTTCTCGACCATCCATATTTTCAGAGACTTGGTCGAATCAAGCAGTTGGGCCTTACTCATTTGGTATATCCGGGAGCTTATCACACGCGGTTGCAACATGCTATTGGTGTTTCCCACCTGATGAGCATGGCAATTGAGGTGTTGAGATCCAAAAAACACAAAATTACGGAYGAAGAGGAGCTCGCAGTTACGGTTGCGATATTATTACATGACATCGGACATGGCCCCTATTCACACGTGCTGGAAAGTACCATTGTAAGAAATGTGACCCACGAGGATCTGTCTGATATGTTTATGGAGCGGTTGAACCAAGATTTAAACGGAAAACTTGACCTGGCCATCAAGATTTTCGAAAACAAATACCGTAAAAAATTCTTGCACCAACTYGTTGCCAGCCAACTGGATATGGATCGACTTGACTATCTTAAGAGAGATAGTTTTTTTACCGGTGTTGCCGAGGGCGCAATTAGCTCTGATCGGATTATTAAGACGTTAAATATTGCACAGGATAAACTGGTAATAGATGCCAAAGGAATTTACTCAGTGGAAAATTTCCTCATCGCCAGACGCTTGATGTATTGGCAGGTTTACCTGCATAAAACGGTTATCTCTGCGGAATATCTGTTAATCAAGATTCTACGACGGGCAAAGGAATTGGTTAAAGAAGGGGCAACCTTGTTTGCCACACCCGCCTTTGAATATTTTCTTACAGAACAGCCGGGAAAGAAGGCCTTTGTGAATGACCCAAAAGTATTAGAGATGTTTGCCAGGTTAGACGATTATGATATTCTTACTTCGGTCAAGGTGTGGTCCCATGAGGGTGAGCCGATATTGAAACGCCTTTGCAGCAATCTGGTGAACCGCAACCTATTTCATATAGAACTGAGGGACAAGCCGTTTAGTAAGGGACACATTGAGAAACTGCTCGTTGAAACTGCTAAAACTTATGAAATAAGCGTAAAAGAGGCGCGTTATTTTGTATTCACAGACAAAATAGGCAATAGTGCGTATGATAAGCACAGTGAAAAGATCAACATTTTGTACAGGGATGGAAGTCTGGCTGATATTGCAGTTGCATCTGATCAACTTAATATTGCCGTTTTATCAAAAAGGGTTGAAAAGTACTTTTTGTGCTCCCCTAAAGTGAGATAGAACAACATGCTATCAGGAGTCAATAGGAATTCTGTAAAAAGACGTACTTTTGCACCCGGAGATTTTATTGAATTTCCTCCTGTAGGGAATGAATTGAATCATGAAGAAAACTGCAGCTGAAATTTATAGCGAGTGTGGCGAGGCGTTTACCTTAATTGCGATTGCCGGAAAGCAAGACGTCACAGTGACTGCTATGGTCGCCTGGGAAGCTGCCATGGGGGGCGATATGGTCGTAGTACCAGATGAAGACGCCCTCAACAAAGTGCTTGCTACTGGAGTGTCACTCATTGTCGTACCTGTTGGATTGGAAGGGAAGTGCGCAGATGTCATGGACAAAACTGCAGTGATCACCAGCAACAATCCCAATCTTGCGCATGCACTGCTCAAACAGAAATATGGCGACTACGATTATACCATTACCGGGTGGGATAAAGTCCACGCTTCGGCTATCATTCATAAAACAGCAGAGATCGCATCAGATGTACTGATTGGTCCCGGAGTAGTTGTTTCAGAAGGGGTTAAAATTGGCAAGGGATGTAACATCATGGCCAACGTAGTGATTGAGCGCAATGCGGTGATAGGAGAGCATGTAAGAATTCACCCTTCGGCTATTGTTGGATGGGGTAGCATTATAGGCAATCATTGCTTGATCTTATCTCAAGCCATTTTAGGCTCTGAAGGATATGGATATGCCCAGGATCAAAAATTCAATCATTATCGCATTCCGCAAACTGGCAATGTTATTCTCGGAGAGCGAGTGACAATAGGTGCAAGCAATACAATTGATCGGGGAACACATGGCCCGACGATGATTGGAAATGGGACCATCATGGACAATCTTTGCCATGTTGCCCACAATGTGAAGATCGGAGAAAACTGCGCAATCATAGCGGGATTTTTATGTGCTGGATCGACAACATTGGGTGACCGGGTTGTGGCGAGTGGAGGTACCATGATCAAGGATCACTTAAACATTTGTGGCGACACGATATTTGTACACAGAGCGGGTATTATTAAGGATGTCACAGAACCGGGAACCTATGCGGGGTCTCCTATTCTGCCGATGAAAGATTATGTAGTAAGCAATGCCATCTATGGGGATTTGGGAAGCATTAGGCGACAGCTGATGGAGTTGGAGGACAAATTGAGTCCCGTTATGGGCAAAATGAACTAAAAGGTTGAAATAGAGTTACAAAAAATCCTATGTCTGACAAACAAAAAACCATAAAATCTGCTGTTACTGTATCTGGTGTTGGACTGCACACCGGTGCAGAAGTAAACCTCACTTTTAAACCTGCTCCAGAAAACCACGGGTTCAAATTTCAAAGAGTAGACTTACCGGGCAAGCCGATCATTGAAGCGGCTTTGGAGAACGTAGATGATACGATCAGAAACACAAATCTCGTAAAGGGGGAGGCCGGTATCAATACTGTAGAGCACACATTGGCTGCTGTCGTTGGAATGGACATTGACAATATTTTAATTGAAATAGATGGTCCGGAAACCCCAATTATGGATGGCAGCGCTAAGGATTTCATTGATGCTTTGGCGAAAGTGGGGACGGTGGTTCAGGATGAGCCGAGAATCTACTACGACCTTAAAGAGCCCATACATTATACAAATAGCACAGGCCAGACGGAGATTATAGCGATGCCGAGTCCTAAATTCAGGATTAAAGTGATGGTAGACTACAATTCGCCAGTTTTGGGTCACCAGCACGCTGCACTGGACGATATAGAGGACTTTAGAGAGGAAATCGCCTCAAGTAGAACATTTGTCTTCCTGCATGAGTTAGAGAATCTGTTGAGTGAAAACCTAATTAAGGGAGGTGATTTGGATAACGCGATTGTGATCGTGGACAAAGAGGTGAATACGGCCAAGTGGAACAAGCTCAAAAAGCTTTTCAACAAACCAAACGTACAGATTCTAAAAGAAGGTGTCTTAAACAATATTCAATTACAGTATCAGAATGAACCCGCACGACACAAACTGCTGGACATGGTGGGTGATTTAGCGTTGATTGGTGTGCGTGTGAATGCGCAAATTATCGCTTCTAAGCCTGGTCATACAACAAATATTGAATTTGCGAAAAAGATAAAAGAGAAGATCAAACTGGAAAAGCGGAAACCAAGCCATCCAGTATACGATCCTGCAACGCCTCCTCTTTATGACATCAACCAGATAAAGAAAATATTACCCCATCGAAGTCCATTCTTGTTTATCGACAAGATTCTGGAAATGGGTGACGATTACGTGATTGGAATGAAGAACGTGACCCTGGATGAACCATTCTTTGCCGGGCACTTCCCTGATGATCCGATTATGCCTGGCGTTTTATTGGTAGAGGCCATGGCGCAAACAGGTGGGGTGTTGGTCCTGAGTACGGTTCCCGATCCTGAAAATTACTTGACCTATTTTGCCAAAATTGATAAGGTAAAATTTAGAAGTAAGGTRATTCCTGGCGACACGGTAATATTCAGGCTGGAGTTGCTGAGCCCAATAAGAAGGGGAATCTGCCATATGGGAGGAACAGCTTTTGTGGGCGATACTTTAGTGATGAAGGGGGAAATGATGGCCCAGATAGTTAAGGTCAAAGGAATACCCGAAAAAAAAGGTGAACCCGAACCGGTTCATCAAGGTGAATAAAACTAGGATAACGGTTAATAAAACAGCATGACTAAAGTACTCAACTACATACACCCCAAGGCTAAAATTGGAAAAGATGTAATTATTGAGCCCTTTGCTACTATAGAAGAGGGAGTGGAAATTGGAGAGGGGACATGGATCGGCTCTAATGCGGTAATCATGCAGGGTGCCACGATCGGAAAGCACTGCAAGATCTTTCCTGGCGCTGTGATTGCTGCCGCTCCTCAGGACCTTAAATACAAAGGTGAGCCCACCACAGTTGAGATTGGGGACTACGTTACTATCAGGGAATTCGTAACGATCAATCGTGGAACCATTGACCGACATAAAACAGAAGTAGGGGACAACAGTTTGTTGATGGCGTATGTACATGTTGCCCATGATTGTAAAATTGGAAACAATTGCATCCTGGCTAACAATGTAGCGCTGGCCGGACATGTAGAGCTGGAGGATTATGTTGTGCTTGAAGGACTGGTAGCGGTACAGCAGTTTGTTAAAATTGGAGCGCATGCGTTTATTGGTGGTGCCTCTTTAATCAGAAAAAATGTGCCTCCATATGTGAAGGCAGCCAGGGAGCCATTATCTTATGCTGGAATTAATTCTATCGGGTTGAGACGTCGTGGTTTCAGCAATGAAACGATTCTCAATATCGAGGATATTTATCGCATTATCTACGTGAGAAGTAACAATATCACCCAGGCGTTGAATGCTGTTGAACTCGAAGTAGCTGCATGTGAAGAAAAGCGAAACATTATCCGTTTCATTCGCGAATCCACCAAGGGAATCATTCGGGGCCCTTCCTTATCCTAAGGACATCATTAAAGCTTGGCCATGTTGAAGATTAGACTTGACAAAGTCGGGAAGCGATTTAACAGAGGTTGGGTATTTAAAGGCATCAGCTGTGAAATTAAACCTGATGAGCCCATGGTTGTTTTGGGATCTAACGGTTCTGGAAAGTCTACATTATTGAGGATTATTTCAGGTAGCCTAACACCCTCTCATGGAGAGATATTTTATGAATTGGATGGCCATGCTACCCCGGTAGAGGAGCTTTACCAAAACGTTTCTATTGCGGCACCTTACTTAGATCTAATCCAGGAATACACCTTGGAAGAGCACATTGAATTTCATTTCAAATTCAAACAGCTGGTAGAGGGTGTTGCGCTCGACCACGTTCCGGATATGCTAAATCTCCATGAAAACAAGTCAAAACCGCTAAAGCAATATTCCTCCGGAATGGTTCAGCGTGTTAAACTTGGGTTGGCAATTCTGAGTAAAACCCCCATGCTTTTGCTGGACGAACCTTCAACCAATCTCGACGCGAAGGGAATTGTTTGGTACAATGAACTCTTGAAGCAATTTGCGGTTAACAGAACAGTGGTTATCTGCTCTAATGAGCGAACAGAAGAATATCAATTTTGTGTTCAGGAGCTAAGTATGGAAAATTATAAATAGCTTTGTTAAAGCTACCAGATAAGAAACAAAATATAAAACGATGGCATCAACAGGAGACTTTAAAAATGGACTGTGTATAGAATTCAATGGGGGATTGTGGACCATTGTGGAATTCCAACATGTTAAACCTGGCAAAGGGCCTGCATTTGTGCGTTCAAAACTAAAGAACGTAAGGACAGGTAAAGTTGTGGACAATACGTTTACAGCGGGTGTGAAAATAGTTGTGGCACGTATAGAGCGTCGGCCGTATCAGTTCCTATATAAAGATGACTTAGGGTTTCATTTCATGCACTTGGAAACGTATGAGCAAACATTTCTTAATGGCGATGTCATCCCTTCACCTGATTTGCTAAAGGAGGGCCAGGAGGTTGAGATATTGGTTCACGCGGAAACAGAAGAGGTTTTATCCTGTGACATGCCGCAATTTGTGGAGCTTGAGATCACCTATACAGAGCCYGGAGTGAAGGGAGATACAGCTACCAATACATTTAAGCCTGCAACTATGGAGACAGGTGCCATTGTTAAGGTTCCTTTATTTATCGGCGAAGGCGAGAAGATCAAAATAGATACTAAAACAGGTGAATATATGGARCGTGTTAAATAACCTGAATTCGTAGACATTTAAAGATGAAGCTCACTCCCGCCATTAAACTATCTGAACTAGCTGACCTCATTGAGGTCAAAATTGTAGGTGACCCTGATCATTTGGTGGCTGGCATCAACGAAATCCATACGGTTGAATCGGGAGATTTGGTTTTTGTTGACCATGAAAAGTACTATGAGAAAGCGCTTATATCGGCCGCCACAACAATCCTGATAGACAAGGAGGTGGAATGCCCTGCCGGGAAGGCGCTGCTGATATCGGAGGATCCATTTACGGATTACAATTTCCTGACCCGGCACTTCTCTCCTTTTAAGGCTTCCCACAGCGCGCTGAGCGATTCGGCCACTATTGGGGATGGTTCCATTGTGATGCCCAACGTATTTCTTGGTAATTCGGTGAGCATTGGTAAAAACTGTGTTATTCATCCCAATGTTTGTATTTATGACAATTGTGTTATTGGTGACAATGTAGTCATCCACTCAGGTGCAGTTATTGGAGGAGATGCCTTCTATTTTCAAAAACGAGAGGGCAAATACGTTAAAATGCATACCTGCGGCAGAGTAGTCATCGGAAATGATGTGGAGGTTGGAGCCTGTGCAACCCTGGACAAGGGTGTAAGTGGCGATACCAAGATCGGTGATGGTACTAAAATCGACAATCACGTTCATGTTGGCCATGACACCTTAGTTGGCAAAAACTGTCTCTTTGCCGCCCATGTTGGCATCTCTGGCGCAGTGATAATTGAAGACAATGTTACCCTATGGGGGCAAGCAGGAATCCCCAGTGGTGTGGTGATCGGAGCGGGTGCAGTGGTGCTAGCTCAATCTGGTGTTACTAAATCTTTGGAGGGCAATAAGGTTTATTTTGGCTCTCCTGCGGGTGACAATAGAGAGAAATTACGCGAGTTGGCGCTGATCAGGAAGTTGCCAAAGATCATCGAATCGCTTCAGTAGCCTTTAGGCCCTTATTCTATTTCTTATCGCGATTATTTTACTGCGTATTGAGGCAATTTTAATCTCTGATACTGGGGAATTGAGCTTCGCACTTCCTTTCTCTATGTTCACGGCAAGATCAACCGAATAAAATTCATCTTTCAGTTGTTTAAGATCGTCAATTAAGGTGGAAACTTCTTCATTGTGATTATAAAAGCCTATCAGTAGGAGTAGATTCTCCAGGTACTCTTTATGAATTCCCAGGAGACTCTGAACCTGGCTGTTGCTGCTTAATTGATCAGCAGAAGAGGTCAAATAAAGCCCCTCGATAAAACATCCGGTTAGTATGAGCAGTCCCATGCCCTCGCGTTGATTGCTCTGAAAGAACGCGTGAGAAGCGCCATATGCTTCTAATATTATCTTGCTCAGTGAATCTTGATTTGTGCCATTGGCTTCAATCCTTTCTATCATGTTTCCCGTCACCGCCGAAGTGATCCCCAGCTCTTCCATTAACGCTTTAACATTCTGGCTGTAGCTCAACCCCAGCTGAAGATCGCCATTGACCGTCGCATAGCCCATATCGATGGTGTTGATGCCTAGGTTTAGTGCATTTTTATATTCCACATCATTCCCTTTATGTTCCTCTATATCACTAATCAAGAGCGCACTATAGGGTACTTCATGCAATTTTAAGGCAGTAACCACCTGCAAAGGAGCAGGTAATAGAAAAACTGTTGCTTCACCATTGTTCAGGCCGAGGGAATCTGCAATATTTACCGTTTTATAGTAATCAATACCCTCTTCCTCAGGAGCATCATAGGAACATCCAAATGCGAAGAGCAAGAAAGCTAAAATTAGAGAGGGGGAAGATGTAAATTTTGACACGGCAGGAGCGTATTGAGCGATGGGTTTAGCATTTATTTGACAATCACTTTACTGTGATAAGACTCAGAACCACTTGTACCTCGAACGATGTATACGCCTGGCTTTAAGTTGTTGCTGGTATCGATATTGAACTGAAAAGAACCTTCAAAGTCTCTATATGGAACGCTTGAATAGACGAGCCTTCCAGCCGCATCTATCATCTCAACCTTTATTTCAGCATTTTCGTTGTGTTGGCACTCTGAAAGGTCTACTGTGCACTGCCCGATACATGGATTTGGAAACACTTTAAATACGCAAGACCCATCTGCATTACGCTCCAGGTTTACCGCAACGATCTTGAAGTATTCAAATTTTCCATCAAAGTCGGTCTGCTTCAAGCGATAATAGGATACTCCCTCTAGCGGTGCATCATCATGAGCCTCATAATCCATCCTTCTATTAGAAGTTCCTGAACCCGGAACTTCAGCAATAACTTCAAAGGTCAAACCATTTGTGCTTCGCTCCACCGTGAAAAAGTCGTTATTGACCTCGCTTGCGGTTGTCCACTCCAGCATAACTTGCGTATTGTCACTTATAGTAGCGCTAAAGTCAATCAAAACAATCGGCAGCGGTGAGGCGCTCTTATCCGTTGTTCCGATTTTCCAAGAGCCTGATAAGTCGCTCATTGACACGCCTTTTCTCTTGGCTGTAGGATTATCAATGGTACCTGTTGCCGCCGCATGTGTGCCCACAACACCTCCGTCTTTGGTGACCCTGATATCTGCAATGGACCCGGTGGTTGATAGTTTTGTATTGGTTACATCTACATCAAAAGTGCCACCGGCAATGCCATCTGCCAATGCAAAGTCCAGTGACATATCGTGGGTCCGTTCGATGGTTGCGCCACCATCAACGATGCTAACATCAGTTGCGCTGGTTGCATCGGTATGTGAGGCACTGATTGTTCCCCCCGTCGTAATATCTCCGGTAGACACCGCACTGAGCGGCCGGTATTCTGCTGAAAGGCCTATTGGAAACAAGCCCTGATCACCTGAAACGGACCCAGAGGCAAACCACCGTTTCAATGTGCCCCCGAATATGATTCCATTTGAATAAGAAAGTGAACCTGGGCTACCTGTCCCAGTACCAATCTCCAATTCAAATCCAGTAATGTCTATTGTACCGCCTGACATATCCAACTTATTTCCAATGGTAACATTTCTGGTTACTGTCAATGCCAGCGCAGTGGGAACGGCATTGGTCACCTTTACGTCATAGAAAGTAAAAGTACCAGCGCCCGATAGGGTTCTGCTGCCTTGGAACTCGATTGATCCACCGGTTGATGTGAGTACGCCAACATTGACCCATGTTTTTGTGGCTCCTTCAAATCGAATATCGCCCCCCGAATGGACAATTTGGTCACCTGCTTCCATGGTAAGATTGTCTTGCAAGACCAATGTGCCTCCTGATACAGTAATGTCAATTTTTCCAGCGGGGTTATCCGCTATATCGCCGGTAAGCGTGACAGTGCCACCAGAAATTACAATAGGCGTATCATCTCCTTCATTTTTCTTAATCTTTGTCTTTCCATTATTCGTAAACGTTCCTCCGGAAATATCAAGCGTTGCACTGAAAGCACCTAGATCCCCATTGCCATCCATTTCAAGAGATGCAACGGTTCCGGTTCCGGCATCCATATTAAATAAGCTGTTGGCATTGCCCTTACATTTAATTTTTAATTTTCCGTCCCCATCTGAATCTGAATCAGTGGTGAGACTACTCGGACCATCGCTTTCATCTATATTGAAGGTGCCTTCCTCAACACTAAGATCTTTAGAAACCGTTACTGTTCCACCTGTCAAGTTAAATACTGCGCCCTTTTTTACTTCTAAATTGGTATTCCCTGTAATATCCAATGTTCCGCCGCTCATATTAATGGTAGGTGCAGTGCTGTTCCCTCCGTCCAGTTTAACTTTATCGCTAGTTGTTAAGTTTGCTTGTATGGTCAGTACTGCGGTGCCCTTCACCTCTACTTCCGCTGGCGAGAAGGTAGAGTTTATAGATATTGTTGGATGTGCGTTTGCTCCTGTGTAATTTCCAGGGTCAATTTTAACATCATCTCCGCTTGAAGGCAACCCAGAAGCCCAATTACCCCCATTTTCCCAGTCGGAATTTACATTACCCGTCCAAATTTCCTGTGCTGAAATATTTGATGAGAGGGCCAGTAAGAAGATGACTGATGTTCCGTAGAGGAAGCCAAAAGGGGCATTTCGTTTGGTATTCATTGTGGGGGTGTATTGGGATTTGGTGGGTGGAAAGCAGCACTAAAACAGAGCGGAAACCGGTAAACTCTCGACACATTTTTTAAGGGGTATTAAGCGCGGTTTCTAATCTGATTAAGATATAATTATAGCGGAAAAGTTTTACATGAGGATTTACGTACGATAATTGTAATAGTTACGTTATTTTCATTATTCGTATCTTTGAATAGAAGGTAAATTATCATGACTCCATTTAACAAAATAGGGGCTTCTTCGAGGCTCAAGGACTACAAGCTGAATACATTATTGGATATTAGCAAAGCCATTAATGAAAATCTATCCCGCGAGGAGCTATTTGAGCAGTTTGAAGAGGCATTGAGAGAGAAACTCATGATTGGAAAGATGGTGCTTTTCATGAAGGAAGAGCATTGGTTGGTCGCGGTTAGTTTTGGAGTTGATATGGAGGCGCTTGATATTGATGTTGAACGTGATCTACTCAGGTTTCGCGAAATCGCACACGTCTACCTGAACCCGGAACCTCACCTCGATTTATTTGATGTAGTCATTCCGGTCTTTCACAAGGCTCAACCACTGGCATTCTTACTCATCGGAGACATAGATGAAGAGTCGCTACAGATCAGCCCAACGATCAAACACCGCCCGTTTATTGAAACGTTGACGAACATTATTGTAGTTGCCATTGAAAATAAAAAGTTAGCGAAAGATCAGCTGAGACAAGAGGGGATAAGGAAAGAACTTGAGTTGGCATCGGAAATGCAAAGCATGCTATTCCCCCGTGAGTTGCCCAATAATGATAAGCTCCAGGCTGCGGCGTATTACCAACCACATCAGCAAGTCGGCGGAGACTACTATGACTATATTCCAACCAGCGATCACGAAGTTGTATTTTGTATGGCGGATGTCTCTGGAAAAGGGATACCAGCGGCTTTCTTAATGTCGAATTTCCAGGCATATCTTCGCGCATTGATCAAGAGAATACCCCTGTTCTATCTGATTCAACGGTTAAACAGGAAGGTGATGGACAGTGCGAAGGGTGAGAAGTTTATCACCATGTTCATTGCAAAGTACGATTACAATACCAGGGTCCTCAACTATATCAATGCAGGCCAAAATCCACCGCTGTTGCTTACCCGCAATGAAGATGGAATGATTCAAAGCGAACTGCTGAAAACAGGCTGTACCGGATTGGGGATGTTTGAAGACCTTCCCAAGGTGGATGAGGGGATTATTACCATTCCTGAGGGCGCGACATTGCTCTGCTATACGGATGGGGTGGTTGAATTGGAGAATGATGACGGAAAAGAATTCGGCCTCGATGCACTCATTAAACTAGTTGCAGAGAACGGCAATATGTCTATGGAAGACCTTATTGAACTTGTCAAAACAGCCTTGAATAGCTACAAAGGCAACCGTGACTACATAGATGATATCGCCCTGCTTTCGGTAAAGTTTATCTAAAGATCACCCTAATTTTCTGGTACCTTTTTCGGATTGTGATACACGTCTAGTGCAGTCATAATAGCCATAAAGCCCCAAAAGGGAACGGATGCTTTATCGGTGTCCAAATAGTTGTTGAGGAAGCCGTGAACGAAGTAGGTTGACATACCCAGCAGGATGGTCATGGCCAATAATTTGACCGCCTCTTCGTGGGCAAAAAGGGAGACTCTCACGCCTACGTAAATAAAATACAAAATTAAAGCGATCATCGTTAACCCACCCAACAAACCACCTTCTGCCATGGGCCCAATATATTCACTATGGGCATTTCCGAGATCACCCGCGTTGGTGCTGATGAGGGTCAGATTTTTAGCCTCTTGAAAAGGCGCATATTGAAATTGGTAGGTTCCTGGTCCCCAGCCAACAATTGGCCGCTCCATGAACATGGCAATTGCTGAGCTCCATCTGTTTAATCTCTCTGTATTGGAGTCATCAGTAGTGATGTTTGAGATCGATTGGAGGTTTTCCACAAACTCCTCCGAAGAGTCCTGCTTATTCCTTTCCATGGACATGATCAAATCGTCTATGTTCACTATCAGCAATCCGAGAATTGCTATGGCTGGGATCAATATCGTTCTCAACTTAATTCTGAACTTGAGGATGAAGAACAATGCAAGAGCCGCCGGTAAGCTGACCCAAACTGCCCGGCTATAAGAAAAGAGCAATGCCAGGGCGAATACGCCAATAATTGCCAAAGCTGTGACCTTTGATATTTTAAAGACTTCAGGCTTGAAGGCAATGGCAATCACGAAAGGCAAAAACATTGCAATGATGGCTCCGTATGAGGTATGACTGGGATAAAAAGGTGTCATAACCGACTGGGACAATTGCTCATCAAATCCCGTTTGAACAAGGCCAACCGTAGTGTATCCAATCACAATCAGAAGCGAGATGATATAGGCCCACATGAATTTCCCAATGTTGCTGTAATTGCGAAACAGTTGCAATGCCAGGAAGTAGAATGGAATGACAAACCAGAGCCGTGAAATAAAGTACTTCAATGATACAAGAGGTAGTTCACTTGTTAAAACGGTTAGGCCCATCCAAAACAGGTTGATAAAAATGAGTATCGACAGGGGATGAAAAAGCGCCTTTCGATCATAATCTCCTTCAAATAATTGCCGGATGATAAAAATCGTGGTGATCCCAAACATCAAAGGCTCACTTGGCAAGCTCAACGAAGTTCCAACATCCAGTTGTTCTAAAGTTACCGAGAGTGGGGTGAGAAATACAGTAAGTAACAGCAGCTTGTCGAGAGAAAGAAGCCACAACATGGCCACAATCAGCGCCAATGGAAGGAGGTTCAACCACCACAGGTTTTGTGCGATGAGCGCTACGTTCAATGCAATAAATATGCTCACCACTACATAAATCCATATGAAGTTCCTGGATGATGAGGGGCGGTATTTTTCAAGTAGGATCACAGCGCTTTTTCCTATTTTTCTGCAGAGATGATCAGGTTGGGTGTGAACAACACCTTCTTACTACTCCGGGCAGAAGCGAACAGCACTAATTTGCAGAATAGCACCAGTTTGAACCACAATACGCCCCGGAAAAAGTTCTTGATCGGATTGCTGACGCCAAGATAGGAACCGCCAATTCTAATGTGATTAAATCCCATCGCCAACATCACTTGCTCGGCGGAGAAGTAGTTGAGATAAATTTCGTGGGTAAAGTCTCCAAGGAAAAAAGTGGAACCAAGTGGAGCATCGCAATTGGGAGTCCTGAAGATCACTTTCCCACTTGGCTTCAGGTGATCTTTAATTGATTCCAACAGATTGAGAAGCTCAGATTTCGTGAGATGTTCGATGATGTCAATCCCAATGATCACATCGTAAGTAGTCGAGCTGGAGGACAAAAATGTTTGAATATCTGCACGCTGTACATTCTCAACACCGAGTGCTTTTGCTTTTTCAATCTGGTCATCACCAATGTCAACACCAGAAGTTTTGGAGTAGCCCTTTTTTTGTAGCAGGCCCAACAAGGTCCCGTGGCCGCAAGCCAACTCCAGTATGGAAGCCTCTTTATTGGAAGGTAGCAAGGGAAGTATTTCCTTCGAGAGGATTTGCTCCGCATGCGCAATTTTATCGCTCTCAGGTGCCTCAGCGTATCTGGAGGCTTGGGTTTGGTAGTAATTCTTATAGAACTGGTCCCTATAGCTCATTTCAGCCTTATCCAACGGTTATACTACGACTTGATCCTTTTGATATTATCGGAAATGATGATCAAAACAGCAGCCAGTGTGAAAGCGGATAATGCAGAGATGACTACAATTAGCCACCGAATGGGGTAGGCCTTTTTCTCTGCTGGATATCCCCAGTTAACGACAAATTTTTGGGGAATGGTCTCTGTCGCGTCTACTTTGGCCTCTTCATATCTTCTCTTTAATATGGGGTACACCTCTTCATATATGTTTTCGAGCTTGTAGGCCAGGGCCATTTGCGTGCTTCCATACTTGCCCAGAAGATCCAGTTTTTCACCCAGGGCCTGTAGGGCTCTTGTATCATTTTTGGATACTGCCTCCGCGTACTGGCGATTAAGCACTTCTGATTGAGATTTATAATCGTGAATACCCCGTGCACCCAATACAGTAAGAGAATCCTGAATGTCTTCAATCTCAACTTCTAATTCCTCAAATTTCCTCTTTACAATGGAAAATGCTTTGGTAGCCACTTCTTTTTGCATTTTGTTTTTTGCAGAGTCCAATAAATTGGAGATATCATTCACAATAGCCGCTGCGATGTCAGGGTCACTATCTCTAACTTTGATCTCAATGGACTGCAACTTGGTCCTTCTGTGGCTTATGTTGTCGTCATATTTTTTATTGAGCTTAGTCATTGGATAAGCACTTTTGGCAGTATCAATTTCGTAGTGGTTCAGGAGGTCGTACTTCTGAATAATCTTAAAGCGAATATCATCAGCACCTAGAATTTGAAGCATCTGTTCAGCTTCTTCTTCTTCTCCGAATTGAAGCACATCATTTTTCAGCCCGGCGTTCTCATTTAACACCGCTTTAGAGATGGAGCTCGTTGATCCTGGAAACAGAATTACTTTGGATTCATATAAAGGTGTAATGAAAAACGGCCCAGAGAATATAGCCGAAGCCACCGTGGCGATCGACGTGATGATGATCAGGAGCTTTCTATGCGAATAGAGAAAGCTAATTAATCCAACCGATTCAAAGGATTGCCCTCCTTCATTTTGTGCTGTCATGTTTAGGTAATTTAGGTTTAGGTGGTCGTTGTATATGGGCCAAATCTATAGCGCGCTATTCGCGGCTTTTAAGAATGCCTATAACGCTATTCAGGCTTATAAGTTTCAATAAAAAGGCAGCCACAGTTGCTGTCATTGCTAATATTGCGATATTGAGCATCCAATTACCTGATAGATCCTTCGTGAATTGTCCCAAGCCAACCAGAGCAAGGCCCAACATAAGGATGGAGATCAGGAAAGCGTAATTAACTTTGAACCTGAAGATATATTGTATCAGGAACACCTGAATAAAAGCCACTGAAAACTGGGTCACMACACTSGCTAAAGCGGCWCCTTCGGCTTTCCATGTAGGAATAAGCGCCAGGTTYAACCCTATRTTGATSACAATACCCAAAAGYGCCATCAAGTTGATCTGCTTCATGTTATTGTTCGCCGTAAGCAACGTGCCAAAAACGTAGGTCGTGGAAATTGGGATGAGTGATAACATCAGTAGAGAGAGCACACGGACAGACTGCTCATTAACATCCAGATAGAGGAGCTTGAGCACTTCCTCGCTGTATAAAGAGATGCTGATGGCAATGATGAGAGCAGGAACGATTATCAAGCCATAGGCTAACCGGGTAATTCCTTCAACGGATTCATTGTTGCTGATCATTCTCGAGTATATGGGCAACAACAAAACAGCAATCAGCATGATAAACATCATAACAGCATCTAGCAGGCGGTAGCCCTGGGCGTACACACCCGCGTAAAAAGCACCGTCGGGAAGCAGTCGCTCCAGCATCACAGCATCTGTACGCGCATAAATGGTCATTAGCAATAACATCAAGGCAAAGGGCATGCTTTTATTCAATACGGCCTTCCATTTCCACACTGAAAAACCAATCGTAATTCGGCCGGATGCCCTCAGTACCAGTGCTAAGGCGATGAGCAATGCACCTGCATAAGCTGCGGTTTGGGCATACACAAACCACTGTATTTCGAAAGCTCGCTCAGTAAAGTTTCCCCACAACAATGCTCCACATATCCCAATCATCAGCAGTCGATCCAAGATCGATATCACAGCATCTGATTTGAAGTGATGCAATCCGGACAGGTTGGATCTTAAATAGAGAATAAATCCACTCATGAACTGATTGAGACACAAGAACGCCAGTAGCTGTATTTGAAGGGTGTCGTAGCCTATTCCAAAACCAATCGAAAGGGTGACAATGGCGTACAGAAAGGCAAACATGAACTTTAGCCCGACGATTGAAGATAATTGTTCGACAATACTATCGGGATTCTGGGCGATATTCTTGTTGTTGTAGGTGGTGAGTCCAAAATCCAGGAGGATGTTGAAGAGGAAGGAGAAATTAAGCAAGGAGAAGTACCATCCATATTGCTCGGTCCCAACGACATTTTGAACTTCTCTGTCGATAAAGAAAATCCAAAATGGCTTGACGATCAAAGTCAATAAGAGCAGCAGTCCAAGATTGGTTAGAAACTTCTTTTGCATGGATTCATCTACAAGTTACGATCGTTTCGACTTCATAGGCCCTTGATATTACTCAGGGTAAGCTGCCCAGGGCAAGCGCCTCACCTCAATTTTGCACGAATTTACGAAACTAGCCTGACGGCATTCAGGTTAAGCCACTGATTAAATGAATACACGCATCAACTTCCTTTAAGTTGACCGGTCATTGCTTTAAGATGGTTGTACAAGTATCGCGTTCGGTCAACAAACATCGGTCAGGTAGTTTGTGAATACTGACCGTTTGTGGATGTATTCAAACCGGGCCAGTGCCAGTATGTGTCAGCTCTTCGCTAAGAACGCGGCAAAGCACAATTAATTATGTGCCTACGGAGGGATTATTTTTTACCTAAACCCTCAAATTTCAGCTCAACGACCCGTTTTTTCTCAATCATACTGCTGTAAATGTATAGGTGGAACTTCACTTTTCTCTCGATTTTGTTTTTAACAACCAGTTTCTTGTACTTGGTGTCTTT
>JAESRW010000191.1 GCA_016764395.1 Flavobacteriales bacterium
GGATTGATTGGAGAGAGTCGTCTTGGAAGGGATATAGATGTAACCATCTATTCAAAAAAAGAACATTCAGAAGGGGGCAAACTCGTGCTTGAAGCACAAGTAGAGGCTAACGTTACTCCGCCACCATCAATCGTACCTACGGGATATTCTAAGGTGGGCGTTAGATCACATCAGTTTTCTTTGGTATCTACCAACAAAATGGTGATGGATTATGTGCAGACCAAGTCAGTTACAAGTTATGACATGGGTGGTCAAATCAGAGCGGAACACCTAGCTTTTGATGAAAAAACAGGAAACCCCATCACCACCAGAACATTCAATGAATTTGGAGATTGGGTTTACAACTCAACTACACCGGCATATTGGCACTTTAAGCGCATGGGCCCTGCATCCGAGAATATAGGTTCAACCGATTCCCTGACAATGGTTAATGGAAGATTCACCAATCAGCCTGGATCAGGATTTATTTTAGGGGACAAATTATTATTAGCCCCTCCAAAAGACTCCCCAAACATGAGCGACCCTGTTGTATGGATTACCGCACTCACCAATACTGAAATCACTGTACTTACTAAAGGAGGTTCATCCATTCCCAACGGTGAATACACTTATACCATTGTCAACTCAGGAAACGTCAACAATCTTTCTGCTGTTACTTCCAGCTCCATGAGCTTATCAAATCCCCTTGCGAGCACTTTCTATCAAGTTAGYAATAGGCTAATCAATKCCACAGTGAGCACCTTTCACGACCATACCAACAATGGTTGCAAAGGGCTCCTTTACAGTTTGTGCGATCAAGGTAACTGTATTACCCATATTACTTGCAATATCCAATCGCCTCCTAATCCATAYGCATGGGGAGTGAAGGGAATTTGGAAACCGCACAAAAATTATGTCTACAATGCGCTGCGCTCCTACAAAGATCCTAACATGCGAAACTCAAGCGACGCAAGATTTGATGGCATCTATCAAAACTTTACCCCCTATTGGCTCAATCACTCAGGAACCTGGACTGTTGGCAGTGATCCGAATTGGATACAATCAAACGAGGTTACCTTAACTACCAATAACCAACATGAAGTAGAAAACAAAAATGCGCTCAACAATTACGCAACGGCTCTGCTTGGATACAATCAAACCAAAGTGGTTGCAGCCGCTCAAAACTGTCGGTACACAGAAGCGTTTTCAGACAATATGGAGGAGTACAATTATTTAAATATCTCTCTGGATTGTAACCCTATTGTTCGTCGATACCTTTTTAATTACGAAATAGCTGATTGCATAGATGGAAATGGACTTGCCCCAGCTCCTGATGATGACGTCTTGCTTGGTGACTTGCCAATTGTAGACACAGCCGTAATTGCACCCCCCGGATCTGCAGATTTGTGCAGGACCAAGCACTTAGTCGATGACGCACACACTGGCTTAACGTCTTATAAAATATTCTGCAACAATGGCCCTGTCTTCAAATTCCCGGTTGTTAGTCCAGATTCATGCAGGGACCATTTCTCACTTTTACCCAAAAAGAAATACATCCTATCCATGTGGGTCAAACAACCGGGGGCTGATCGAAGTACCTACAAGTATGATGCAGAAGTACTCATTGAATGCGGCAATAATTGCAGCACTATCGCAAGCACATCTGGGAACATAATTGAAGGATGGCAAAAAATAGAGGCGTCATTTGAAATTCCTGCCAATGGAACGCTCATGAGGTTAGACTTTACCAGCGCAACTGCTGACAGCTTATACATAGATGACATCCGGATCCATCCGTTTAATTCAACCATGATCACCAGCGTCTACAACCCTTATACACTTCTCCTGATGGCTGAATTGGACGACAACAACTTCGCTACATTTTACGAGTATGATCAGGAATTTCAGTTAAACCGGATCAATAAAGAGACGGAAAAAGGCATCCTCACCTCCAAAGAGTTCTTCTCCAATTTGCACAAGGAACCTTCGTTCCAGATACCTGGTATACCGGAAGACTTATAGCAGAAAAGCGAATAGGCTGGCTTAAGAAATGTTAAACATTTTCTGCAATTTTTCATCCTATTCTTGACAGGACCCAGCGTTATAGTTGCCAAGACCAGAATCCAAAACACTTATGCCACTATTGAAACAATTGGCTAAATACTTCTACCGGCAGCAGTAATTATTGGAATCGCAGGGCTCATTGTAAACTTGAAGTGCAGTTTCAAAACACGAAGTCACACCCGTGGTGCTGTAGCAAAGAATAAATTACACTCCCATCTAGAAGACTCACCTTCAGCCATATCGATATACTTGTGGGCATATTTATTGTGGCCTTGTGTTATTACATTTCTAAAACCACAAACATGAAAATTGTCGTTCCGCTACTTCTAATTGTCTGTATCAGTATGAACACTTTCGCGCAGAAACGAAGGAGCATTATCAAAAAGATATATCATTTCCAGAACGCTGAATTATTTAAGGCAACATATGAAGTTGACCTGGATAGTTTAAAGAATGAACTGGTTCTATATTTTATTCGCCATGATTTTACGAAGATTGGCGAATCTGATTCAGCTATCGAATTTTACAGCAGCCAAACCCTGTCTTGCGTTGTAAGAGAACAGCCTCATCAGTTTGCTCCAGGCAGAAGTCATAGATACGTCAAATGCCGAATAATGGTCTACATCACTGCTACAATTATTGACATTGAATCTAAGAAAGGTGTCATTATTTCTTTACGCACCGATAATATTACCATCAACGCCAGTTCAAATATTTCAGTCTTAGGCGGTGGCTATCATTTCGATGAATGGTCTCTGAGAAAGCACCTTTATCTGAAATTTATTGGTGGGACCATGTTACTACCGCCAAAACTCAATTCACAAATCGACAATTATAACACTGCCCAAACCAAAGAACGTAAGAAGATAATTTCAGGAATACACTATTAGCCCAGTCTGGATCGCTAGGCAATTCCCCGCCCTGCGGGTGATGAACTGTTCCGTCACATTATGGATATTGAATTTATCGAGCGGGAAGTTAATATTGCTACTCCTTCAATTCATCCAATTCCATCCACCGGTACGATTTATCGTCGATACTTTTGATCACATCACCTAAACGTGTGCTGTTCTTCAGCACCTCTTCATACCCCAAGGTAGCATCAGATAATACAGCTTCCAGCGCATTCTTTTCCTTTTCCAACTGCTCAATCGCTAATTCCAATTGCTCATATTCGTATTTTTCCTTGAACCCAAATTTCTTCTTAGTAGGTTCAGCTGTCACCGGCTTGATTTCCTCCGCCTTGCGCGTTTTCTTGGATTCTTTTTCCGCGTTGCTCAGTTTTTGGCGGTATTCCGTATAACTGCAATATTCATCATCAATGACCCCGTTACCTTTGAAAACAAACAGATGATCGGTCAGCTTATCCATAAAATAACGATCGTGAGAAACCAGTATTAGACAGCCCTTAAATTGCAGCAAAAATTCTTCTAATTTATTCAGGGTCAAAAGATCTAAATCATTGGTGGGCTCATCTAGGATCAAAAAGTTGGGGTTCTTTATCAACACCGTTAACAAATACAACCTCCTTCGCTCTCCCCCACTCAGCCGGGAAACATAGGTGTGTTGCATTTCTGGCGTAAACATAAAATGCTGTAGAAATTGAGAGGCGGTCACTTTTTTCCCATCCGCCATCACGATGACTTCAGCGATGTCCTTAAGCACCTGAATGACGCGTTGATCATCTTTTAGCTGAATGCCGGCTTGGGTGAAATAACCATATACGATAGTCTCTCCAGTATTGACCTTGCCACTATCCGCTTTTTCCTTTCCAGTAAGAATGTTCAGGAAGGTGGTTTTCCCAACGGCATTTCTGCCCACAATTCCGATGCGCTCCCCATTTTTAAAGGAGTAGTCAAATCCATTGAGAATGGTCAGGTCCCCAAAACTTTTACGGATTTTCTTAAGCTCTAATATTTTTCCGCCAACGCGGCTCATCTTAATTTCCAGGTTGAGCTCCTGTTTTACAACTTTGCTGTTTGCCTTCTGTTTTATCTTTTCAAAATTGTCGATACGCGATTTGGATTTGGTGGTGCGTGCCTTGGGAGATCTCCTGATCCATTCCAACTCTTTTTTCATAAGCTTGCCCGCCTTGGAAATCTCTACATCAAAAGCCGTTTCCCGCTCGGCTCTTTTTTCTAAAAAATAGGCATAGTTGCCCCGGTGATGAAACAGCTTTCCCCCTTCTAATTCCAGGATATGGTTGCACACCCGATCCAAAAAATAACGATCGTGAGTCACCATCAACAGGGTGCTCTTTTGTTGCTGTAAATACTGCTCAAGCCACTCAATCATCTCAATATCCAAATGGTTGGTGGGCTCATCCAGGAGTAGTAATTCGGGCTCATCCAGCAACAGAATGGCCAGTGCTAAACGTTTCTTTTGGCCACCTGATAAATCTCCCGCCTTTTGACTGAGGTCTCGAATATTAAATTTCGAAAGCACCTGCTTCAACCTGCGCTCATAATCCCACGCATTGGCTTCATCCATGCGTGCAGTCGCATCATCCAGGCGCTTTATAGTCGTGGCATTGTAATCGTTGCCCTGAGCCTCCAACGCCGCCTCATATTCTTGAATCAGTTGTATGGCTTCCGCATTTGAATCCTGAACGAGTTCCTGGATACTTTTTGCATCGTCAAAATTGGGTTCTTGTGCCAGATAGCCTACGCGAATACCGGTGCCAATAGTTACCTTCCCTTCATCGGCGAAATCCTGCTCGGCAATAATTTTCAACAAGCTGGATTTCCCTGTTCCATTATTGGCAATCAGCGCCATTTTATCACCCCTACTCAATCCAAAAGTAAGCTCCTCAAAAAGCAGACGGTCACCGT
Organism: Flavobacteriales bacterium; assembly: GCA_016764395.1. GTDB lineage: Bacteria > Bacteroidota > Bacteroidia > NORP154 > NORP154. The sequence continues at coordinate 4,875 of JAESRW010000191.1, forward strand.
ACTGCTTCCCTAGATTTTCTACAGACAAATAACTCATTTACCGCACCTGCTTAATGTGGGTAAATCCAATGCGCAATACCTTCTCGTAGTGAAATATCTGGCGCTTTTCAGCAGAGGTTACCAAACATAGCGAAACACCCTTTTTTCCCGCCCTGGCGGTCCTGCCACTTCGATGGGTGTAATACTCATCCTTATCAGGCAATTGATAGTGTACCACAAAAGAGAGGCCTTCAATGTCGATTCCTCGCGCTGCAAGGTCTGTCGCTACTAACACTTGCAAGCGTTGGTTTTTAAAGGCACGCATCACTTTGTCCCGTTCAATTTGTTTTAAATCGCCATGAATTCCATCAGCGGCAATATTCTTGGCAGCTAATTGCTTGGCCAATTTTTGAGTGGCCGCTCTTGTTCTGCAAAACACCACCCCTCTGTTCTGCTGCTCCGATTTCAAGAACTGCATCAGAATGTGAAGCTTGTCACCCTCTTCACAAATGAGGAATTGATGTTCAATATTTTGGTTGACCACATTCCTCCCACTCACCTCAATTCTGAAGGCATTCTCCGACATATGTTCGTTCACAATCTGCTTGATACCTTGAGGCATGGTAGCCGAAAAGAGCCATTTGCATTCCACCTTTGGCAAGCAACCAAAAATTTCGTCCAACTCTTTCTTAAATCCCATGCTCAGCATTTCATCAGCCTCGTCCAGCACCAGTGTTTTTACGTTGCGAATGTCGATAGCTTTTCTGTGCACCAGGTCAATGAGTCTTCCTGGCGTAGCAACGACGATGTGGGTAGGCCGCTTTAACGCTTCAATCTGTCGCTCTATCTGGGGTCCTCCATAAACGGCCTCTGTGAAGATTTTCTCCGTGTACTTAGTGAACTTGAATAGCTGCTTAGCTACTTGTTGGCCCAACTCCCGTGTAGGACACAATACCAGCGCCTGCACTTCCTTGAACTTAGGGTCAATCCTGTGAAGCAAAGGCAGGCCATAGGCCGCTGTTTTCCCAGTGCCTGTTTGTGCCTGCCCAACCAGGTCGTGATTACTTTTTAGCAAGAGCGGAATTACCTGTGCCTGTATATCGGTCGGTGTGATAATACCCAACTCATTCAATCCTTTAATAAGATCCTTGTGTACTCCTAATTGTTCAAAATTCTCCAATGTGTCGTTAATTCGTTTGATGCAAAAGTACTGTATAAACACATCACCTGAATTGTTAACTTAGTCTCGAATAGCAGACCTACCAGGTCCAGCATACCAAATTTTATTTTGAACAGAACGTTTATGGTTAAATCATGGGCGTATAGAAGAGCTAATTTTTAAGCAATTGGATCATATTTAAAATAGAGACATACCAGCCTTTGATAGAGGCCAAGGGCTAATTCGTACAAGAAGAATCAATGCAAATATCAAAATTCATATTAAGCCTAGTTCTCTTCTGTACTGCTGCGGTATGCGCGAAGGCCAACTTCATATCTTCCGAAAAGGTTAAAACATATACCCAGGCAGAAGTACGTGGTTACTTTGATAACCTAAAACTCAAAAAGTCGGTAATTCCAGCCAATAACGGAATAGATGTGTACCGGATACTCTATCAGATGCCTGATGTCAAAAGAAAGCCTACACAAGTGTCTGGCTTGATACTGGTTCCACAAGGCAGCACCCAACCCCTACCCTTGTTAAGCTACCAGCATGGCACCAACCTGGCAAAAGAGGATGCACCATCCATCAGCTTTGAACGTGAATACGCCATTGCCATGATCTTTGCCGCAGATGGTTATGCCGTGACCATGCCTGATTACCTGGGCCTGGGACTGAGCGCAGGCTTCCACCCCTATATGCATGCGATAACGGAAGCAGATGCGGTCATCGGATTAATCCGGAGTGTGACAGCCAATGCTTCCGAATTTGGCATTGAGCTGAACAAAGAATTATACTTAACAGGATATTCCCAGGGTGGCCATGCAACCATGGCTGCCCAAATGGTTCTTGAACGAGACTTTTCCGATGAGTTTACAGTGACCGCATCTGCTCCAATGTCTGGAGTTTATGATATGTCAGGAGTACAAACGGAATTCGTCTTGGACCCAAGTAAAGAAGCACAAATCGGAAACCTCTCGTATTTGATCTTCTCTTACAGCAAAATCTACGGCTTTATGGATTCTCCTTCGGAATATTTCCTATCACCTTGGGACTCTCTGCTACCAGCCATGTTCGATGGCACCCATCACTATGAAGAGTTGGCGGAACTACTTCCTAGTGACCCCTTGATGGTCATTAAAAGGGATGTGTGGGACAGCTTTCTCAACGATCCTAAAAGCCCATTTGTATTGGCCCTCAAAGAGAACAATCTCTATAGCTGGGTTCCGAATCAGCCGCTCCTAATGTCCTATTGCAAGCGAGACAGGAAGGTGAATTGGCGCAATGTCAAGGTAGCTGAAAAATGGATGAAAGATAATGATGCAGCCCTGGTAATGACCAAATGTGCAGGCAGAAAGTTCGGCCATCGAAAATGCGCTTACTTCGCACCGGCTTACGTCATGTGGTGGTTTGATGGGTTTCGAGAAGGGAAGCCAAAAGGCGGAAAGGGCCCTGTTGGCAAACGCTTCCTGCTGACAGTTGCAAAGGTTTTTGTTAGTAAAAATTAATAACAGTGTCGAAAACACTGAGGCACCTTGTATTACTCCTGTTAATTGCCCTATCACCTACTTGGATATCGGCACAGAGTTCCGAATGTAGATGTCCGAAGTCGACCATAGCCGGTACCACTTTAACCTCTATTCCAGATACGGTCTTCACTTTCTCCAATGATCATTCGATTTCTATATGCGGGTATGTCGAGATGAATGAAGAAGGACACAAGCAATTTTCAGAATTTATTCTATCCGATTGCAATTCTCTGGAGGTTTTTGACTTTTGGGATGCAACGTTGAACTGTATCCTTAGATTTTCCAACGACACGCTGAGAATTGATATTTTAGGGGCTTTCGCTATTGGGGAGAATTTTAAGTTCCAGCAGCTTCGATGCTACTCCGATGTAATCTACTTTAGGGAGGGTAAAATCAATTCCCACCTTGAAATGAATAGAACCATTAAATTTACGGATGAGCAAATTCGAGTGACCTTGAACAGCTATGAAACAACAAAGTGGAGCGCCCTTGGTGAGCCAAGCTACGAGGGATACGGTGAAGATAAAATGCAATTGGCCAACCAGCTTATGCTAGCCACCATTTCAGGAAATGAGCAAGCAGCTGCATATTTCAAAGAATTTAAACGCAAATTTGAACTGGACGGTGCTTACATGGAATGGTACCGTGAAATGGATAGTATAATTGGTTTATATCAGAACGAAACACTCATATAGCTTCCACCTCAAATAGGATCTTATGAAAACAATTACCACCACTACAACGCTCTTGGACCTCGATAAAAATCCTGAACTTGAATATGTGAGTAGAGTGACCAATTTTGGGACGAATGGCTTAATGCTAGACGAGACGGATTATAACGCAGACTCCAATATGGAAAGAAGAGTAACCTATCGATATTTTGCTGACGAAACAGTAAAGGAGGCCATCATCTTTGATGCTCAGAACGAACAGCTCGAGCGGCTGACATACGAGCAAAATAATAATGGAGAGGTGAGCAAGTCCACAACAGCGTATAGTGATGGAACGAAGATCATTAAAACCTATTCGTTCACAGATTTAGGGAACGCCTCCAAGGTCTCCATTACTGATGAGAGTGGCACTTTCCTGGGAAAGGAAATATATGTGTTTGATGAGGAAGGAAGAGTGAAAGAGGAAATTGAGTACGACGGTGATGATCAAGAAATATTACGCATTGCCAAAAAGTATTCAGACGAAGGATTGCTGTTGAAAGAGATCTCTTACTTTGACAAGCAATGTCAAACCGTAGAATACCATCATTTAGGCAATATAGCACGTACAACGGTGACGAAAAACGAAGTGATTACATGGGTAGAAACTTCTGAGTTTAATAATGATGGCGCGATAACCAAGACCGTAAGTATCAACCGCGAAAACAATGACCATTCGGAAGAACAAATCACCCATAATGAGAATGGATTCGAGATTTTAGTTGTATCAACAACAAATGGAAAGCTCACGTTCAAAAACAGCATAGAGTACGATCAACAGGGTCGTATTATAATGGAAGAAGTATTAAGACTTAATTGGCAAGGTAGGATTGAAACGCATGCCAAGATGACGACTTCATATGATTCCGAAGACGACGATTTTTATGAACCCATCTATAATTGGTAATCGCAAAATCATATTCTTAAATATAAACAATCCAGCATGTAGCATTCATGGGAATGAAGCTCGTGATGGCAACAGGAAATTCTTGAAGCATAAACCCGGTAAAACTGAAAGGAGCAATTGACGATTAATATGAAAATTGCAATTATAGGAGGTGGAGCAGCAGGATTCTTTTCAGCTATGGCTGCCAAAGAGAATTATCCAACGGCTACAGTAGTCATTCTGGAGAAGACCCAAAACCTGTTATCCAAGGTAAAAGTTTCAGGTGGTGGAAAATGCAACGTCACCAACGCTTGTTTCTCCATCAAAGAACTCTCTAGCGCTTATCCAAGAGGAGGCAAGAAATTAAAGAAATCCTTTCAAGTTTTTAATGCCAAAGATACCTTGGCCTGGTTTGAGTCCAGGGGGGTACCACTGGTCATTCGGAAAGACCAGCATGTTTTCCCCGCTTCTCAAAGCTCCCAGAGCATTATTGATTGCTTCTTAAAGGAAGCTGAAAGACTGGGCATATTGATTGAAATGGGGGCTGGAATAACCTCCATAACGCAGGTGGATGGACAGCTGGAATTGTCATTCTCGAGGGAAAGTTTGAAACCAAGAACCTTTGATAAAGTCATTGTCGGCACAGGAGGTTCCCCAAAGCGAATGGGCCTGGAGTGGTTAGAAACCATGGGGCACCAGATTGAGGATCCCGTTCCATCCCTCTTTACCTTTAACATGCCCAAAGAGTCCATTACAAACCTGATGGGGGTAGTTGCCGAGAACGCTTTGGTAGGCATCCAGGGAACTAAATTAAAATCAAAAGGCCCATTGTTAATCACGCACTGGGGAATGAGTGGGCCCGCTATCCTAAAACTGTCTGCTTTTGGAGCTCGAATCTTGAGTGATCTTGAATACAACTTCAATATCCAGGTTAACTGGGTGAATGAAAAAAACAGCGAACTTGTCATGAATCATTTAAAAGATACAGCGGCAAAGCAGCCCAATAAAATACTGGCCAATGTTAAGCCCTACTCTCTCCCGCAAAGAATGTGGTCATTCTTGTTGGAGAGAAGCGATTTACGGGCAAACAAGAAGTGGGGAGATCTCGGAAAAAAACATTTTAATAAATTGACCAACGTACTGTGCAACGACGTGTATACGGTAAAAGGAAAAACGACCTTCAAGGAGGAGTTTGTGACCTGTGGAGGAGTGAGCCTTGATAGTATCAACTTCAACACGATGGAAAGCAAAATCTGTAAAAACCTCTATTTCGCCGGAGAAATCATGGACATTGACGGAATAACAGGGGGGTACAATTTTCAGTCTGCCTGGACAACTGGATTTATTGCGGGTAAATTAAGCTAAGTTGAGCTTGGTATAAATACCTAACAATCAAATTACCGCATCCAAAGACATTATCAAAGTAGTAGAACGCAGATGACGCTGATCGAGCTGATCACTGCGGATTTTGAAGTGGGGCATCAACACAAATCCGTTTCATCTGCGTCATTGATGTTCTGTTCATGTGCTTATTGTCCGGGCACCCACCCTAACGAAATGCCTATTGCCTTACCATAACACGTCAGAGCCATACGAACAATCATCGCTACCGATTGGCGAACCATCTGGTATTTTGGGAATATCGTAGGATGGTATGGACTCGGGATTTTCAAAATAAAGCCTGAGCGTGTGGAGATAACCTAGGTCAGCATAATTCTTCACCCGCTTGGCCTTGAGGTAAACTTCAAATATTTTAAGCCGCTCATTGACAATGGACCTCACTTGCGGATAGGCGTTCTTGTCCTGAGCCAATCGCATCAGCTCTTGCAATACCACAGCATTCACACTTTGCTGCACACTAAATAGGTATGCGTCATCACTACTCTGATGCAGCGTTTTTTTGATGAGTTTCTCCACCACTTCCCTCAAACCCAAGTTGGTCGAATCCATGGCGATTTGCTGCACGATTCGGGAGGCGCGTTCAGGGTGCAGCAATAATCGAACGGTCATTTGAGCCGCTGTCGCTGAGGCGCCCAACGCGTCATAGGCAACCCCCGTCTTTCCTTTAAAACTCTCCCTCCCTCTGCTCCAAACACTTTTAGGAGCAAACAGCTTCAATTGCTCCCTGGGGATCGCCAAGAACTCAGCATCTAAAGTAGCAAGGATAGCTTTTAGAGCGTTTCGTTGCTGATCTGGTGGGAGCACAGTTGACAAGGGCAACCCATCCCCTTTCAATCCATAATGATAGTCCATCCCTCCCACTAGTTTAACTGCCGCCTCTGTTTGGTAGCGGTGAAAAAAGTAYAAAGGCACAAATACATCATCCAAAAGACTGAGYGGTTCACCATCACGAATATTRTCTACAGAAAACTGYTTKATCGCTTGCTCCCTTACTTTYATAAGGCGCAMTAATTCYGCMACAGGATCTKCYCCATTRTCCCAGAGGTGCGCATAGGCATGTGCTCCACCYTGAGAGCGGGCATCTCCATCAGAAATATAGCGCAACCCTTTCTTATTYGCAGTTTCCAGAATGGMTTTTARTCCSGCCTTTTCAGCTGYTGCRTCTGCAAATTGGCTATAGGAATAAGCMACRGAAACCTTATCCCAYTCACCAATTCCYACTGCATAGGCATCTCGYAAATTAATGGCRCCATTCTCCARMGTMACATATGGATGTGGATAATCCATTACAGAGGCCCTGTTGTTSGTACTGGCGGCAAAGTTGTGTGCAAACCCMAGTGTRTGYCCAATTTCATGTGCCGATAACTGRCGTATKCGGGCCAAMGCCATTTCAAGCATTTGTGGGACATGCTTATCATGCTCGGCAAAAGGAGCSTTGCTTAACGCTTGAGCAATGAGAAAATCCTGTCKTACCCTCAAACTGCCTMRGCTCACGTGTCCYTTAATGATCTCTCCCGTACGTGGATCRGATACRGTACYTCCATAGCTCCATCCCCTGGTAGAACGGTGCACCCACTGYACCACATTATAYCTGATATCCATWGGATCGGCATCATCTGGMAGGATTTTRAATTGAAAKGCATCCTKGTARCCAATYGCCTCAAAGGCCTGGTTCCACCAACGCCCMCCRTCTAATAGCGCTGARCGAATAGGCTCCGGTGTTCCGTTATCYAAATAATAAATAATGGGTTCCASCGCTKMGCTGMGCTGAGCRGWAGGGTCCKTCTTTACCAGCCTGTGCCGGTGTACAAATTTCTTCTCAATCGATTCTTCAATAGGGGTGGCATAATCACGGTAGGAAAAATCGAATGCCCCACTTTGTGGATTGTATACTCTAGCCTTATAATTATTATCTGGCAACTCGATAAAGGAGTGGTGTTGATACACCGTCACAAAATGGGCATTGGGGGTTACCGAACTTAGATATTTACCCTTGGGAGTACCTTTGAATGTGAGCAGCGCCTCAAACTCAACGTTTTTAGGAAATGCCTTTATCCGTTCCAGCGCCAATGCTGATCTACTTTCGTCTACGGAGTAACTTCCTTCCTCCCCCCTCTTTAATCGCCCGGCGACATCGTGGGCATCCTCCATTAAAAAAGGAGTCATATCAATCAGAAAGCCTCCTTTAGTGTCCTGTTCAATTGGGAATCCAAACAAAACCGATTTGGCGAAAGCTTGTTCAACTGATGCCTTCTCCAAAACATTATCGGTGTTGGCTCTGTATTTCAAGTTGGGCTGTACCAGCAATATTTTATTGCCCGCTTTCTTGAAGTACACCACCTGAGAGTTTCCCAACTGCCCCCGGTCCAGTCCTATGTCATTGCTTCCTATCCCCTGGCTCAAGGAATTGACATATAAAAACTCCTTGTCGAGCGCTGTGACTTCCAGAAAGAGTTTATCCTCCTTTTCTGAATAATAAAAATCGAAGTAGCCGTCGTATTTCCTAAGAGATTTGATGTCAATATCGGACTGGGCATGTCCACTTATAAAAATGAAAGACAACACAAGGCTTAACAGAACTGTTCGCATATAATTGGTTTTGAAGCTGTAAATTTAACAATCCGTTGCCATCACAGACATTAATGTTTAATTTAGAGTATGGATGCGCAAGTTATTGGGCTCAGTGGTGGTGGTGGTGGTTGGTCTAGAGAAGATGAAGGGAAGTGGATAGATGACGCTACGCTCCTATTAACGCGGGCAGCATATTATGACGATTTTGAGACCACTGAGGATGGGTTTGACCAGATCATGGTAAACACAAGCTGTATTAATTTAACCATTGACTATAACGGCCATTTACCTAACCAAACAACCGATGGTGTCCATACCCGAGCTGTTCAAAAATGAGACCAGCGTGATCACGCTCTCGACACACAAAATGTGACTATGCGTGAACCTGCCTATCCGGTAGGCAGATTACATCTGACCGGCCTAACAAAAAAAGTAAAATACAAACAGATGCAAAGAACCATCTTTACATCACTCTACATTATGGTCATCTCGGTTTCCCCAGCCTTGGCTCAGACCACTAAGATGAGTAACGGTGCCTACATGAACAGTGTGGATCTGGCTGCCAATAAAACGTTGTACGATTGCGAATTTCAAATCAAGCTCAAGAAAAACATCAAAGGTGTTGACCTATATAAAATTACACCAGTAGATCTTTTGATTGGTAACAAGATCATGAAAAATCAGGTTTGGGCGATCTACAAGAATGGTGTTTTTTATATCAATGCCTTCAGACTTGGGATGGATAAGAAGGGATTCATTAAGATCGACAAGCTTGGCAAGTACTCCTATTTTAAAGGCTTACCTATTCTGTCCCTGGCTGAACGGGACAAGGTAAAGAAGTCTGGGGTCAACTATGGATTGATTGGTGCAGCTGTGTCCAGCGCCCAGGTTGCTGAACAAAACAAAGGTAAAGTTCATTATATATTGAATCTTAAAACTGGAATAACCAATTTATTGACCAGAGATCACTTGCTGAGGCTGCTTAAGCCACATCCAAGTTTACTAAAAGCCTATGAAGCTGAAGAAAAGAATAGGACGCTTGAAGTAGTTTTGAAATATCTTGATTTGATAAATGAAGAGGAGAAGTATTAGCTGTTTTAAATCCATGTAACAACTACCCATTAACTACTGTCGCCCTAATTTTATCCACCGTCTTGAGAATTAGTTTTATTTCCTCATCGCTGATGGCTACTTCGCTCACTGAAACCTGTTCTTTCGGGTCCACATTGGTGATAAAGGATAAGTCTTCCACAATCGTCAAAAGCGCTTCCAAATCACTCGTTAGCGCTTTCACCTGCTCATCGGGTTCCCATACATCATTGAGCTTTGATATGAGCCCCTTGAGAATATACAACTGCTCCTGAATTCTTACCGACAGTCCACTCACATCGCCTTCCGCCCTGTATCCTGCCAGACTTAGATAAATGCTCTCAACCCATGCACCTGAGAAGATGATGATCGATTGATCGTTCATTTCGGCATCTTGTAAATAGTAATCCAGTCTTTTCTGCAATTCCGTCAGGATGCTTATCATGGAATCTTCATGGGCTATATTCTTTTCAAATCGATCTACAAAAGCGCCTGTAAAAACGCTTGAAAATCCCATCTCACCCGATAAATCCATCATGGCCTTTAAACAATTCAGCTCCTCCTGTGTTTGTTGATTCAATGCTGCATAGCAAAGGTCAGCGCTAAAAACGCCGATGTTCTGTAGCTTACTCGTCTCAGAAACGTATTTGCTAACATTGTTTGGGTCGTTAATTACATTTGGATAATACTTCAAACCCGACTTTCTAAAAATATGGGCAATTTGTAGCGCCGAAGGCAGCATATAGTAAACGAACTCTTCTTTTGCTTCCGGCTTGGCCTTTACCTTTTCAACATCTATATTATTTGAGTCTGCTTCGGTCACCGGCTCAGTGCCATTATTACAGGAAGAGAAGCATATGAGTGAGAGTACACCTAGAAAACCGGTAGCCTGTTTTAAGGAAGAATTGAAGATCATTTTTGCTGAATTTTGTTTAGTGGAAATCGTTATCGAAAGATAAATGTAAGCAAACGTACGATTATATCAGCATTGATAGGGTTTCGGTGCATGCTTAGGAAGATTTCTCCCTTTGGTCGAAATGACAAGTTTTTTAAATAATTTAGTGATGGATTAAACACGAAAATGAAGCATGCCCAATACATTTAGAACAGTCATCTTAATACGGCATGCCAAGTCGAGTTGGAAGAGCCAGGGCCTGGCCGATTTTGACCGGCCCCTGAATGGCAGAGGTAAGAAGGCGGCTCCATTAATGGGACAAAAGCTCCGTGACCGCGGAATTGTGCTCGATCAAATGTTCGCCAGCCCTTCTGAGAGAACCACCCAAACAGCGCAACTCATTTGTAAAGAAATAGCCTTCAATTTTGCTGATGTTGAATTTGAAAAATCGATCTACCTTGGCGGAGTAGATGATCTACTGGACATCATACAAGGATCACAGGAAGCATCGAAAACGATCGCAATTTTCGCACATAATCCGGGGATAACCTATCTGGCCAACTTCCTACAAAGGGACATGCAAATCGATAACGTGCCCACTTGTGGCATTGTATCGATTACTTTTGCGTTGGACAACTGGCTCTATGTAGGCGATGGAAAGGGTTCGTTAGACTTCTTTGACTATCCTAAAAAAGAAAATTAGACAGATATCAAGAACGGTAGAGAGATGGAAAACGAAGCATCGGCAAATCCAGAGAATACTGCACAGGTGTTGATACCGACCAGCGATGTGACAGAAGAAATGTCCTTTTTCACCCATCTGGGATTTAGACTGGATAACATCTTTCCAGATGATGATCCGGAAGTGGCTGTGATGTCCGGACACGGAATACACATTCGCCTGGACAAGAATACAACAGCCCCCGCTCCTACCCTTCATTTATTGACGAACTATCCTGAAGCAATCGGAAATGGTCAAGATGAATTAACGGCCCCCGGTGGAACGAAATTGATCGTGCTTCCTAAATCATATACGGTCAACAGGCCCGCAACCGTACACAAATTTGAGGTAAGAAAGCTGGAGGACAGCGATCCATGGGTGATCGGAAGAGCCGGCATGTTATACCGGGATTTAATCCCTGATCGGTTGGGAGGAAGCATCATCGCATCTCATATCCGAATTCCAAACGGAGGACCTGTTCCGGATTCTGTCCACTACCATACCATAGGCTTTCAATTAATCTTCTGTTACAGCGGATGGGTGAAACTAGTATATGAGGATCAGGGAGCACCGTTCATTCTGGAGGCCGGCGATTGTGTTACACAGCCACCAGAAATTAGACATCGCGTATTGGAAGCTTCAGATAACCTGGAAGTTATTGAAATTGGGGTTCCGGCAGAACACATGACAACCATAGTCCATGACATGGAGCTGCCTACGGAGGATTTTAGACCAGATCGAGCGTTTCAGAGACAAAAATTTTGTCATCATGTATTGAAGGATGCCAGCTGGAAGGCCTGGAGAATGAATGGTTTTGAGTTTAGGGACACGGGAATCGATGAGGCTACCGCTGGAATAGCCTCTGTTCACGTGGGACGCGTTATAGACAGCCATGCTGAGCAGCAGGAGCTTAGCCATGATGCTGATATTCTCTTTACTTTCATCATGCAAGGTAAAATGGAATTAGCGGCAGATGGACATACGGCTCATCGTATGCGTAAAGGAGATGCCTTTGTTATTCCCCCCAATCTAAAGCATACGTTCTCTAACCTTTCTGACGATCTTGAATTGCTGGAGGTTTCTTTGCCGGGGAAATTTAAAACCATGAGAAACTGAATGGCTAAGTGGCCCTTATAATTTAATTCTTCCAAAATCGGGAAAACAGAATATGATTATCATCCATCAAAGCAGTCAAGGGGTATGAAATGTAATCAAAGTGGGGTATGCTGTAAATTATTTTGCATCAACTTAACGGAGGAAGAATACAAATCAGGCAACTATAGAACCCAATTTGAGCAATTTGGATTCGTGGATAATTTTGATGAAGCACAAGAATACGGCGCCAATGTTATTGAACAACAAAAAAATGGAAGCTGTTTCTATTTGAAAGACAATTTGTGTTCCATCCATTCCACAAGGCCACAGGCATGCAGGGCCTTTTTTTGTGCATCCAAAGACAAAAACTTCCATCTTATGATCGAGAAGATCAAGGCCGATGAAGCGTATAGAAAAACGGCCCTTTATCACGGCAATGAAGGGTCAAAAGTTTCTTAAGTTTTAGTGGGTAAATGAAGAACATGAGATGAGGAGGAAAATGCTAAGAACAAGTTGTGTCTTATTCATGGTGCTCATGACAATGGGAGCCTATGCTCAGGAAAAAAGAGCCCTCGATTCCCTGAACAATATTGTCGCAAAAGCCAGCCACGATACTTCGATTGCTGCAGCTTACCTTTCATTATCAAGAATGGCTAATTTAATGATATGAATATGCGAAAGCCGCTACTCGCATTGCTCCTCTTTATTGGAAACTTCTCTTTGTTTTCACAAAGCCTGGATAACCTGTCTTTTGGAGAAGAGAATACTTTCGAGGTAGCTACCTGGAATCTGGAGTTCTTTCCGAAAAACGGACAGACCACCATAGACTCTGCAGCGATGGTTATTAAGTCGCTTGACATCGACGTTTTTGCATTGCAAGAGATTAACGATGTAGCTGCTTTTCAGAGTTTATTGAACAATCTTCCGGGCTGGGATGGATTCTTCGCAAGCAATACCTCACCGGGCCTTGCCTACGTATACGATACCAGTGAAATTGAGGTCATCATCATTTACCAGATCTATCAATCGTTTCAACGCGAATTTCCCAGGCCACCTTTGGTAATGGAACTCTTGTTCAAAGGAGAGCATTTTGTCATCATCAACAATCATTTTAAGTGTTGTGGAAACGGCGTCATCAATCACAATGATCCTTGGGATGAGGAAAAAAGGCGATTTGATGCGAGTAACCTATTGACCCAACTTATCGGCGTCAACTACTCCAACAACAGGGTAATTGTGTTAGGAGACTTGAATGATGTGCTCACCGATAACGCAGTCAACAACGTATTCCAGGACCTATTGGATGATCCCACCAACTATCTTTTTGCAGATATGGGCATTGCGCAGGGAAGTAGCTCCCAATGGTCCTTCCCATCATGGCCCTCCCATTTAGACCATATTTTTATGACCAGTGAATTGTTCCCGGAATTTGGAAATGACAGCTCTGAAATCAAAACAATTAGAGTCTCCGATTTCCTTGCTGGGGGCCTTTCAGAATACGATGCCACTATGACCGATCACTATCCTGTAGCATTAAAGATTCAAATCAATCCAAATTCTGTGGGTATAGATGCATCAAGAACAAAGAAGAGGTTGCTAAGCGTTTATCCAAATCCCACTGCGGGAAGTACGCGTATTCGCGTTCATTCTTCAGATCAGGCAGCATCAATCAAAATATTTACTTTAACGGGTCAATTGATTGACCAGCTATACATCACCAGGAGCCAATCTTCAATAACCTGGGAGTCCGGAGTTCTCCCGGAGGGAATTTATTACTTCCAGTTACTGCATCACGAAGAAATAAAGGCAGTTGAAAAAGTAGTCATCTTTAGATAAATTTTAAAGGCTCTAGCTTAAGATGGTGTTGTAAATTGTTGTTTTCTGCATTTAATTCCCCCCCTGTTAATCAGAATTCTACGTTATCTAGATTTCCAGTTTAACCGCTAAGGTCGCAAGGGTTTCGCCAAGAGCGCCAAGGTAAAAGTAGAGTGATCATTCATGGCGTCCGTTGCGAAACCCTTGCGACCTTAGCGGTTAAAGCATATGCTTTATTGAAAACTAAACGTTTCTCCCAAATCAAAACGCGCTCTATATCCTGACATATTGCAACGATATTGTAAACCAAAGGCATTTTAATTTTCAACTACCTAAAAATTATCTTAACAATATTTGCGTTCCACTTTCAAGCCGATTTTCATCTTTTGTAATTAATTTCATTGAGGATACTCAATGAGAAGAACCAGAAGAAAACCACCATTGGAACATTCGTATATCTTCGTAATTCGTAGATATTCTGTGGAATATATTAGCCTTATTATTCCAATTTTAGGTCCAATTAATTAAACGATTTGCGTAAATTACCTTGTTCCGATTCATGTGGATACGGACCTCATTAATGGGACTCAATCAATGGATAGCGGCTTCTTCTTCAATATGATAGAAAAACTCAGACAAGATGAGGAAATCATGTTGTATGGAAACATCTTGAAATTTGATGAACTCGAGGAAATTGAAGTAATAGAGTTTTTAAGAAACCAATATGAAGCCGAATCCATGGATTATTCCCACGTAGCTCCGGCGTTTGATGACGATGCGGCATTGTGGGGGGCCAAAACGATATATACCGCAGCTCAGTTGATTTTATATCGGAAAGATGAGCCAGACAGTTTGGCTGCGCTTCTGCCCTTTTTCGAGGGTGAATTCAATTCATCCTCTGCTGTATCAGTCGATCTTTGTCTCCGGTTTTTGCCTCAAATGATCACGCAGCTAAAGCTAATAGACCATGAAGATAGGCTCATTGAAGTACTTGAAAAGCAACTATATCTCTGGCATTACTCCGGAGTAGCGTATAAACTTAAGCCTGACAAACTCGACCTATCCATGATATCATCTGATCCATGCTTGCATCAATTGTATGTGAACCGGATCATCGCAAACAGGCGTTCGGAACTGGCTCAACATATTTCCAACAGCGATTTGGTACGCGCCAATTTAGGCATCTATCAAAATGAATTTTGGAAGGAATTTGAAACAACAACGACAACAACAGAATAATCGATGAATAAGATTGACAAGCTAAATAAGGTCCTCGATCATGTTAAAGAATCGTTCATCGGGAAAGATGAAATTATTGATCTGCTGGGCATTTGTTTGATTGCAGGAGAGAACTCCTTCTTACTTGGACCTCCCGGCACCGCCAAAAGTGCTATCGTGAGGCAGCTCTCCAGTTGTATTGAGGGAGGAAACAATTTTGAGTATCTCCTGACAAGGTTCACAGAACCCAATGAAATCTTTGGCCCGTTTGATATCCGCAAACTGAAAGAGGGAGAATTAATCACCAATACGGAAGGGATGCTTCCAGAGGCCTACATGGTATTCCTCGACGAAATTTTCAATGCCAACAGTGCCATCCTGAACAGCTTGCTCATGGCCCTGAACGAAAAAATATTCCGGCGTGGAAAGGAAACAAGAAAACTGCCTGCGCTTATGTTTGTCGGCGCCAGTAATGTACTGCCAGAGGACGAAGCATTGAATGCGTTACTGGACAGATTCTTAATTCGTGTCAGGTGCGAGTATGTCAATCCCGACTTGATGGAGCAGGTATTACTAGCCGGGCGTAAGTTGGAAGTGGAACAGTTTAACGAAATTCCGCAGATTAGACCTGATGAAATAAAGGAGATGCAGGCCCTGAGCAAAAAAGTGGACCTCTCCCCTATTCGTGACCAATATGTGGATCTGGTGCATAACCTGAGAAACACAGGAATCAAAGTCTCCGATAGACGGGCAGTCAAAGTTCAAAATTTATTGGCGGCAAGTGCGGTCATTTGCGGCAGAGAGGAAGCCATTCTTTCAGACCTCTGGGTGCTCAAATACATCTGGGACAGCGAAGACCAAATTGAGATATTGGCGGGTATTATAGATAAGGTAATTGAGCAGGACAGTGCACCCAAAGCACACCCCCAGGCCCTGTTTAACATCGCACCAAACGCTGAGGAACTTATGCAAGAGGTAACAGAACTAACCAGCAAATGGGATTCCGATAGTTTATCTCTTGAAGAGCAAAACGTGATCAAGGATAAATTAAGATATGTACAGAATCGGTGCAACTGGATAAAAAACACTACACACAAAGATCATATTCAATCTGAAATCGAATCCTTATGGCAAAAGATACTTCAGATGGCCTAATATACTATCTAG